>CASEHS010000004.1 GCA_949287815.1 uncultured Bacillota bacterium | reverse complement strand
CGGAAGCGTATTTGCAAATTGCGGAAATCTCGAATACGTTTCGATGACGGGAATCACGGATATGGCTTACGTCAATCTGAGCGACACGGGAATTTATCAGGGCATACAGGGTATCGATACGGGGAACAATTTCCTCGATTGTTACAAACTCAGAACGCTTATCGTCAACGAAAAATTCAATCTGTATGCTGTGGCGGAATCGCAGCAGTTTTTGGGAAGAGATCGCCTAGATCAGAATAATAATGTGATCAAAACCGTCCCCTGCGTAGATATCTATTCGATCGGATCTTTTGCGGACAGCGATATCAAAGCCGCGCCGAACGAAAAAAACAATCTTCTTACCGGCATTGTTTTCTATAAAGGCGACGCAACGAAATGTTTGCAATGGAATTTCGACGAAAACGGCGAAATTATTCACGGCGCATTTCGACGAAAACGGCGAAATTATTCACGGCGCGGCTGAGCATAACTATAAAGACGGCGTTTGCGGCGACTGCGGCGACGTTCAGAGCAAGACCGTGACTTAGTGGCTACGCTGTGGGCATAAATCGTGACCTGTCGGCTGCGATAAACAGAAATTAAACGATACGCTTTCCGCCGAAAAGTGAAAGAATGTGCGGAAAGCGTGATTCGTTTTTAGCAGGCAAAAAGTGAATTTTTTACAAAGAGGAGCAGAGATGAGAAAGATATCGGGATGCGCTTTGATTTTTGCGGCGTGTTTCATGGCGGGAATATCTGTTTTTTCTTTTTTCGGCTGTGCCGGAACGGGAGAAAAAACGCAGGAAGTGAAAGTGACGTTTGTGCAGGGCAACGAAACGAAAGCGGAGATAACCGTTGCTTCCGGGGAGAAGATCGACGTAAAAAGCGTAGAGGCGCCTGCCTCGGAAAAGGAAAACTGCATTACAGAATGGAATTTCAATTTCGATTTGCCCGTGACGGAAAATAAAACGGTGAACACGATTTCTTATACATCGGGATTGAGTTTCTCAAAATCTCTGAAAGAAGAAAGTTATCTGATTAGCGGCTATACGGGCAACGTAGCGGACGTGTATATGCCGGATGACTATAAGGGCTGTCCTGTAACGGCGATTAAAGTCGATTCTTTTAAAGATAACGAATCGCTTGTTTCCGTGCGGTTTCCGTCAGCGCTTGTTTCCGTGGGCGATTATGCGTTCAAAGGATGCTATAATCTCGAAACTGCGGATCTGCCTGAAACGGTAACCGTGCTCGGCGCATCTGCTTTTGCAGGATGTTCTGCGTTGAAGTCGTTTACGATTCCCGCAAAGGTGACGAAAATTCCCTCCCGATTGGCTCAGGGGCATACGTATGATTCGATAGTGATTCCGGAAGGGGTTACTGTGATCGAGCCTTACGCGTTTGCAAGCGAAATTACGAAAATTGTGCTACCCGCCACGCTGAAAAGGATCGAATATGTGGGAATCTGGGCGAATTTACGGCAGATTTTTTATGAGGGGGAAGAATATCGGTGGGAGACCGTGGAGCTTTCCGACGAGCCGTATACGGGAACGGGCGGCGTCACGTTTTCGGCAAAATCGATCGCTTCCGATATTGCCGTAGTATATTTTTATTCCGATAAACAGCCGGATAAGCCCGGCAATTACTGGCATTACGTTTCGGGAGAACCTGCCATATGGGAAGAGGGGTAAAAAATAGAAAAATCGATTTATCGTGCATACGAAGCGATGACTTTGTTTCGTATAAAGACGGAAAAATCTGGACGGAAGCGTTTTGCCGTGCTTTGAGCGAGTATGCGGAAATTTATATATCGGCGGGGAAATATTATATCGACCGTTCGCTGACGGTGCCGTCGGATACGCGGATCGTTGCCGACGAACATGCTGAAATCATTCTGATAAAAGGCACGAAAACGTTGCTTTTAAGAAACGAGAATGTAATCGACGGTTCGGAACGCAAGATTCCCGCCGACGCGCCGTGCGACGAAAATATTTCGATCTGCGGTGGCGTATGGGGCGAAGAGAACGAAGAGAGGCTCGGCTACGGCGTTTCAGGATGTTTTGATGAAAGCGATTCGTATCACGGCGTTTCCACGTGTTTTTTATTCAGCGGCGTGCGCGGACTAACCCTAAAAAATCTCGTGTTCCGTTCCGTTGCGGGTTTTGCCTGTCAGATAGGCAGAGTAAGCGATTTCAAAATAGAAAATATCCGTTTTGAAAACTGTTTTGCCGACGGCTTACACGTAAACGGCGGCGTTAAAAACGGAACTGTGAAAAATCTTTCAGGTCATACGGAGGACGATCTGATTGCGCTGAACGCCTACGATTGGGATAATTCTTCGATCAATTTCGGCGCGATAGAAAACTTGACGATAGACGGCGTGCAAAGCGAAGGCGGGGCGAACACACATAAATCTTTCCGGATTCAACCGGGAGTGTATCCGTATAAAAACGGCGAAAAAGAAGATTGCCGTATTAAAAATCTTACGGTAAAAAATGTTTCGGGCGTGACTACGTTTAAAATGTACCTGCAAACGCCCGCATATATAAATTCCCCCGAAAAAGAGATAGGCGTCGGCAGAATCGAAAACGTTACGTTTGAAAATATCGTTGCCGATACCACGTCTCCTGTGGATAAGCAAGCGAATTATTTAAACAGCGATCTCGTTGCCGGAAACTTCGCAACGTTTGAGGTTGGCTCGAACGTAAAAAATATACGTTTTATCAACGTGAACGTCCGATTGGATAAATCGGCTTATCCGAATTCCTATTTTATGACGGTGGGGCCGAAATCGCAGTATATCGCGGAAAAACATCTCGAATTGTTCGATCCGTACGTGAATTGCACGGTAGAGCAAATCGAATATAGAAACATATGTATAAACGATTGCCTTGTCCGCGATCTGCAGCCGTTTATAAAAGAAGTGGAATTTAATGCGTTATATCCTTCGGCTCTTCCGTTCGGGAAAGGGAAACTTGTTGCGATGCATGAAATACAAAAAGATTCAACCGCCGAAAAATAAAGAATTACAGATAGAAAATGGATAAAATAACCGTAAAAACAGAAAATTGGGATGAGGGCGCGCCCCTCGGCAACGGTCGGACGGGGAGCCTCGTGTACGGCCGCGGCATCGTAAAAATCACCGCGGACAGGACGGATTTATGGGATTTGCGCCCGAATGAAACCACGCTCGAAAAAGGCTTTACGTATGCGAATCTCGTTAGATTATCGAAAAGCGGCAAGGAAGAGGAGTGGGCGGAGCGCGAACGGCTGTTTGAAGATATTTTTATGGGTAAGCCCTATCCTTCCAAAATCACTGCGGGGCGATTGGAACTCGCTTTCGGAAAAAATGCGGAAGATATATCCTGTACACTCGATCTGAATACGGCGACAGCAGAGATATACTGCGGCGAAAAGAGACTCGCCTCGGTATTCGTTTCGGGCGAAGCGAACGTCGGGGTGATCCGCACGTACGCGGAATACAATCTGCGTCTTCATGTGCCCGCGTATCTTTCGGGCATGCCGCAGAACGGTTCGGGGCTGGAAGACAATTTGGCGAACATGTCGCTGAAATATCCCCCCGCGGTGATGAAAAGCGACGGGAAATTCACCTGGTACGAACAAAATACGCATACAAAGTATGCTTTCGGCATTATCGTTTACGAAAGCGACGGCGTGATATATTACACGCTTGTTACCACCGACGACGATGAAGATTACATCGCTTACGGGAAAAAGATGCTGCTGAACGCGGCGCAATGCGGCGTCGAACGTCTTTTTGCGCTGCACAAAAAGGAATGGGGAAAATATTGGCGGAAGTCGCGTATAACCACGGGGGACCGCCTGCTGGACGACACGTATAAGAAAAGTTGGTATCTTTTTAAATGTTGTTCCGGAAAAGGCGGCTATCCGATGCCTTTACAAGGCGTATGGACGGCAGATAACGATTGCCTGCCGCCGTGGAAAGGGGATTATCACTACGACACGAACACGGAATTATCCTACCAATCTTATCTGAAAGCAAACAGATTGGAAGAAGGTGTGGTTTTCGTGGATTATCTGTGGAAATTAAAGCCGACGTATGAAAAATTCGCGAAAGAATTTTTCGGGGTGAACGGCTTGTTGATTCCGTCGTGTTCGACGCTCGACGGTAAGGCGATGGGCGGCTGGGCGCAGTATTCTTTATCGCCGACGATGACGATTTGGGCGGCACAAAATTTCGACGAATATTATTTATACACGGGCGACGAAAAATTTTTAAAAGAGCGCGCGTATCCGTTTTTCAAAGAGACGGGAAGCGCGATAAAGTCGCTGTTGACGGAAAAAAACGGGAAGCTGTATCTGCCACTTTCGTCTTCTCCTGAAATATTCGACGACACGAGAAAGGCATATTTACGGGAAAATTCAAATTTCGATCTTGCGCTTTTGATTTATTTATTCAGAACGCTAAAAGTGTATGCGCAAAAACTCGGCGACGATTCTTCTGAATATGAGGCAATTTTAGAAAAGTTCGACGATATAGCCGTTTCACCCGACGGTGTTGTGATGCTGGATAAAACGCAAAAATTACCGGAAACGCACAGGCATTTTTCGCATCTGATGTGTTTATATCCTTTGCATCTGATCAATTACGATACGGAAGAAAATAAAAGAATTTACGAATCGACCATAAAAGATCTCGAAATTCTCGGCACGGGGTATTGGGTAGGGTTCTCGTTTGTACAGTCTGCGCAGATTTATGCGATGGCGAAAAACGGAAACGCGTCGTATGAAAGATTGCGACAATTCTGCCGCGGGTTCGTGGGCGACAACGGATTTCATCTGAACGGAGATTTCAGGCATTTCGGATATACGCAATTTCATTATCGGCCGTTCACGCTGGAAGCGTTGTTCGGCTTTTGCGACGCGTTGCACGAGATGCTGTTGCAGGATCATACGGGGAAAATCGAATTATTCGCTGCGATTCCTCAGGAATGGAAAACACGGACGATCGGATTTAAAAATCTGCGTTCCCGAGGCGGATTGATTATTTCGGCAAAACTGAAAAACGGCATCATTACGGAACTTTCCGTAACCGCGCCGAAAGAATGCCGTGTAAGCATAAACGGCGAAACGTATCATCTAAATAAAGGCATAAACACGTTGATCCGAACGGAAGAATAAAAACGATATAAAGAAAGACAGAAAGGAAATGAGTTCTGTTACATAAGTTAAAAATAGTATACAAATTATATAACTGAATTTGATGAGGTATATTCAAAATTTGATGCATCAAACATATACCAACCACAGGATTATCGGGTATAACATTTGGACTTGATATGGCAGATTATTTAATGATGTATCCATTCCCTAAAAAGTACTATCTAAAGTATGAGAAAGACAAATCGACTGAAGAAAAATACCAAACATACAGAGAAAAAAATGATATTTTTATTGGTTGTTTATGGATAATTTCGAGTGGGCGTAAGGTTATTCTAAACGTTTCGGGCTTGTTTACGTCGATTACGAAACTTTGGATCGAATCCCCAAAAAAAGTGCGTATTGGTATAAAAAAGTTATCGAAACGAACGGTGAAAATCTCGATTAAACGAAAGAGGAAAATTCTATGTCTGATAAATACGGCAAATTCGCCGACAAACTCGGCGGCTATATAATTGACAAATTACCCGACGCCGGCAATTACGAGTATATTTACAAAAACGACGAAACACTCGTAAAAGTCGATCAGTACGGAATAGTCACCGCTCAGATCGACCCACCCGTCGGCGAAGCCGTTTTCAAAAGAGAAGAAAGGGAAGTCGGATCGCCCGTCAAGGCGTTGATTTCGGACGGCGAAAGGGTTTTCGATAACTTCGGCGTATTGACCGCCGATAAGTTAATGATAACGTTTTTGCCCGAAAAATCGACTTATAGCCTCACTTTCAGAAAAACGAAGGTTGAAACGGAGGTTTTCGTAACCGAAAAAGGCAAGCGATTTGTAATGAACGTTACGATCGAAAATCTCGGCGATAAAGACAGGGAATACAAGATATTGAAATGTTGTTTTCCGTATCTCAACGAACTTCTGATGGCTCCGTGGGATAAGCCCGAATGGTATACGAGGACGGAGTATCTGAAAGATAAAAACGCATATCTCACGACGAAGTACAGCGTTGCCGGTAAAAAAGAAGAAAGACGCTATTTGACGGTTGTCGATAGCGATAAATTTGTCGGTCGCGAATTGAGTCTCGAAAGGCTTACGACGGCGACTAAAAATTTCAGCGTAATGCCCGATAGAATAGGCGACAAAACCGAAGATACCCTTTACGCGTTTAAACAGTGTGTTTCCGTTCTTTCGAACGTTACGGTCAAGAAGGGCGAAAAGTATTCGTTTACGCAGGTGTTTTCCGTAACCGCCGACGATAGTAAAATAACGGAAGAAATAGAAAAGTCGAAAGAGTATTTCGACGGGAAAACGCAGAAAGCGGAAGAGGCAAAACTTGGAAAGAAGTATGCGGAATTATTTTCGGTAAGAACGGTAAAAACGAACGATACCGGTTTCGATAAATTCATAAACGGCTTTTTGCCGCTCGAAATGTATTGGGTATCTTCGCTCGACCGCGGCTGGCCGACGGGAATGAGAGGCGTGAGAGACGCCGCGAACGACTTCGAGGGAATGCTTTGTTACGACAATAAAATGTGTAAAGAGGTAATCGAAAACGTTTTCTCGAAGCAGAGGAGCGACGGTTGGTACCCGAGACAGGTTCCGTTCGGAAACGGTACGAAATTCGATTTGAGAGAGTTCGTCGATTCGGCGTGTTTCTTTACCGAATACGTTTACGACTATCTCGCTTATACCGACGACTATTCGATACTGGAAAAGGTTTACCCGTACTACGATAACGAAAAGACGGAAAGCGGCTTAACGCATCTGAAAAACGGTATAGATTATCTTATTTCGGACGACGCGTTAGGCGAGCACGGACTCGTTAAAATGCGTGGCGGCGATTGGCTCGACTGTTTAAGCGGAGTAGGCAAAAAGGGCAAAGGCGAAAGCGTGATGGTGTCCTGTCAACTTGTGATGTGTCTCGGCTACTTGTCCGAAATACTGAAAAAGGTCGGACGGGAAAAAGAGGCCGAAAAGTACGAAAAGTCATCCTATAAGTTGATAAACGCGATAAATAAAGCGGCATATAACGGAAAATTCTACGACGCGGTATTCACGGATAACGGTACGAAATTGCTGTCGGAAAAAGACGAGGACGGAGAAAAGAGAGTATACGTTCCGACGAACGCTTACGCCGTGATAAGCGGAGTGGCGGACGGCAAGGAAGATTCGGTATTTTCGGAAATAGCCGCATTGAAGACCTCGGACGGTTACAAACTGTTTTCCGAGCCGCTCGGCGGCAAGTATATAGACGGAATAGGCAAAATGGGAACGGGGGATTTTCAACCGTATTTCGCCGAAAACGCAAGCGTGTACAATCACGGCTCGCAGTGCTTTTTAATAAGGGCGTTGGCGAAAGCGGGGAGGTATGAAGATATTGCCGAAGTTTTAGGCTACGCGATGCCCCTTTACGCGGATAAACATTCGCCCGAAAAGACCTGTTCCGCTCCTTACGCGATAACTAACTGCTATCATTTAGTACCGTCGTTTTACGGCAGGGCGGGTTTCTCGTTCCTGACGGGCAGCGTTGCAATGATAGAACGGACGGTTTATTCGTGGGTGTTCGGCATAAACTTTACGCTTCGCGATATGGTAATAACGCCGTGCGTACCGAAAGAATACGAAAACGCCGAAGTAACAACGCCGTTTAACGGGCATAGAATAACCGTAAAATACATAGGTTACGGAGCGAAAATACAGTCTGCAGAGGTAGGCAGGAAGTCTCTCTCCGTATCGTCCGACGGTCGTTCGGTTTTTATAGAAAAGTCGCGTATTTCCGACGGTATGACGATTACTATTAAACTAGATAATAAGTGACAATGTTTTAATTATTGACCTCGGTAAAGGAATATAGGGCTACAGAACAGCAGCGAGGTGCAATTACGAAGAAAATCACGGCAGAAAATTATGTATTGCTGAAGGACATCTTTCGAATGGATTATCTATGCCGAATCAAAAGAAGCGGCGATTACTGAAGTCAATGACGAATGGGATGAGATGGTTGATATTTTGGAAGTGCGCGAAATTTCCGTTGAAGAAAGGATAGAGCGCGAAGAAAGAGAATTCCTGGATAATATAAAAACGGAATACCTTATTCGTAATTACGGAAATCGTCCTGTCCGAGAATATAAAAAATATCAAGAGCAAATGCAAACAGATAAAGAAATGTATTATAATGCACTTGTAGAGAGCAACAAAATTCTGTACCGCAAAAAAAGATTGTTGCGTTATATTGACAAAAAAAAGATAACGATTGATCAGTACGAGAAAGTTCTCATGGCACTATGTAAGGCTAAAACAGAAGAGGATTTAAACGCGATTTTGGCAAATGCGCTTAATAGTATAATTCACCATAATTAAAAATAAATCTTTACTTTTTGCCGATAACGGTAAAAGGAAATACGGCGAGCTCATGCACAAAGCAAAAGCTCGCCTTTTCATTAGGCAAAAGTTTTTTGGATGATATCGCCAATATATGCGTATTTCTGGGAAGACGGAAATTGCTTGGATGCTGGAGGGCTGGAGGGCGGTATCGGAATATCGACCGCATATGTAAAGAAAATTGTTTCAGTAAAGATACAAGACGAAAAAATAGTTACGATCGAAAATCTGACGTTGTTCTTTTCTTTTTCGTGTGCCGGCGTCTGTGCTGTCTATCTCGGAGGTTTTTGCAATCATTTGCGATTTGAGATATCTATTTTTGTTAATATTATATTGAATTATCGGAAAATTCAACATCGTTTTTAATAAAATATTCCGATTTCGGAAAATATATTGACATTTGGAGAGCGGTATGCTATACTGAACGTGTCGGAGGTATGGCAATGATCGAAAGAAAGAATTATTTAGAAAAGTTGATTGCTTGGAAGGACGAAAAGGTCATCAAAGTCGTAACGGGGATACGGCGCTGCGGAAAATCCACTTTGTTGGACTTATTTAAAGAGTATCTGAAAAAAAGCGGCGTAGGAGACGGGCAGATTGTTGCCGTCAATTTTGAAGATCTTGAAAACGAGGCGTTGCAAGACTATAAAGCGTTGTATGCGTATTTGTCGGACAGACTGTGCCACGGTAAAATGACGTATATATTTTTGGATGAGATACAAAAGGTAGAGGGCTTTGAAAAGGTAGTAGACAGTTTATATATAAAAGAAAACGTCGATGTATATATGACCGGCTCCAATTCGTGGCTGCTTTCGGGTGAGCTTGCAACGCTTTTGTCCGGGCGGTATATCGAAATCAAGATGCTGCCGTTTTCTTTTGCGGAATTTTACGAGAGCAGGGGCGGCGGAGATGCAGACAGACTGTTTGCGGACTATATGGCAAACGGTTCTTTCCCTTATATTGCGACGATGGACAGGACAAAAGAAAAAATCGATATGTATTTGGAGGGCATCTACAATACCGTTATCGTCAAAGATATAGAGGAGAGGCAAAACAGAAAGGAAAAAGATCCGAACAAGAGAAAAGTGTCGGATATTTCTTTGCTGAAAAATATTTCCAAGTTCCTCGCAAGTAGTATCGGCAGCCCTGTTTCAGTCAAACGTATTGCCGATTATATAACGTCCTCGGGCAGGAAAGTTTCACAAAATACGATAGACGACTATATTGAAGCACTGGTACAGGCGTATGTTTTTTATCAAGCGGAACGATATGACGTTGAAGGGAAACAGCTTTTAAAACAAAACGGAAAATTCTATATCGTAGATTTAGGTTTGCGCAGATATTTGTTGCCGAAGCGCGAATACGATTTAGGGTATTCTTTGGAAAATGTGGTCTACCTGGAACTTTTGCGGCGCGGCTATGAAGTAAATGTCGGAAAGCTGGGACAGACGGAGGTTGATTTTGTCGCCAAAAAGGACGACGTGATCAGTTATTATCAGGTCACGGCATCTTTGACGGAACAGACGACATTCGAGCGCGAAATAAGACCGTTGAAAAAAATCAATGACAATTATCCGAAAAAGATTTTGACATTGGACAGATTTACGCTCGGCAATTATGAAGGGATAGAGGTTCAGAATGCGGTCGATTGGCTGTTAGGCGAATAAAAAAATGAGTGACACAAAAGAATATGCGGCCATGCAAGAGGAGTGCGAGCGTCTGCGTGCAGAAAATCAACGGCTGAATAAAGATCTTGCCCGATACCGTGCTAAATACGGTGAACTTTCCGAGCCGGATAAGGGAGGAAAAATTGAGCCACAGTCTGCCGAGGCGGTAAAGTTTGATAAAAATAAAATTTCCGCGCAGTCAAGTGATAGCGCAATCGTAACGAATCAAAGCCCGTCGGAAGAAAAAATTAAACTTTTTCGTTTTTTATATAGAGGCCGGGAAGATATTTATGCAAAGCGGGTGCCACAGCGATATATTATGTATTTAGAAAAGTTTTCAAAACGACTGAAAGAATTAATGGAATTGGAAGGGGTTAGCATACGCGCACTATCACAAAAAATAAATGTGGAACGAAAAAATATCCGGCTATGGTTAGCCGGTAAATTTTTTCCGCGTTATGATGCTTTAATAAAATTGAGTGTCTTTTCTGGAGTCAGGATAGATTACTTATTGGGCAGAGATGATACTTTTATTTTGAACTCTGCCTTGGTGGCGCAGTTAAATATCTGTGCAGTCGCATTGATTGTAGCAAAGCCTTCTTTTTCAACCTTTTTGGTGTTTGTCGTACTAAATATATTTGCGTGATAAAATACAAATTATTGGCTAATGTAAGAAAAAATAAAATGAAACAACGAATAAATGCGAACTTTTTATTTTGACATATATTATTATTCGGTTTATTCATTATGTGGAAGATCGTCCGTTTTGTTTTGCGCTTTTTGACGAAATTCTTTTGGTCTCATATTTGTCAATTGCTTAAAGACGTGAGAGAAATGCGACTGATCGAAAAAACCACATTCTTGCGAGATGGTGGATATTGATTTATCGGTTGACGTAAGCATGGATGTCGCGTGCGAAATTCTTATTAAGGTTGGAATGAGATTTCGCTGATGATCGCAAATCCTGCGGGTAACGGTCAGATCTCAACTATACGTTTTACAAATATCGGTTCTGCTGAAACGACGTTATATCTCGATGCGATGTCTTTCAGTTCCGATTTGTATATATTGGAAAAATCCGCGTCTAAAAACGTGATGACAAATCAGGTCATCGATTTAAATAATTATTTTGATATAGTCGGATTGAGCGATCAGACGGTTGTGGAAATCACGGCCGAGAAAGGCAGTATAGCTTTGCGTGAATATACCACGCCGAATGAAGCTGGCACCGACACGGTTACTATACGTGTCAGTGAAGAAGGTAAAACGACAAGGGAATTGCAACTTACTTTTAATGTAATAAGTGTGTCGTTTACTGTTCCCGATAATTATGATTTATATTACGATGTCAATACCGATATCGAAGTAAAACAGCCTATGAGAGGTTGGCGCAGTTAATCCTGTTATAACGATAACAGTAATTACGGACAACGACGAGTTTAACGTGGACGGCGAATCGATGAACGACTGGTATACGGGAAGCGCAACCGTTTTGCTGAAAGTGCTTTGCCGCTGTGTGTTTGGAATAGAAGTTTCGCTTAAAGGTCTGAAAATTTCTCCTGCAAGTTATTTGCCTTGTAAAGATGCCGCGATTCATTTGAGCATCAGAGGTAAAGTTTATGATATAAAAGTGGAAAACATAGACGAAAGTGTTATATTTAGCGTAAACGGGAAAAAATTCAGAGCAGGTGAGGTTTATTCAGAGACATTTTCAAATTGAAACATGTATTGCCGTAAAAATTAATGTTATATAATTTAAATAAAGTACAGCCCTGCGGTCAAAATCCGCAGGGTTGTATTGTTTTAATAGGCAAATATTTTTAAAAAACCGTGTTTTTTCTGTTTGCGATTCATGCTTTTTGATAAATTTCAGCTGATTGTCTGTGATAATTTTAAGTTCCGATTTAACTAAATTTTCATAAGTTGATTTTTTTTAAGAAGTGTATAAGATAGACATATGTTGATTCAATTGCTATAATGTAACTGCATAAAAAATTTTTTTATAAGGATTGTCAATTTTTTAGATCGTTTTTAAAAAATAGCAAATGATTACCAATCGCTTGTCGTCTGGCTATTATTTCAAGCGATAAAACAGGAGATACAAATGCTGGAAGTTAAAGATTTTTCAAAAATGTATAAAGGCGCGAAGGACTATTCCGCAAAAAATATTTCGTTTACAGTGAAAGACGGCGAAGTTTGCGGATTGGTCGGCAGCAACGGTGCAGGAAAATCGACATTGATCAAAAGTATAGTAGGGATTCAGCCTTTTCAGGAAGGGAGTATTTGCATTGACGGTTTTGATATTGCAAAGCAGCCGCAGGATGCGAAGCGCCGTATAGGCTATGTTCCCGATGATCATACCGTGTACGATAAACTTACGGGGCGTGAATACGTCGATTACATAGGCAGTATTTACGGCGCGTCAAAGGAAATGAAACAGGATGTCTTGGAAAATCTTGCAGCCTATTTCAATATTGATTTTGCATTGGATACGCAGATAGCGAATTATTCGCACGGCATGAAACAGAAAATTTGTCTGCTCGGTTCGTTGGTGCACAGTCCATCGCTTTGGGTGTTGGATGAGCCGATGGTAGGACTAGATCCGCAGACGATGGAAAAACTTATCGAACTTATCCGAAACTATGCAAATAAAGGGAATACCGTTTTATTTTCTTCGCACAACCTTGACGTCGTACAGAAAGTATGCGATACTGTCGCATTTATCCGTCACGGCGAATTGGTATCCTTTCTCGATTTGCGTACGGTCGGTGCGTTCGATTTGGATGCTTACTATAAAAAGGTCAATCAGGTGTAAGTATGCTTGAATTTATACGATTGCAGATGAAACTGCGTTGGGGAAGGGATAAAGGCGCAGATAAAAAGAACGCCGTTCTGACGGGTATTATCGGATTTATTGTGATACTTGTGCTTTTGGCTCTGGTATTTGTATTTACGTTCGTATTGCAGGGCAATGTGTCCGATGCTACGGCGAAACGCATTTCCGTTTTTTATATCACAGCCATTGAGGTATGCCTTACGCTTGTGGGGGTATCGATGCTTCTTAAAATGCTTTACCGTCCCGCAGATATGAAAATCACGGCAAGATTCCCGATCACGTCCTTTAAAATGTATATTGCCAACGTGATTTTGGTATTTTTAAATCTTTGCATTTATTCTTTTATCGCGTTTTTGCCGATGATGACAGTGTTTGCTTTTGCAGCACAAATATTGGATTGGGCGATATTTGGCGGAATCGTGCTGAGTATGCTGTTCTCTCCTTTGGTTCCGTTTGTGCTTTCAATGCTCATTTCCATACCAGTATTGTTTGTTATGTCATTTTTAGAGAACAGGAACATCATTAAATTGGTGCTGTTCATAGTGATACTTGCCGCAGGGTTCGTGCTTTATGATTATTTGCTCAACATATTGGCGGATTATTTCATCAACAAGAACATGAACTCGGATACGATGGATGTATGGAGCAGGATATTGCTTACGCTCGATACGAAACGGAATTTATCGGCATGGCTTTCGGATATCTTGTTCCTCAAATCAGCGTGGATAGCGATAGGATTGCATATTGCGGTTTTTGTTGTGGGAGCTGCGGCATGTATAGCGCTCGCGAAACCCGTATACGACAGTGTTCGCCGCAAAATGCTGGAATCGGGAAACGGGGCTTTCCGCCGCCGTACTCAATGTACCGATCGCGGCGTGTTTTCCGCAATGTTTATCCATGAATTTAAAGAGATCCTGCGTACGCGTACATATGCTTATTTTTATCTGGGGATAGCGATCGCAACGCCCGTCATGGTATTTTTTTGTAACCGCCTCGCATACGAAGCGGGAATGGCGCAGGTGGGGCAGGGCATCAATTTCGGTGCTTCCATGCTTGTCGTTACGGCGTTTATGGCGATGATAAGTTCTTTTTCCGCGGCATCGATCAGCCGCGAGGGGCATAGAATATTTATCACGAAAATGATTCCCGTTTCTTTCAGGCGTCAGCTTACCATCAAAGGACTTTTAAACTTTCTTGTTTCTGTGGGGGCATTGACGGTCAGTCTGATCATTATAGCTTCTTTGGAATTTATAACGCCTGTACAATGTATCATCATAGCTTTGGTCGAGTTGCTTTTGACGGGTGGGTTTGTTTTGAACGGTCTCAACCGTAATTTAAAGAGACCGAACGTGCGCCTTT
This sequence comes from uncultured Bacillota bacterium, assembly GCA_949287815.1. Taxonomy (GTDB): domain Bacteria; phylum Bacillota; class Clostridia; order Christensenellales; family Borkfalkiaceae; genus Borkfalkia. The sequence continues at coordinate 69,631 of CASEHS010000004.1, read as the reverse complement.
GTTCAAACGGGGAGATCAATGAAATCAATGTTACCGTCATGATGCTGATCGGGATATTTATCAGCGCGGCGGTAGGGTTGATGGCGATCATACTTCCTTTCTTTATTAATATAATCATTGTTTATGCGTTATTGTTTATCTTGTCTGCTTTGTACGCGGTCAGTCATTTTCTGTTTTTTTGGTATACCGCACAAAACCGTTACGAACAGATCGAAGAATAAAATTATACGAACTTTTCCGATTGCGAGGTAATACAAATGAAAAAGATAATGTTGTCGTCTGTCATATTGTTACCGCTGGTTATTTTGTTGATATTGACGATCGGTACGGTCGTTGTAGGGGTGACCAACCATATCTATGTGGAATCGGTCAGCTTCCGTGAAGTAGATACTCTCGTTCTCGTTAAGGACAGCGATTCTGCCGTTCCTTCCGAAAAGCCTGAGGTAAACGTATTTCCTCTTACAGCTTCGAATGCAGAGATCATATATAGCAGTGACGACGAAAGTATCGTAAAAATTGATTCTGACGGCACTGTCCACGGTTTGGATTTCGGTGAAACGCGTATTCGTGCGACAAGCAAAGAAAATCCTTCTATCAGCGCTGAGCGGGTAGTACTTGTTACGGATACGGTCGTGCACCGCGTGGAGATAGAAAATGCGCCGGCTTGCATATACGAGGGGCAGCGCATTCAACTGAAAGCAAATCTGTATCCCAAAGAAGCGGAGGATAAGAGTGTTCGTTGGTCGAGCAGTGCCCCCTCTGTTTTGGAGGTTTCCGCGGACGGGACTCTCACTTTCCGTTCGGTAGGTACTGCTACGGTCACTGTCAGCTGTGTATCCGATGAATCGGTGAGTGCGTCTGTCGAAATAGAGTGTAAACGTCCTGTTTCTTCTATCGATACGGGCGGAATAACTTCTGTAACGACGGCGTTAAATAAGGCGCAGTTCCCTGCTGTCCGCTTTACCCCTGAGGACGCGTCAGAGACGATTATCTATACGGTATCTGACGAAACAGTTGCTTCTGTGAACGAAACGGGCGAGATCACTTTTAAAAAAGCGGGTAAAACAGATGTGATCGCAACCGTTACGGACGGTTTGGGAAATGTTGCGACGGCAAAGGTAAACTATGAGTATACGGACGGGAAATATCAAAATATCTGGTTTGAGCGCGGCGGAAAACGAGTTGACTCATTTACCGTTGATTACGACGAGTATTTTGAAATAAGTGATCTAGGCCTTTCCGTAAACGGTACACCGCTTGACGCTACTGCCGGTTTTGAGGTCACTTTTAATGTCCCTGATAAAATCGAGTATCGCGATGACGGTAAGTTTTATGTTGTGGGTACGGGTAAAGTAATCGTTACGGTCACAACCAAGACATATACCGGTAAAACAGTCAGTGCATCTTGTAACGTAGACATCACGAGAAAAATTACATCCATAGAATTTACGGGAGCAGAAGAAGATTCCGTTTTTACGCCTGATCTTACGTTTAATATTTGGTCAGTGATGGAAGTACAACCTTCCGGTGAAAACGTCGGCTACACGGAAGCGCTTACTTTTACTTCGTCCGATCCTACAATAGCAACGGTGGAAGAGGACGGCAGAGTTCTGTTTCAGCAGGAGGGAGCGGTATATATTCTCGTCGAATCGGCCGGCGGAGTCAGCGCGCGTTTGAAAGTTACCTACGTTTATGTGCCGCTGGGCGAAAAGAAAATTGAAATTTTCGATTCCACGCCTTCGGGCAGTATGTTTGACCTTACAATGAACAGCACGGAAGGACAGAAAGGTACTTTGGTGGTCGTGCCGCCCGCAGGTTATGACACTGAAATCCGTTATGAGATCATTGACGGGGATTCCGTTAAATTGGAAGGCAATCGCTTGACGGCTGTACATGGTGGGTTTACGACCATTCGCGTTTCGGCAAATGCTGTATCGACAGCTGATTTACGCAGTCGCGGAGCGGATGTTTGGAGCAGGGAAATCATCCTGTACGTTGACGAAGCGGTACAGAATATGAGTTTTAATTATTCGGATAATTACAGACTCAGCGGCGATAAGATCGATCTTAAACTCAGCGTTTCCAATGCAACTGCGCTGGAAGGAAAAACTGTGCGTTATCGTTTAAAGTCTGGTTCCTCGGTTGCATCGGTCGATCTTATCACGGGTGAAATAAAATTCAGTGGTGCAGGCTCGGCGACGGTTATTGCAGAGATTTTCTACGATGAAGAAAAGCTTGCAGGGATGGACTATGATTTTTCTAAAATCATAGATCATAAAGAAATTACTGTAACGAGTTTATACGGTAATCTCGACGAATTTACGCTTCGCCATAATGGTAATGACGTAGAAGCTGACGAGTTGTTTGAGATGAATGTCGGCGAAAGCATTACGTTTATCATTGATAAAAACAGTTTTGCCCCTTCCGATTTTGTTTTGAGTGAAGAAAAAGTTTTCGTTGAAACTGACAGCGACGCGCTGGAATGGGCGTTCGATGCGGAAACGGGCTCTGTTACATTGAAAGGCGTGGCGGGTACATTTACTGAACAGGGTAAAGCAGGACCTGTTAAAATCAATATTACAGTCGGCGGAAAAAGACTGATTGTTCAGGTCGCCGTGAATGCTTATGCGGATACTATTTCCGTAAAAGCAGGTATACCTTCCAAGGATTCTTCCGTTCGGGAGGTCGTTGCGGATACGAAATACGTTACACTTTCTAATAATATTTCCCTGCGCGTTTCGATAAAACGCAAAGACGGACTTACTCTTACCGATCGTACAATAAAATGGACGTGCGCTGAACAGAGCGGATCGCTTGATCTCGGAGTCAATGATGTTTTGAGTATCGAAAATTTGCCGTCAGGCAGTTCGGATATTCGTTTGGAAACGGCAGGCGGAACGGATTTCCTGTTTACGTTAGAGCGCCGTGAAAGTTTGGAAGATTTCGGCGTCGCTTTCCGATATACTAAAAATGTGTCGGGAGAGCAGGAATTTACCGCCGCGCTCGTTGAAAGTGCGGCTGCCGCGCAGAGTGCGTCTGACATCAAAGTTGCTTTTCCCGAAGAAGTAAAACAGTTTTTCGCTTATCTGATTCTGCCTCAAAATTATTTAGGCGAATGGAGTGAAGAGGAATTCAAAACTGCGTTCCCGTTCAATGCGTCTTCCGCAGTGTTTACTCTTAAGTACGAGGAGGAAACAGCAACAGTCCTTTTTGATATCGCCGCAGATAAAACCGCATTCAGAGAAAATATTACTCTTTCGCACGGTGAATTAACTTTGAATTTCCTTTCTTCCCGTACGGATCTGAAAAAAATCGAATTCGGCAATTCAACCGTATCGTTTGATATGGACGATACATCGATGGACGGTGCGGTTTATAAGGGCTTGCAGCAAGCGCGTTTGTTTGCAAAGCATTCTTATTATGGCAGCACCTCTTTCAATTATTATAAATTGCCCGTTACGATAGAGGGAAGTATCGAGGCAGTGCAATGGACGTTTACCCCGTATGCAGGTAATGCCGCAGGTGAAGTGCGCACTGTACAAATCGGAAACACGATACAAAGCGGCGGTAAAGAATATACTATCGGGCAGGATGAAATTCCCGCGGGCGTATCTTGGGTAGATATAAGGCCGTATAATGAAGAGGGTTGCGTATACCTGTATTTCGGCGATTTTGACGGACTGAGTGAAACAGATATCCAAACGGATAATTTCGGCAACTTTGACGGCAGCGAGAACTATTCGCCTGTAAATGCCGCAGCTCCTGGCAAATTCTTGCAGCTTTCTGCTTCCGATGGTACTTTAAACGGTGTGAACGATTATTATAATTTTAACGTCCTCAATGACGTGCAGGGGAATGTCGTCAACATTTTTGATGCAAACGGATTTTACAATAATTCTTCTATTGTATTGCATACAAATCTGTATTCATCGACGGATAAACCTTCCCCCGATACGTCTGCCGATGTGATTTTATCAGATAAATCGAAAAATTTTACTAAATCTTTTATTTACGGCAACGGCTATCAGATCAATTATCAAGAGAAAAGTGAAGATAGTACAGCTTGGCAAGATCCTGGTGTCTTTGGCGAGCAAAAAGCGAATATCAGCGTTGGACGCGCATATAATGCAATTTTAAAAGGAAAAGATGCCAAAGTTTCTGATTCTTCAAGGAGACATGCGGTGTTTAGCGGCTCATATTTTAAATATTGCAAAATTATGGCTTGTTATAAGGGTGTTTATACGGGGGCAAGTGAAGCGAATCCTTCTCCTAAATATTATATCGAAAATTGTGTTTTTCAATATATGGACGATATGGCTGTTCAGCTTTCTGGTAATAAGGGTAGAGCTGAAACTTATCTGAAAAATATTGTATTGATTGATTCCAATAAAGGTCTGGAAAACCAAAAAGAGGCATTTTATGTCGATGGATTTATTGATTGTTTCAATTATAAGGCAAAAGAGAATTTAAGCGGATTAGATATACCATCTTCAGCAGCCGATAAAATATTGAATGAGGCTGAACCTTATGTGGAAATGTTGAACGATAAACCGTTCTTTAATCTCGTCATAGCGTTTTCTAAATCAGGAGCTTCTACAAGGCCACTGTACTTGTGGGACGGAAGTGTTATCGACAATGAAACTGGTTGGATTATGTCTGACTATATTCATTTAAAGCGCGTTTATGGAACTGAAGGCTTTCTTGGCTTGGGTGCCGTAGGTGTGTGGACATATATCTATGCTGAAAATATGCCGGAAAACGCATACCGTATCAGTTTGCAATGTCAGGGTAAAGAATGGGATAGCAGCAAAGAATGCCTGGTAGAAAACACCAATCATTTGGCATGGCATATGAACCGCTGCTATCGCGATCATGCGCTTGCAGGCTGGAATATCGATGGCCACGCAGAAAATTTGGCGCAGTCGCTCGCATAAGAAAAAGGGGAGAGCGGAGTTTTGCTCTCCCCTTTTCATAAAACAAAGGAGAAAATTACATTATGATATTTACAGGGCCGCACTGGTGGGCTGGACTATTGCAGATCGGGGTGTTGGCTGCTGAACTGCTGGTATTGCTGCTTTTTTTGCGAAGGCATAATAAAATTTGCGGAGTCGTTCTTTGGGTGATAGGCGCATACTTTTTGGTGTATAAGTTGTGGGAATATATTTCCAATCGCAAATGGCCCATTGATTTTTCAGCGTTGACGTATTTCTTATTCGGCATAGCGGCTTTGCTTCCGTTTCGACCTTTAAAAACGGCAGCATCATTCAGCGGGTTTATAGCAGGCAGTATTTTTATTGTCAGTTTTATTTTATTTCCCGAATTTCATAATCAACAAAACCCGGTTTTTTATTACAGAGCAATGGGGTTTGTCAATCATAATCTGATGTTCACAGGCTCTTTTTTGCTGATGATCCGATATCGTTTTAAAAAATCAGATATAGCGTTTATAGTAGGCTGGCTTATTTTTGTGGTGGCCTATTCGGAAATCATGATATATGGTTTTCATGTGGTTGATACCGTCGAAGTTATCACGAAAATTGTGGACGGCTCGATTGTATTTAATTTGTTTTCCGAAGGCAAGCCGACTTGGTGGTTCCTGATCATTTATTATCTTGTTTGTATAGGCATTTTGGTAGCTTTTATATGGCTATTATATCGATTAAACTCTGTATTTTACAATTTGTCAGGTGAAGCGGGTATACAATGATATATAAGTTTATTTGATTTTATAAAATAATTTTTTGGATAATTGTAAGAAGAAACATCTTTCAGTTGATTTGAAGGGTGTTTTTTTATTTATTAAAATTATTTTTTAATACAAAATGCAACGGCGAAAGGAAATTTCTGCTATTTACTTTACGGATTTTCTAATTTATAATGAAAAATGTAAAAACATTTAAATTTTAATGCATTGGAGAAAGGTAAAATGAAATTGGCAGCGCAGTTATATACGGTACGAAACTTTACCGCAACAAATGATGATGTTTTAAGAATGTTTGAAAAAGTTCGGAAAATAGGTTACCAGGCGGTACAGCTTTCGGGTATAAAGGCATACGATCCGGCAAATATTGTCAAAGGATTAAAGGAAAACGGTCTGGAAGTTTGTTCTACGCATAACTCCTTGGACAGGATCGTCAAGGAAACAGATGCTTTGATCGAAGAACATAAAATGTTCGGCTCAAAGTATATCGGATTGGGATATTTCCGCGGTTTTAGTCTGGATGATTATAAAAAATTCCTGGATGATATCGGACCTGCATTGGAAAAGATCTCTGCGGCGGGGATGAAATTTACGTATCATAACCATGCCCATGAATTTGTCAAGTTTGACGGCGTACGTCCGTTTGATTATCTGAACGAAAATACACCCAAAGACAAATTTTATTTTTTACCCGATATGTATTGGGTGCAGACAGCGGGGGTATCTCCTGTAAAATTTTTGAAAGAACATACAGGCAGGACGCCTTTGGTTCATTTTAAAGATATGCGGGTAGCTCCTGAAGAGGGTAAGACGAACATGGCGGAAGTTTATGAAGGCAATATGGATTATGACAGCATTTATTCCGAATGTGTTAATCAGAAAGTGGAATGGGCTGTGGTAGAGCAGGATGACTGTGACGGGGATCCGTTTGAAAGTTTTGAGATAAGTTTCAATAACATAAAAAAAAGATTGAGTTTTGAGAATATATAAAGCAAGAGGACAGGGACAGGAAGTATGAAAACGAGAGGTTCTTTTGGCGCGATAAAGGGCAAGCACGAGTTTAATATAAAAAAACTTAATCAAAAAATGGTGGCAGACGGTAAGACAGATTATATTGTTTTAATGCCTGAATCACCGACGGAATCAGAAGAAATTGCCCTTCAGGAATTGGTTCACTTTTTTTCTGTTGCTACAGGAATAGCACTTAAAAGTGTCCGTGAATCTGAGTACAGGAATGAGCCGTGCGTTTCGCTCGGAAATACAAAATTTTCTGAAAAATTTAATATCGAAGCAGAGGTCTACGGTGAATCGGGATGCAGGGTTTTGACGGAAAATAACAATTATATTCTGAAAGGCGGACAGTATGGTATCATATATGCCGTTTATGATTTTCTGAATGTTTTGTTAGATCTGGAATTTTTCTCGGATAAGACAATATCGATCGAAAAAAATGTAAAAAATCTGAATCTTTACGCACTGGATATAGTTGATATACCTGATTTTCGGTTCAGAGCGCCCAGTCATTCATATATAAAAGACAATGTTGTATTAAAGCGGCGTTTTCGTATGATGAATCTGGAAAATCTGTTGGGCGGTGAAGGCGGACCTTATCACAATAATTTCAATTATATTCTGCCTGATAAATTTCAGAAGACACATCCGTTGTGGTATAGTGATGACGGAACGCAGCTTTGCTATACGGCTCACGGAAATGAAAAAGAACTGGAATTATTTATAGAAGAAGCAGCGAATGCGATCATCAGATATATACGCACAGAGCCTGAAATGAATTATATCGCATTCAATCATCAGGATAATTTTGAATGGTGTACCTGTCCTGCATGTACGGCGCTTAAAGAAAAGTATGGCGGAGCCAATTCGGCAAGCGCGGCGATTTTCCTCAACAAAGTCCGCAAAAAAATACAGGAATGGTTCGACGGTGAGGGCAAAGAGTACGACAAAGGACAAAAACTCGTATTTTTCGCTTATCACGGCACGAACAAGCCTCCTGTGAAATACAACGAAAAGGAAGATACTTTCGAACTGATAGACAGCGAAGTCGTGCTTGAAAACGTAATTCCCTGGTTTGCGGAAACAAATGCCGACTATACTTGTTCTTTGACAGAAGGTGAGGTAAATTTGCCTGTCGCGAGAAATTTCCGAGGCTGGAAACTTTTGGCGGATGAGATCCTGTTCTGGACATACGGTACAAATTTCAGTAACTATTTAGCGCCTTATTATTCGTTCAATGCTTCGCAAAATACCTACCGTTTTGCCAAAGAGCAAGGGGTAGGAATGATTTTTGACGAATGTCAGATCGATACGGACGCTTGTACGGCTTGGGAAGAACTGAAAGCCTATATCAACCGTAAACTTGCGTGGAATACCGAGGAAGATGTGCGTGAACTTACTTTAAAATTTTTCAAGGCGTCTTACGGACCGCAGTCTGACAGAATGCTGAAAATATTCGATGAATACATAAAGTTCGGTGAAACACAAAAAATGCTTGGTTTTTCAGGATTCCGTTCGGAATTCATTGATCCGATCTATAAAGTCTATTGGCAGAAAGAAATGCTTCTTCGCTGGGAACGCGAAATGAGTGAAGCGGTGGAAGCTTATGCGCAAGTGGAAGATGAAAATCAAAAGAGTATTTATATAAGAAACGTAATCTTGGAACGAGCGTCTGTAAGATATCTTCTTGCTTCGGTTTATGCGGATGATTATCCTATTGAGGAGTTGCAGGCAAGGAGAATGGCTGCGGCAGAAGATATCCGTACAAGCGGTATCACAAATTTTGCGGAACGGGTTCCCATCAAAGCTTTGTTTGACAGGTGGGGGATAAAGTAAAATCTGGCGGAAAAATGAGACATTAAGAATTGCAGAAGCAGAAAATAAAAGTGCTTGTCTTTATTTAGACAAGCACTTTTAACGGAAAACTTATTCTTTGAAAAAATCCAGCTTTGATTTTTCAGAAATTTCATTGATAGAAGGATTGCAATGAAAAATGGATTTGTAATTTCTTAAAAAAGTGGAATAAGTATCGTAATTGAGCAGTTTGGAAACCTGCGTGGGTGAAAATCCGCGGGATAAGAGATTTTGCGCACGGTGCATTTTTTTGATTTTTATATAGTCCATGACGCTGATCTGCGTATTTGCTTGAAACAGATGGCAAAGATGAGATTTGGAAACAAAAAGTTCCTGTGCAATGGTTTCCAGTTTAAGGGGTTGGTCAAGGTTTCTGTTTATATAAGATATTGCCTGTTTTACGATGGGCGGCAGATTGGAAGTTTCGAGAGAGTCTTTATCGGAGTAGACAATTCTGATAAGTAATTCGTGCAAAAAGGAAAGGAGCAGATAATAAAGGGCATCCGATTTGTATTGATCGGCATAACTGTCGAATTTCCAAAAGAGGGAAATAATATCTTCCGAAATTGTGGTGTTAATACAGTTTTCAATGGTTATGCAGGGCGGAATAAGGTTCTGATCAAAGTACATGATGCAGCGTTCATAATTTTCGCCAGGATCATACAGCATGGTGTGGTACATTCCCGGCGGAATAATGAACAGTGAGTTGTCTTTGACTTTATAAGTTTTGTTTTCGATCAGAAATTCGTTGTTGCCTTTTGCTATAAAAAGAAGTTCATATAAAGAATGGCAACACGCCTTATTTTTGCCGTAACATTCAATTTTATTCACGCTGTGGTGAAATGAAAAATGATTAAAATATAAAATATTAAACATGTTTTCATTATAGATGAACTCGACAATAATTGCAAGTATTTTGCGTATTTATTGCTATTGAATATTTTTTATTGTGGGGTTATAATGTGGAAAATGAAAATAAATCTTATCACATATATAAGATAAAACGGAGGTAAAAATGAAGAAAACGCTTAGTATTTTACTGGGATTGCTCTTATGCTTTTCCATGGTAGCATGTAAACGGGACTTTGGTCATACGGAAAAAATCGACCCGAAAAGGACGCAGCTTTACGTGTTCAACTATGATGGCGGTGTAGGTACAGAATGGCTTTACGATATCAAAGCAAGATTCGAGGCGGAATATAAAGACGAGTGTTTCGAGCCTGGTACGGATAAAAAAGGCGTCCAGATCATGATCGAAGCGAACAAAAATTCGTTCAATGCGGACAGTACTATTCAAAGTAATCCTAACCAAGTTTTCTTTACGGAGAACGTACCTTACAACGAGCTGGTATCACAGAATCTTTTGCTGGAAATTTCTGATATTGTTACGGATAATTCTACAGGAAGATCATTGGAAAGCAGAATGACGGAGGATCAGCAAATAAATCTGACGGCTCTTAAAGGGAAATACTATGCTTTGCCGCATTATGACGGTTATCGCGGTCTTGCTTACGACGTTGATCTTTTTGAAGATAAGGGCTTGTATTTTGCAGCAGAAAAAGAGAATGGCAACAACGGTTTTATCATTTCTAAGACAGATAAAAGATCCGCAGGGCCTGACGGAAAGTTTGATACGAGAGACGACGGACTTCCTTCAACATTGGAAGAATTCTTTGAACTCTGCGAGTATATGGCTTCCACAATGAGTATTACGCCGCTGATATTTACTGGTATGTATAAAGAATATACCAATTACATTATCGAAGCGGTATTTGCTAATTACTCGGGTGCGGAAGCGGTAAAACTTGACTATACCTTTGACAGCGAGGGTAAAGAAGTAGAAATTATCACAGGCTTTAATGAGCTTGGCGGGGATGATCTTTTCGGAGCAACTCCGATCGTGAAAAAGGTTGTCATCACTCCTGAAAACGGATACCTTCTCAAACAGCAGGTCGGTAAATATTACGGTTTGGCTACCTTAAAGAAGATATTGTCTGACAGCAGATATTTTAGTAAGACAAATGATACTGTTTCGCATCTGGATGCACAGGAAGCGTTTATTTATTCCAAACTGGAGAATAAGCCGATCGGTATGTTGGTCGACGGTTCTTATTGGGTAAACGAAGCGTCGGGAGCTTTTGAAAGAAGCATAGAAGATTACGGTAAACGTGCAGAAAACCGTAAGTTCGGTTGGATGCCTTTGCCCGGTGTTGTCAGCGGTGAAGTGACTGAGGAGAATGCAAGCAAAAATGCAGCTAAGGATATGGTAAGATCCTATGCTTATATTAACGGCAACATTGCGGGAGATGAAAACAAAGTCAAGCTTGCGAAATTATTCCTGTCATATTGCTATAAACCGGAAAATCTTCAGAAATTTACGGAGATTACCGGTTCGCCCCGCGGCTTGAGCTATGAGCTTACAAGCGAAAACAAAAAGAATATGAGTGATTATGAACTGAGCATCTGGGATATGCACGAAAGCTTTGAAATGGTCAGACAGCTGTCTACGAGCAAGCTTTTTATGGATAACGAAAGAGATTTGCTCAACAACTTATGGACGTCGACAGTAAACAATATGCCTTATAGTTTGCCTTATAACGCTTTGAAGGGTTCTACAAGTGCTATGGATTACTTTAACGGCATGAGAATCAGTAAAACAGAGTGGGAAAATAATTATAAAGGGTGGTTTAATGCTTAACACAAAAAACAAGTCAAGCGGGATGAATAAACGGAACCGAAACAGACTCATCTTCTATTGCGTGTTTCTTGCTTTTCCTGTTTTACAATTTTGTATTTTCTATATAGGTGTTAACTTCAACTCATTTTTGCTCGCATTCAAGAGCTATGATTATAGTACGGGACTTTATGACTGGGTAGGGTTTCTGAATTTCAAAAGAGTTTTTTATGATTTTGAGCATGTTCAATATCTGCAAATGTCGATCAGAAACTCTTTACTGTTGTATTTGTTTACGACGTTGACAAGTTTTTTGGCTCTGTTCTTTTCTTATTATATTTATAAGAGAGGACCCGGCAGTAAGCTCTTTCAGACTATGCTCTTTTTGCCGAACATTATTTCCGCAATCGTTATGGTTGTCATCTTCAAGTATTTTGTGGAAAGGGCGATCCCGTTTGTGTGGGAAGAGATCACGGGGCAAGAGATGGAAGGTCTTTTAAGTAACCTGAAAACGCAGTTGGGTACGATCATTTTTTACTGTTGCTGGACAGGTTTCGGCGTACAGATGCTGATGTATTCGGGCGCAATGAGCGGTATATCCGATTCCGTAGTTGAGGCGGCAAAGCTGGACGGAGCTACGCCTGTAAGAGAGTTTTTCAGTATTATTTTCCCGTTAATCTACCCTACGGTCGTTACGTTCCTTGTGGTGGAAGTTGCGGGCATCTTTACCAATCAGATGAACTTGTTTAACTTTTACGGGACAAAAGCCGAATACAATTTATATACTTTCGGTTATTTCCTTTATACGAAGATTAAAACTGAGAATATATCGGGTTATCCTTATCTTGCGGCAATGGGACTTGTACTTACGGCAGTGGCAGTGCCTTTGACACTGATCATAAGAAAAGTGCTCAATAAAGTCGGCCCTAAGATTTGACGGAGTATGAAAATGAAAAATACACATAATTTAAAGAAAACCCGTCTGAGTAAAATGGGAGCTCTTCTTTGGGTACTGTTGGTTATTCTGTTCCTTTATACGGTTTCCTTGATCCTTCCGTTGTTATGGGGAATATTCACATCGCTCAAAACGCAGAATGAATTTCGTGTAAACATTTTAGGAATTCCGGAAGGCGCGCCTTGGAACTGGGCTTGGGGAAATTTTGTGTATGTAATGCAAAATTTCTACGTACATATCACATCTGCCGAATTAGGTTCGGTAGACATCGGAATAGAAGAAATGTTGCTCAACACGATCCTGTATGCGGTCGGCGGCGCATTCATCAATACGTTGGTACCCTGTGTGGTTGCATATATCACCGCAAAATTCAATTATAAATTCAGCGGTGTGATCTATATGGTAGTTATCGTGACGATGGTTTTGCCCGTTGTCGGAAATACTGCCAGTGAAATGCAACTGGTAAAAGAACTTGGGATTTATGATACGATCTGGGGAAACTGGATCCAGAAAGCCAACTTTATGGGAATGTATTACCTTGTTTTCTATGCGACTTTCAAGGGGATCCCGAAAGATTTTTCTGAAGCGGCTTATGTGGACGGAGCAGGGGAAACGCACGTAATGATACGCATTATTTTCCCGCTGGTTATGAACATTTTCGGAACAGTAATGCTGATCAAATTTATTTCGTTCTGGAACGATTATCAGACGCCGCTTCTGTTTTTGCCTTCGTATCCGACATTGGCGTACGGCATTTATACCTTGAGCAGATCATCGGATAATGATCTCAATACTGTGCCTATGCGTATGGCGGCGTGCGTTCTCATGGTAATTCCGATTGTGATCATATTTGCCATCTTTAAGGAAAAGCTGATGAGTAACATATCTATGGGCGGTGTAAAAGAGTAATTATACAAAAAAATAAGGAGAAAAATGAATGAAGCATAAGTATAAAATACTGGCTACAATTTTTTTGCTGGTCGTGATGCTGTTGCCTGTTGCAGTTATAACTGCTTTGGCAAGCGATCGGGAAAAGGCAGAGACTGCTGTCGATCTCGGATTGCAGGATCAGTACATGATCGGCGAGTCGATCGATTTGCCTGAGCGTGATATTGAAGTAGACGGACAATCCTATAAGAGCAAATGTATCCTTTACTATCCTTCCGGATTAGCTTATACGGGTACAGAAGCCGTTTTGGATGAAGCCGGAAAATATACGCTTGAATACAGGGCGATCGTGAACGGGAAAGTGCATACCGTAAGCGACGATTTTATGGTAATAGAAAGGTTGTATGAAGTATACAACAAAGTGTCTTCCGTGTATTACGGAAAGCATGACAAATATGCACAGGATAAACAAGGTATCGTAGCAAGCATAGCGAACGGCGATAAACTGGATTACAACAAGATCATCGATCTTACAGGCAAGACAAAGGAAGAGCCCGTGGTGAAACTTGCTGTTACGCCTGAAACGCCGGGATTGGCAGATGCGGCGAACATTGTATTCACGTTTACCGATATTTATGACCCTGAAAATTATGTTACGGTAACAGTGAAAAAAGCTCAGGCGGCAGAAGCGGGCGCGTCGTGGGCAGAAGTCAATTCATATTGTACGGCGAATGCGGCGGATCAGCTTCCTATGGGAATCGAGTTGCAATCGAACGGCGAGCTTGTATGGGAAGGTCAGCGTTACAAATTGCACAGAAATACCCGTTTCGGAGCTTGTACGGGATTTTCCATACCGGGTACGCCGAAATATCCGAATAAGGATGAACAGTATGTCGGATCACAGCTTTTAGAGATTTCCTTTGATTATGAACAGCGCCGCGTATACGCGAACAACGTTATCATTATCGATCTTGACGATGCGGTCTTTTTCAGTGATTTGAGATGGGATGGGTTTACGACAGGCGAATGCTATATGAGCATTTCGGGTACTGCTTATAATGCAGCGACGATGAATCTTGTCATTACGGAAATAGACGGCAATACGGAATTCGGAGAGAACAAGCTGATCGACAAAGATGCCCCCGTGCTTACGGTCGACACGGAGAATGTGCCGGACGCTATTGTCGGAAAAATGTTTACCGTACCTTCGGCTTCGGCTTTTGATGAGATCGATAGGGAAGTAGACGTAAGGTCGTATGTTTACACGTCATACGGTTCTGCAGCGCAGGCGCGTGTGCAGGTCACAGATAATAAATTTTTAGCATACAGGTCAGGCGAATATACCATCGTATATAAAGCATGGGATCGCAGCGGAAACGTAGCAGAATATGTTTATACTGTCACCGCAAATGAAAAGCAGGATGAAATAGAAATTGCGCTCGGAGATAAAGGTGCGACGAGCTATAAGATCGGTACCTTGGTGACTGTTGCGGACTATGAACTGTCGGGAATGTCCGGAGAAACCAACGTCGTGATCAAAGCGGTTTCGGGTGAGCATGAATACACCGTTGAAGAGGGGCAGTTCCGTCCGATGTATGCGGGAACGTATACGATCACGTACACATATTCCGACTATATAGATACAAAGACGGAAAGTTATACGATCGAAGTAACACCGGAAGGAGGATCGATTTTAAATACCGATCTTTTCCTGCCGAAGTATCTGATCAAAGGTGCGTCGTATGATACACCTGTGTTGAGCGGATATAATTTTGTAAACGGTGCACCGGTCGAAGCGCAGGCAGAAGTATATATTGCGGATGACAATGGGCAGCCTCGCAAGCATACGGCGTCGAAGTTTGTTTCCTATGCGAAAGAATACTGCGAATTCACCTTTAAGCTGAATGATGCGGAAAGGACTTATCGGATTCCGGTCGTTGATGTCGGATACGGAGCCAAGCTGGATATATCCAAATATTTTGTGGGAGATTTTACGGCAGAGCCGGGAAATAAATCGATCACATTCACGGATAACGGCGGAGACAGCGTGCTTGAATTTATTCAGCCGGTACAGGTTTTTGATTTTTATCTGAACTTCAATGTGCCTAAGGCGTTGAACGGATTTAAGTCTGTGGCAGTTTATCTTACGGACATCAACAACCCCGAGCAGGTTTTGAAGTATGAATTTATTAAAGTTTCGGAAGGAAAGAGCCTGTTCTGCTTAAATGACGGAAAACAGTATGACATTACGGCAGACTTTTTCGGCGGGGCGGAATATTTTGAAATGACGTATGAAGCGGACAAAATGATAGCAGCACCTTCGAACGCTTTTAAAGTAGCTGTTGAAACCGACTTATACGGCAATGAATGGAAAGGTTTCAGTTCCTCGATGGCGTATCTGCGTATTGAACTTGAAGGCGTGGAAGGAAAATCGGGTATTGAGCTGAATAAACTGAACAACCAGCCGCTGAGCAAGATCGAGCGTGATATTATTTCACCTGAAATTTCGATGACGGTAACGAGAGGATATAAAGATCTCGGACAAGTGATTACGATCGTACCGACTATGGCTGCAGATGTTCTCGATCCCTACTTCACATTTAAAATGCACGTAACGGATCCGGACGGAAATTATGTTACGGCAAAAGACGGAACACTTCTCAATGAAAGTGCAGATCCTGGCAATCAGTATGAGATCGTATTGGAAAAATTCGGAAGATACGAAGTTTATTATGAAGCGGTGGATTCAAACGGCCGTAACATGATTTATTCGTACATCATAACGGTAGCGGATATCATAGCACCCGAAGTAACCATCAAGAATCCGACAGTTTCTGCGCAAGTGAATGATGTTGTACTGATAGCGGAAATAGAGATAAAAGATAATCTTTCGACGCAATTTACGGTAGCAAGTTTTGTGGAGCTGCCTGACGGAAGGATGATCGTACTGGAAGGTAATTCCTTCAAGCCGACGACCGCAGGTAAATACAGAGTCTGGTACAATGTAACGGATGAAGCGAGCAACACAACGATAGTAGGTTATGATATTGAAATTAAAGGATAAGGAGAACCGATGAAAAAAACATTTTTAGTTTGTCTTTTGGCAATATGTATGCTTTTTACGGCGTGTAGCGGTGAAGGTTCTCGCGGTAATACGGAAAGGAAGCCTGAAAATACCGTAACGGTGGGAACGAACGGAGATGTTGAAGGCGGAATTCATGAATACAAAATAACTCCCACAGGGAAAAATATCATTGAAAACGGATCTACCGATTATCAGATACTTATACCTGCTGATGCGGACGAATATGAAATTCTGGCGGCAAAAGAGCTGGAAATTTTCATTGGTGAGGCCATGGGCGTAACGCTTACAACGGTAAAAGAGGCAGAAGAAGGCGGGAAATATTTCTCGCTGGGCGATACCGAACTTGCCAAGTCTTCTGAGATAACGACAACACATGAAAAAGTCGGATACAGGGGCTTTATCATCGAGACGAAAGACGAAAATATCTTTATCATGGGCGCAGAATCCAAAGGAACGTTGTATGGCGTTTATGGATATCTCGAACAGGAATTGTCTTTCGATTGGTTTTACACCTCGGTTTATCATATCGACAGTGCGGACGTTCTGCCTTTAAATAACTATTCGGCGATCGACGTTCCGGATATAGAATACAGAATGCCGGGTTACGGATATATGTCTTTGAGTAAAGACAATATGAACCGCATGAGATTTGATGACGGTAACGATCTGTTTATCCCCGTAAACGGAAAACAGTGGCATAACTCGTTTGAATATTTCCCGAAAGATAAATATCAGGCAGAACATCCGAAGATTTACGCAGAAGACAAATCACAGCTTTGCTATACGGCACATGGCGACGCTGATGAATTGAAGTGGATGGCAAAGATGGCGGCAGAAGTGATCAAAAAGCGTTTCACGGAAGTTACAGATAAAAATCTTATCACTCTGTCCATTGAAGACACGATGACGAGTTGCACTTGCGAAACGTGCACAAAAGAGAAAGAAAAATACGGATCGGACGCGGCGGCTATCGTAAAATTGCTGAATCTGGTTGCGCAAAATGTATCTGAATGGATGGCGGGAGAAGGCAAGCCTTATGAAAGAGATTACAGATTGCTTTTCTTTGCATACCACCAGACGAATGCAGCTCCTATAGGCGATGACATTGTTCTGGACAAACACGTCGTTCCTTACTTTGCTGAAACTAACGGTGATTACACGCAGAACTTCTATGATAAAGATACGGCAAACGAGGAAGTCGCTTACAATATGAAAAAATGGAGCGAAATTTCTCCCGAGCTGTACTTCTGGAATTATGATACAAACTTCTCCAATTATCTGATACCGTATAACAGTTTCGGAGCTATACAGGACATTTACAAATTTGCGTTTGAGGTAGAAACGGACTTCATTTATACGCAGAGCCAGTACAATCAGGAAAACTCTACGACCGGTTTCGGGCTTTTGAAAGGATATTTGGAATCCAAACTCGGCTGGAACGTAAACGTGGATGTGGATGCTCTTACGGATAAATTTTTTGACGCGATGTACGGAGATGCAGCCGATACGGTTCAGCAGGTTTACGAAGAATACAGAGTACTTGCGCAGTATCAGACGGATAAATTGGGGTATAAAGGCTCGCGTTCGATCTTCATGAACGGATTACAGACTAAATTCTGGCCGAGAAGTTCTCTTTTCCGCTGGATAAATATGCTGTATCAGGCATTGGACGAGATCGAAGCAATCAAGCTCTCCGAACCCGCCGAATACCAGAAAATTTCCAAAAATATTGAGAACGAGCTGATTTCATTCTTGTATCTGTATGTAGAGATGTATGAAAATATAACGGAAGTAGAAACCGTGGATTTTTATAAGAAAGAGTTCAAACGTATTGTAGAAAAGATCGGTTTGTCTCAATATGCAGAGCGGAACGCACCGCTTTCAAACATTTATACTTCATGGGGTATCAATTAAAATTTTGTTTTAAAAAAACAAATAAAATAAATTCAGGAGGAAGAGATGACTAAGAAAAAGTTTAGTGTGGCTGTATTGTTTCTTGTTATGTGTGTCATGTTTTTATTCGTGGCTTGCAATAACGAAGAAAAGAAATCAGCAAACTATGATGTAACGTTGAGCAGCAGTTCCATAACGCTGGATCGTTATGAGACGGCAACGCTTACTGCAGTTGTGACGGAGAATGAGGTCGAAACAGACTTCGAGGTGACCTGGGCTTCGGATAATACGAATGTAGTAGCGGTCGATGGCGGCGTTCTTACGGCGAAAGGTGTGGGTACGGCAAAAGTTACGGCAACATACAAGAGCGCAAAAGCAGAGTGTGCGGTAACGGTTGAAGATACGGGTATGCGTCCCATTCTGGTCCTTTCGGAAGACGAAGTAGAGATCGTGATCGGCGGAAGTGCTCTTACGGTGGACGCGTATGTCAGCTACAAGAATCAGACTGTTTCCGATGCGGAGATCTCATATAAGATCGGCGATACAACTATTGCGGAAGTGGATGCGACAGGTAAGGTCACGGCTAAGTCCTATGGTACTACCGATCTTACTGTTTCCGCAAAATGGCACGATGCAGATCCGACTTACCTTACTCAAACAATTCCCGTTTCTGTAAAAGAGAATGTTTTGTTCGAAGTGGAAAGCACAAAGAATGAGGTCTATATTTACAACGGAACGGTTGATGAAGTTGATTTTTGGAATACGGCACAGATGAGTTGTACGGCAACGATCGGCGGGGAGCCGATCGCGGCTGGTGAGATCACATGGAAGTCTTCCGACGACGCTATTCTCACGGTTGACGGCTCAGGTGTAGTTACGGGTGTTAAAGCAGGCGAAGCGTATGTTACCGCGAATTATGATTCGGGTAGACAGGTTTATTCTTCTGTTCCTTTCAAGATCACTGTTCTTTTCCCTGTTGTGGATAAGACGGATAAGATCAGTATCGACTTAGACACAAGTCTTGACACTTTGACTTTGGACGCGTCGGATGTTTTCGGCGAAGGTACCGATAAGACGATCGTCAATGTAGCGGACGCGGCTGACGAACAGGAAAGTATCTTTGCAGAAGGTAAATTTATCAAAGATAAAATGACGATCGGTGAACGTCAGTTTATCGTTTATAACGACGAATGGGCGTATAAAATTTCGGCGGTTGTTGCAACCAAGATCCTCCGCACCGAGCAGGACCTCAAAGATATGCAGACTCTGGGCGGTGTTAAAGAAGTTGAGCTCGATTGTGGTTCGGCCGGAAAGTTAAAGTTCTATCCCTACAGCGGTTACTTTATTTTGGGCAACAACATCGAAGCTACGGTATCCGTAGATAAAGATCATATGTACGGTGCAAAGAATAACAATCATGACGGCTCAGCATCTACAAGTCAGGAAAAAATGGGCTTCACGGGTGTATTCGACGGCAGAGGTTACACTATTTCCAATTTCTGCTTTACGGTTGGCGGACTTTTCGGCGATATTTCCGACGGTGCGGTGATCAAAAATGTAGCGTTTACCAATATCCAGCTGGAAGGCAGCAGAGGCGCAACTATTGCTAACTCAATAAGACACGCTCAGTTGATCAATATTTTCCTGGAAGTCAGCAACTCTCAGACAAATGCAGGCTGGGGTCAATCAGTTATAGCAAGGTATGCAAGCTCTTTGACGGTAAAGAATTTAATTTCTGTCGGCGAGTTAGATACAAAATTTGGTCAGCCCGCGCTTTTGGTCGGTAATCCTTTGGATCCCGTGAATGTTGAAAATGTATATGCCTTCTATAAAGACGGTTGCGCAAGCAGTGTTTCGCTTGACGCAAAGGCTTCAGAGAGAATGGGTGTAACCGCTAAAGCTCTTGCCGACGCAAATAGCGTAGATTTCGCAGAATTCGGAGAATATTTCACGAATTACGATAGCGGAATGCCTTTAATGAAAACGATACCCCTCATATCTGTTACCGAACTTACACTGGATAACGGTAGTTCTTATGATATTACCAAATATCTTATGACCCAGTATTATACCGTTGAAGTGGGAGAACTGCCGACAGGTGTAACATATGAAGACGGTGTATTTACAGTCGGTGTAGAAGCGGAAGAAGCGTCTTTCACGTTCAAAGTAAAATCTACGTTGAATGCAGCCTTTTTTGTCGAAGTTACCGTAGATATCAATGTTTTGCCGATTGAATTTGTAACGGTAGATGATCATTTTGAGGTAGATTTATCAGAAAAGAAAGCGTTGACGGTCGATTTACCTGCTGAACATGGTTTTACTGACGGTGCTATCGTTAAGATAGGCGATAAAGATGTAAGCGCTTCAGCAAGTGTAGAGGGGGATAAACTCTCGATCGCGCATGATGCACTCGTAGCTGGTAATTCACAGGTTGTGGTCACTACGGTTTCGAAGAAGATCACTTATACCGATGTAGAGATCATCACCAAGATTCTTCGCACTGAACAGGATCTCAAAGATATGCAGACTCTGGGCGGTGTGAAAAAGGTTGAAAAAGAAGTAAACGGAGTTAAGATAACTTATTATCCTTACAGCGGATATTTTGTACTGGGTAACAACATTGAAGCAACTGTATCAGTAGATGCTGAACACGCATACGGTGCTTTGAATAACGGTCATAACGGATACAGATCCGCAAATCAGGACGGAATGGGCTTTACTGGTGTATTTGACGGCAGAGGTTATACGATTTCCGGCTTCTGTTTCACGACAGGCGGTTTACTCGGTGATATTTCAACAGGTGCGGTAGTCAAGAATTTGGCATTGACGAATGTTAAATTAAATGGTGGTCAGGCTGCGCCTTTGGCATTCTCATTCAGAAATGCGCAAATTTCCAATCTTTTTGTTGAAGTTAGCAATGAACAGTCAGCAGATGGATGGGCAAACTCTGGTATTTTAAGATATGCAGAAAATCTGAATATGAGTAATGTCGTTGTGATCAGCGCATTGAAATCAGACTTCGGTGAATATGCGGCAGTGGTGGGCAATCCTTTGACGAAAGCAACCGTTTCGAATGTATATTCTTTCCATAAAGACGGTACAGGCAGCAGAGTTGCTTGTAATGACAATGCGGTTAAAAATATCGATGTTACATCGGTTGCTCTTTCTGCGGCGAGCGGCGTAGAATTTGCTGATCTCGGAGAATACTTCACGACATCTGAAAACGGTATCCCCGTTATGAAGACGATGCCCGTTGCAGCTGCGGAAGTTACAATGACGAAGGGCACGACCTACAACGTTTCCGATTGCGTAAAGACAGGTTACTATACAGTTGAAGCAACGGAGCTTCCTTCGGTCGTAACATATTCTGACGGCGTGTTCACTTTGACGGGAGAAGCGACAGGAACGTTTACTTTCAAGGTGATTTCTTCCATCAACAGCGGAGCAGCTCAGACGGTAACTGTTACGATCGCATAATTTATCTGAAATAAATTAGATTTAAAGGTATAATAATTTTAGATCTTTCTGATTTGATTTAAAATAGATAAAAGGACCCAATAAAAAAGTCTGGCGTTTTTACGTCAGACTTTTTTTATTTCAACTTTATTTTTTCATAGCATTTTTCTTTTGCTGCTGTTTTTTTAATTTAGATACGCCGTCCACGTTCAGGATAACGGCTCGAATATCCGTTTCCTTGCCGTCGGCGTCATAAACCTTTTGAGGAACATAAACTTTTTTTGCAAAACCGGGAGCAACTTTACGCTCGAAAAGTTCAACAAAAATATTTACAAACAGGCTCCAAAGCAGGAAAGGTACGGAAATGGCAGAAATAATAAGGGAAAAGATGCTGGTGTTTTTCACGGTTGAAAATACCAGTGAAATGGTGATCGCCGTGGCAATAAGCTGTGTCGAATACTTTGCCATTTTCAGAAAACGGAACAGGGCAGGGCGTTTCGCTCCTTTGATATTGATTCGGTAACTTGTAAATGTGATGATTCCCGACATCAATAAAACTGCTCCGATCAGGCACAGGATGACGATTCCCAGCGGTGTTCTGTAAGTCAGATAATAATATAGCGCATAGACGGTATAAGCGGTAAATCCCGTAAGGAAAGTACAGCTCAGCGCAAACCTTGACATTCGGATTCGTTTCGTAAAACTCATAACGACTATATCATACCTGAAAAAAATGTTTTTGGCAATCTTTTTCAGGATATTTTTGCTTGTTGAGGCGGCAAAATCGCTTTGCAATCGCGGCTTTGGCGTGGTATAATAATCGAAAACGCAAAATCCGCGCTTTTTCGCGGCGGCGTCGGGGTTTTCAATGAAACTTACGCAATCGGTATACGCGGGCGAGTATTTCGATCCTGAAAAGACGCTGGAAAGCGGACAGTCTTTCCGCTACCGTCGGCAAGGCAAGGGCTTTTCGGTATATTCGGCAGACAAGGCGTGTGTTGTTTATCGGGAAGGTGACAGCACAGTTGTGCTTTCATCCGAAGAAGATAAAAAATATTTTGAAAACTATTTCGAGAAGGACTGCGATTACGGAAAATTTGTAGCGGCTGCGAAGTCTTGCGCCGTTCCCGCCGTTTCGGCAGCGGCAGAGGCAGGGAAAGGAATTCGCTTTTTAAGGCAGAATGCGGAAGAAACGATTTTTTCTTTTCTGCTTTCGCAAAACAATAATATTCCGCGTATCCGCTCGATCATAGATAAACTCACCTTGACGCTCGGAAAAAGAAAAGAGTTTTTGGGAGAGAGTTATTATACTTTTCCGTCCGCGGCGGTTCTTGCTGAAAAAGACGAATCTTTTTTTCGGGATTTAGGCGCGGGATACCGTGCAAAATTTCTTGTTTCGGCGGCGAAAAGGCTGGCGGAAGAGGGTACGAAAAGGCTTTCCGCACTCGATACACCGTCATTGGTCAAAGTATTGACGGGATTTTACGGAATAGGCGAAAAGGTCGCCGATTGCATTGCCCTTTTCGGATTCGGGAGACAGGAATGTTTTCCCGTAGATACATGGATCGAAAAAGTTTACCGTGACGAATTCGGCGGTACGGAAAAAGACAGACATAAAATTGCTGCGTATTTCAGAGAGCGGTTCGGTAAAGAAAGCGGAAGGATACAGCAGTATCTGTTTTGTTATAAGAGAGAAAAGACCTGACCCATTAAAAACGGAAGTTTTTTTGGAGAAAAAGGAGATCGGAATGGCAAATATCGAAATTGATGAAAAATTGTGTAAAGGCTGTGGGCTCTGTGCGAACGCTTGCCCGAAGAAAGTGATTTCGCTGAGCGAGCACAGAATGAATGCAAACGGATATTATGTTGCGGAAAAAGTCAATCCGCAAAACTGTATCGGTTGTGCTTTCTGCGCGATCATGTGTCCCGATTGCGCGATCACGGTTGAGAAATAAAAGGTAAGCGGCGTAAAAAGCCGCGAAAGATGAGGAGCGTTATGTCAAAAGTTTTATTACACGGAACGGAAGCCATCTGCGAGGGCGCAATAAGAAACGGTTGCCGCGCATTTTTCGGCTATCCGATCACGCCGCAGAATGAAGTTCCCGAATATATGTCCGTAAATATGCCTAAGATCGGCGGTGTGTTTTTACAGGCGGAATCGGAAGTTGCGGCTATCAATATGGTATACGGAGCGGCTGGCTCGGGTACGCGCTCGATGACGAGTTCGTCCAGCCCCGGGGTAAGCCTTAAACAGGAAGGAATTTCCTATATTTCCTGCGCGAGGATACCTTGCGTTATAGTGAACGTCATGAGAGCAGGCCCCGGTCTGGGCGGAATTCTGCCTGCACAGGGCGACTATTTTCAGGCTGTGAAAGGTGGCGGACACGGGGATTATCACCTTATTGTGCTTGCACCTTCATCGGCGCAGGAAGCGTGCGATCTTACATATCTTGCCTTTGATCTTTCGGATAAATACCGCGTTCCTGCAATGATTCTTGCCGACGGCATGATCGGTCAGTTGATGGAACCTGTTGAACTTCCTCCCATGCGTCCGCTTTCGGATATCCCCGTAAAAGAATGGGCAACGGACGGAAGATTCGGCAAAAACAGAAGAATACTCAATTCCCTTTTGATCAAGCCCGACGAATTGGAAGCACAGGTCAACGCGTTGACGGCTACCTATGCAGAGATCGCCGAAAAAGAAACGCGCGTAGAGAATTACCGCACAGAGGATGCGGATATCATTCTTACGGCTTACGGTGTAGTGGGTAGAATCTTAAAGAGTGCGGCGGATGAACTGCGGCGTCAGGGTATCAAAGCGGGCGTGATCCGTCCGATCAGTTTGTTCCCGTTCCCCGAAAAGGCGTACAAAGACGGCGCAAAGACGGCAAAAGTATTTTTGGACGTCGAGCTTTCCACCGGTCAGATGGTGGAAGACGTGCGTCTTGCGGTTGCAGGAGCAAAACCTGTTTACTTCTATGGAAGAACGGGCGGAAACGTACCCGAAGAGAGCGAGATCATCGAACAGGCGAAGCTTGCGATTTCCCGCGCGGAGGCAGAGAGATGAAAGTATTTGAAAAGACAAAAATGCTGACCGATGTGCCGATGCACTATTGTCCCGGCTGTACACACGGGATCGTGCACAGGCTGGTTGCGGAAAGTATAGAGGAACTCGGATTACAGGACAAGGCGATCGGTATCGCACCCGTCGGCTGTGCGGTATTTGCTTACGATTATTTTAACTGCGATATGCAGGAAGCGGCACACGGCAGAGCGCCTGCGGTCGCAACGGGCATCAAGCGCTGTCATCCCGACAAACTGGTTTTTGTGTATCAGGGCGACGGAGATCTCGCGTCCATCGGTATGGCTGAAACCATTCATGCGGCGGCGCGCGGTGAACATATAACGATCATATTTATCAATAACAGCATTTACGGTATGACGGGCGGACAGATGGCACCGACTACATTGATCGGTCAGAAAGCTACGACCTGCCAAAACGGCAGAGATCCCGCGGTCAACGGATATCCTATCCGTATCTGCGAACTTCTTTCCACGCTGGACGCGCCGTATTATATCGAACGCGTTTCCACGCACGATGTAAAGCACGTTATCGCGGCAAAGAAAGCGATCAAAAAGGCGATCCGCTTCCAGGCAGAAGGCAGAGGGTATTCCTTTGTGGAAGTACTCGTTTCCTGTCCTACAAACTGGAAAATGAAGCCGCTCGAAGCGCTTCGTTTTATGGCGGAAGAGACGAGCAAGACCTTTCCGCTCGGCGTTTACAGGGATAAATCGGAGGGCAAGGAATGATCAGGATCATATTTGCAGGACAAGGCGGACAGGGCGTTCTTTCAGCGGGTATCATGGTCGCGGAGAGCGGTCTGCATGAAGGCAGAGAAGTTTCTTTTATTGCGTCATACGGCCCTGAAATGCGCGGTGGTACGGCGAACTGTTCGGTGATCGTGTCGGATGACCCGATCGCGTCACCTCTTTGCAGTACGCCCGACGTTCTGGTTGCGCTGAACGGTCCGAGTTTTCATAAATTTTCGCCCCGTGTGAGATCGGGCGGCATCATTATTGTGAACGGATCTATGTCCGATTGCTATGCAGGCAGGGACGACGTCACCGTTTACGATATCCCCGCAAACGATCTTGCGCATGAAGCTGGCGATCTTCGCAGTGTGAATTCGGTCATGCTGGGCGCGCTCTGCGCGGCGACCGAACTTGTGCGCGACAAGAGCATCTTTAATTGTATGAACGAAAAGTTTGTCGGAAAACCCGCGCTTATGGAGGTCAACCAAAAGGCGTTTGAACTCGGAAAAGCCGCGGTACAATTTCAGAAGTGAGGGAGAAGACATGGAAAAACTGACGTCTTGCGACAAGCAGTCGCTCATAGCGTTCGTGCGGCATTTTTCGTACGCAACGCCTATGCAGGCGGCTGCGTGTTGGATGGCGTTCTCGGAAACTGAATTAAAGCGCGCCGCGCTGAACGCATCATTGGAGCGTCTTTGTGCGGCGGGCTTTTTGTGTTTTTCGGACGGGGAATTCGTACTGTCCGATAAAACTGCTTTGACGGCTAGGGCTCGGCTTTGGAAGGGTGAAAATTGGGAAAAAGACCTTCTTGCCGATTTAGACGCGGCGGAAATTTCACCTGAAAGCATTTCAGGCAGGGAATACGTGACCGAGGACGATTATAAAGAAGGAAGTATGTATGCTTGCGGTATAAAAAAGGCATTGTCAAGGGGGCGCAAGCGTGTTTCAGACATTGCGCGCAAAAGGTTGACTGCAAGCGCAATTATGTGCGTTATTTCATTGCTTGTCGGCGTTCTGTGTGCTTTTCTTGCGGTGCAAAGCGCGTTGAAGGGCGATTATGACAATACCTTTGCGGCGATCGGAAGCTTTTTGTTTCTGCCCTTTGCAATACTGAGCGGGGCATATTCGATTTTTCTTTTGATTCTCAGAAAAAACGCGCATAAAAAGACAGGAGAAGAAAAACAAGAGAAAATAAATAAGAGAGGAAAGGTTCTGCGCCGCACGGTTGCTGTTTTGTGCGCTCTTTCCTGCCTTATGCATATCTGGTTTTTCTCCGTGCTTATTCCTTTTGCGTGGCATCACGTTTTCGGGCTGATTTTTGCGCTCGGATTGACTGTGTTGCTTGGCTGGCTCTATTTTTACACAAAGCCTGCCAAATCAAAGCCTAAGATAAAGAATTATAACGTCGAATGTGTTTTTATTACCAGAAATTCGCGTTTTTACCTGAACGGTGTGGATATCTTTTCTGATGAAAACAGAGCGCCTCAGCCGAAGTTTAGTGCGGCTGTGAATGTGTTCGGAAACCTGAAAAAGGCAGACGTGTATTCGGTAAACGGTAAAACAAGTACCTTTTACGTTGCGGTCAGCAGGTTTGACGGAATGTCTGCGATCGGATTTTTGAGAACCCGAGAAAGAAACTTGTTGCTTTTCAGCGACCCTCTGCGTGAATCGGATGAAGAGAAAAACGCAAAGGAAGAGCGGGATCTTTTGCAAGGTTTTGCTCGAGAGAGTGCCGCCGCCGAAAACGCAGATTTTCGTTATTCTCCCGATTTTCTGCTTCGCGGATTCGTCTGTTGCCAGAAAGGGCGTTATTGCGTCAGACTGAGTTCTCCCTTCTTTTTACTGCCGGATGAAAAACAATTTTTGCCGCCCGAAGAGAGCGGAATAGAGGCGATCCGACCCGAGCCGCAGCAAAAAGATATTATTGCTTGGAATACGGTCACGGAAGAGTTTTTTGAACAAGCGGAAAATGCAGAGAAATATCTTTCACTCGTATTGGAAGAGGCGGATACGGACGGCATCTATGCGAACGCTCCGATCGATTGAAAATTATATAAAAATTGCTTATAAAAAATACGCGGAGTGACTTTTTCTCTCCGCGTATTTTTATCTGTATCGCTGTTTAAAAATTTAACTGTTTGAACTGTTTAAAAGGAGCATAGGGAGAGACACCAGCGGAATGCGGACGGAAGAGAAATTTCTCCGAGCGTTTCGCGTTTAGTAAAATATTGTAAGGAAGAAAATCCCGTAAGTGAGGACAGATTTTCTTGCGTAAAGACGGGGTAAGCCGTCATGTTCCAGATAAGGTGGGTAAATACGTGTTTATGCGATTTGCTTTTCCCGATCGTAAAGTGGTTTAAACCCTTTTCTTTAAGATATTTTTCCGCATCCGAGGAAGAAAGTGTGCCTTGTGTATTGAAAAATTGCCACATTCCGTTCAAAACGCCGCTTTCTCTCTTTTCGAGCCAGATCCCTTTATGATCGAAAAACACAAACAAAGTGAGATCGGATATTTTGCGCTCCGGTTTTTCTTTTTTGAGCGGAAGAGAATCACCTTTCGTTTTGCAAAGGGCGGAAAGAGGACAGGAAGAGCAGGAGGGGGAACGGGGAGTGCAGACGATCGCGCCCAGTTCCATAAGGCTTTGCGTGAAATCTCCGCATCTTTTTTCGGGATAGACGGGGGCAAGAAGAGTTGTGTATTCGGGGCGTAAAACTTTGTCGGGGCGGGCGTCGCCCAAAAAGCGGGACAATACCCGTACCACGTTTCCGTCCACGGCAGGAGAAGGTTTTCCGAAAGCGATAGAAGCAACTGCGCCTGCGGTATATTCGCCCACGCCGCAGATTTTTTTCAGATTTTCCGCGGAATCGGGAAATCCGCCGAGTTCGAGTATCTGTTTTGCGCCTTTTTGCATATTTTTCGCGCGGCTGTAATAACCCAGCCCTTCCCAAAGTTTGAGAAGTTTTTCTTCCGAACAACAGGCTAGATCGCGTACGGTCGGAAGCTGTTCGAGAAAACGGATATAATAACTTTTTGCGGCTTCCACTCGTGTTTGCTGTAACATGATCTCCGAAACCCAAACGCGGTAAGGGTCGATGTTTTTCCGCCAGGGAAGATCGCGCTTGTTTTCGTCATACCAAGGCAGAAGCAGGTCGGGAAGTGCCGACAGCATATTCTGAATATTTTCCATACGGTGTATTATAGCAGAAAAAAGGCGGCGCTTCAAACGATTTTCACAATTAATTTGACGAAAAGAGCATAGATGGTGTATAATCAAAGATATTTTCAAAAGGGAAAGAAAAATGAAAAAGAATATAGTACTGATAGGAATGCCTGCTTCGGGTAAAAGCACGGCAGGTGTGTTGCTGGCAAAAAAAACAGGGTATGAGTATACGGATACAGATCTTCTCTTGCAGAGAGCCGAAAAAGCTTTATTGTATGAGATTTTGGAAAAAAAGGGCGTGCAGGGTTTTATCGAAGCGGAAGAGCGGGTCAATATGCAATTAAACGCGGAGCATTGTGTTATCGCAACGGGCGGAAGTGCGGTATACAGTGAATCGGCAATGAAAAAATTTGCAGAAAAAGGCGTTATTGTATATCTTCATGTAAGCATTGAAGAGCTTTCTCGCAGACTGGCAGGCAAAGATATTTTTCGCCGCGGCGTGGTAATGCGCAAAAAGGGAGAAACGCTTTCGGAATTGTATGAGGAGCGCGTTCCGCTCTATGAAAAATATGCGGAAGTTATTGTTGATTGTGACGGTCTTAACTTGGAACAGACGGTAGAAGCAATAATGAAAGGCGTCGGAGAAAAAAGTTAATAAAATCAGGATAATAGCAAGAACAGGAAAGAGGCGCAGTATGTGATCACATACTGCGCCTCTTTCTTGTATATAATTAATTGTTTAAAGGCGGAGCGGAAGGATTATCTTTAAGATATTTTTTATAGAGTCTGTAAAACGTAGAGTAATCATTAAATCCGAGCTGCCTTGCAACTGCTGTGGGTGCAGATCCGCTTGAAATCATGTCCTGCGCAATGAAAATCTTTTTTTGCTTTATGTAATCCATGACGCTGATCTTCATGTGGTGAGAAAATACCTGAGAAATATAAGTCGGAGACAGAAAAAGGTTCGCCGAGATATTTTTAAGGCTTAACGGTTCATAGAGGTGTTCGTTCACATATTTAAGGATCAGACTTACAGAAGGGTTCAAAATATGCGTTTCGTGCGGAGGGCCGTCTCTGTATTTCAGATCGAGAAGTATTTCGTTAAGTCGGATCTGAGCGAGAAGCGTTATATCGTTTTTCTGATAAGACATATATGCTTTTTCCAGTTGCATGAATTCGCCAAGTAATTTTTCGTTTTTCCAAACAAAAAATTCTTTTTCTGAATCGAGAAAGCCAAGTATTTCCGGAAAAATCATTTTTCTGTCAAAATTGAAAACAACACGGTTATAAGGTTCGTTATAATTCTTTATGCTGGCATAATGGTATGCAAACGGTTTGATCAGTAAAAATGATCCGGAGGGGAGTTTATACAGTTTGTCTTCCACGACAAAATCTATGTATCCGCTCATACAGGCATAAAGCTCATAGCTTGAATGATTATGTCGGTAATAATCGTTTTTGCACGGATTGTTTTCGTAAGAATGTGAAAACCAAAAGCCGTTTTCACCGAATTTGTAGGAATAATCGTCAGTTTTTTCAGTCATATTCATATGTTATCATAAAATCTTAAAGAATGCAATATGAATACGAAATTTTTGCTATTTACATTGCAAACTTTTTAGTTTATAATAAAATGCAGAATTTGGAGGGCAATCAATATGCAGGAAAAAGTTAAATTCGGAATCATCGGCGTAGGAAATATGGGTTCAGGCCATTTACGTTTTTTTACGGAAGGAAAAATTCTGAACGGAAAAGTTACGGCGATTGCAGATATCGATCCTGAAAAACTGGAATCGGCAAAAAAAAGATTTCCGGGAGATTATGCGTGCTATTCGAGTGCGGCAGAGCTGATCGAAAAGGGGGATACGGATGTAATTATCGTTGCTACCCCTCATTATTTTCACCCTGAACTCTCGATTGCAGCTCTTAAAGCAGGAAAACACGTCGTCTGCGAAAAGCCCGCGGGTGTTTACACGAAGCAGGTCAAAGAAATCAATGCAGTAGCAGAGAAGTCAGACAAAATGTATACCGTAATGTTCAATCAGAGAACAAATCCGGTTTATATAAAAATGCGTGAACTGGTGCAAAGCGGTACGGTGGGCACGATAAAAAGGGTACATTGGCAGATCACGGACTGGTATCGTTCACAGAGCTATTACGATTCGGGCTCTTGGCGCGCGACCTGGGCAGGTGAAGGCGGCGGCGTATTGTTTAATCAATGCCCGCACCAGCTCGACCTGCTGCAATGGGTAACGGGTATGATGCCTAAAACAATTCGTTCCTTCTGTCATTTCGGAAAATGGCATAAGATAGAAGTCGAAGACGACGTAACGGCTTATCTTGAATATGAAAACGGTGCGACAGGTGTATTTATTACCTGCACTGCGGATACTCCCGGTACGAATCGCTTTGAAATTCTCGGCACGAAGGGCAAACTTGTCTGTGAGAATAATATTCTTAAAGTTTGGCGTCTTGAACAAGACGAGAGAGAATTCAACGCAACTTACAAAGGTGGTTTCGGTGAACCGAAATATACTTATGAAGAAATCAAACCGGAAGGTATCAATCCTCAGCATATCGGTATTTTAAACAATTTTGCGAATGCAGTTTTGGGACTCGAACCGCTCTTTGTAGACGGAAGAGAAGGTTTGCAGAGCGTTATGCTTATGGATGCAATGTTGCTTTCTACATGGAAAGATAAAGCGGTAACGCTTCCTTTTGATGATGATGAATATCTTGCAGAGCTTCAGAAACATATAGCGACTTCCGGGAAAAAAGAAGCAAAGAGCGTAGTTCTCGATACGGCAGGTACGTATGGCTCGAAGTAAGTAGAGCAAGGAAGGAAAAATGAAAATAGCAGCGCAACTTTTTACTGTACGTAAATTTATGGATTCGGACGAAGATGTATTAAAAACATTTGAGAAGATCCGTAAGATCGGTTACGAAGCGGTACAGATTTCCGGGATATCAGCGTATCATCCGAGAAATATAGTGAAAGCGCTGAAAGAAAACGGGTTGCAGGCATGTGTGACCCATAATTCTTTTGACAGGATAGTAGGCGATACGGACGCTCTGATTGAAGAAAATAAACTTTTCGGTACAAAATATATCGGTATTGGTTGTTTTTCGGGTAAAAGTTTGGACGATTATAAAAAGTTTTTGGATGATATTTCTCCCGCACTGGAAAAAATTCACGCGGCTGGGTTGGGCTTTACATATCATAACCACGACCATGAGTTTAAAATTTATGACGGTGTAAGACCGATCGACTATTTGCGCGAACATACCGATAAAGAAAGATTCAGTTTTTTGCCCGATATGTATTGGATACAGCGTGCAGGTGGATCACCGATAAAATTTTTAAAGGATTTTCAAGGAAGAACGCCTATCGTACATTTTAAAGATATGCGCGTGCCGCCTGAGGAGGGCAAAACTTCAATGGCAGAAATATTTGAAGGAAATATGGATTATGAAAGTATTTATGCCGAATGTATTGCTCGAAAAGTGGAATGGGCGGCAATAGAGCAGGATGAGTGTGACGGTGATCCGTTCGAAAGTCTTGCGATAAGCCTGAAAAATCTGAAAGAGAGAAAAATGTGCTGACCTTTGGAATTGATCAGGCATAAAAACGGAGGCATTTATGCGAATCAGTTTATGTGCTTTTGCGGATGAGGCGGCGGAGTCCATTACAGGGCAGATAGCCGCCCTTCTTCGTAACGGTATAAGAAAAATCGAATTGCGCAGTGTGGACGGCGTCAATGTAAAAGATTTCAGTGACGAGAAAGCAAAAGAAATTGCTTGTGCACTCAAAAGCGCGGGAATTACTGTCTGGTCGATCGGATCTCCGCTCGGCAAGAGTGATATTGAAGCGGATTTTGCGAAAGAGCAGGAAGTTTTGGAAAAGTTATTACATCTTTGCGAAATTTTCGATTGCAAAAAAATACGCGTTTTCAGTTTCTTTACAAAGGAGTATGCTTCGGTAAGAGATGAAGTGATCTCGCGAATGCAAAGTCTTGTTGCGCAGGCAAAAAAAGCCGGGGTCACGCTCTATCATGAAAATGAAAAAGATATCTACGGTGATATCGCAGAGCGGGTAAGCGATCTTTTGGATAATGTAAAGGGACTTGCAAGTGCGTACGATCCTGCCAACTATGTTCAGGTCGGCGAAAGCGTTGAGAATATGAAAAAAATGGTAAAGCGCGCAGGGTATTATCATATTAAAGACGCGCTCAGAACGGGCGAACTCGTTCCTGCGGGAGAAGGCGACGGACAAATTCCCGCACTCATAGAAAGTATTGAAAAAGACACAACTCTTACGCTTGAACCGCATCTAAAACAGTTTTCGGGATATGCGTCGATCGATAAGCACGAAATGAAAAACAAATATGTTTTTTCTTCGGCAGACGAGGCTTTCGATACGGCAGCCGATGCGTTGAAAAAAGTTTTGACCGAATGCGGTTATACGGAGAGTGAAGGGGAATGGATAAAAAAGTAAAGATCGGTATTATCGGTACAGGCAATATGGGTTCGGTGCATCTCGGCTTTTTTCAGTCGGGCAAGGTAGACGGCGGCATTGTAACGGCGATCGCCGATTTAGACCCTTTGAAATTGCAGAAAGTCAAAGAAATGTATCCGGGGGAATATAAAACTTATCCTTGCGGGGAAGAACTTATCGATAAAGCGGATGTGGATGCGGTCATCATTGCCACACCGCATTACAGCCATCCCGCTCTTGCGATCCATGCATTTGAAAAAGGGCTTCATGTTCTGTCCGAAAAACCTACGGGCGTTTATACGCTTCAGGTAAAACAAATGAACGAGGCGGCTGCAAAATCGGGTAAAATTTTTTCCGCCATGTTCAACCAGCGTGAAAATCCCTTACATAAAAAAGTACGTGAGCTGATTTTAAACGGTGCGATCGGTCAGTTGAAACGGGTCAACTGGGAAATCACGAACTGGTTCCGTACCCAGCATTATTATGATTCGGGATCCTGGCGCGCTACGTGGCTGGGTGAAGGCGGCGGCGTTCTGATCAATCAGGCGATCCACCAGATCGATCTTTTGCAATGGTTTACAGGAATGCCTGTCCGTGTTCGTGCGTTTTGCGGATTTGGGAAACATCATGATGTAGAAGTGGAGGACGAGGTCACCGCATACTTTGAATATGAAAACGGAGCGACAGGAGTTTTTGTCACTTCCACGGGCGAATCGCACGGCGTAAATCGCCTTGAAATAATCGGCTCTCGCGGAAAAATTTTATTGGAAGGCGGAAGTCTTAAACTTTACGAATATCAAACAGACGAATCGGAATTTATCAGAACTGCACAGTCGAGTTTTGCCCAACCGCAAATGACTGAGCGGGAAGTCATGAAAATGACGGATTCTTTTGACAGACATATATATGTGCTTCGCAATTTTGTAGCGGCTATCCGCGGTGAAGAACCTCTCTTTGTTTACGGGAAAGAGGGTATCAACAGTGTAACTCTGATGAACGCCATGTTGCTCTCCTCTTGGCTGGACCGAGAGATCGAGTTACCTTTTGACGAAGAGCTGTATTTTGCAGAATTGCAAAAACGTGCGCAAAAGAGCGGAAAGAAACATTTTTGCGCTGCGGGAATTGAAGATAACACTTGTTCGTTCGGAGGATTTTAAAATGCGCAAATTTTTTGGGAAAAAATTGTTACTCGGCGGGGATTGCGCTGAGGAAATATACGGAGAGATCAAAGATCTTCCGATCATAGATTATCATTGTCATCTTGATCAGAAAAAAATAGCAGAGAATGCAACTTTTTCGGATATAGGCGAACTTTGGCTTGCAGGCGATCATTACAAATGGCGTGCGATGCGGCTTTGCGGAGTCGATGAAAAGTACATAACGGGCGAAGCCGATTTTAAAGAAAAGTTTCAAAAATATGCGGAAATAGTGCCGTTGCTTGCAGGAAATCCGCTCTATTATTGGACGCACATGGAACTTTCCCAGGTATTCGGTATCGATTGCCCTTTGAACGGAAAAAGCGCGGCGGAAGTTTATGCGGCGGCAAACGAAAAACTGAAAAAAATCAGCGTGGGAACACTTCTTTCGCAGTATAAAGTGGAATATGTGGCAACGACGGACGATCCTGCCGACGATCTTTCCTATCACGGAAAATACGCAAATACGCAGGTTTCGCCTACTTTCCGCCCCGATAAACTGCTTTCTCTCGACGATGATTATCTTGAAAAGTTGGGAAAAGTTGTCGGTTATCCGCTCGATTCCGTAAAGGCGATTTTGCGTGCGGCAGAGGAAAGGCTGATTTATTTTAAAGAGCACGGCTGTAAAATTTCCGATCACGGGTTTTGCAGGTTTCCCACTCATTTTGCTGCGGCAAGCGAAGCGGAGTTGTTTTTCGGTAAGCGAAAATCTTTAAGTGCGGCGCAGAAAGATGCGCTTTTCGGGTATCTTCTCGTAGAACTGATGAAGATTTATGCAAAACACTCGGTAATGGTGCAGTTGCATTTTTCCGTCACGCGAAATGTAAACGCACAAATGTTTAAGAAAGTCGGTGTCGACGCGGGGTTCGACGTTATTGCTTCCGCCGCCAAACCGGAAGAGATGATCGCGTTCTTTTCCCGCCTTTCCGATGAAGAAAGACCCGAAACTATTCTCTATACACTGAACGACAGCGATCTTGCATCTATGTGCTGTCTTACAGGCGCATACAGAAAGTTACGCGCGGGTGCGGCATGGTGGTTCAACGATACCGTTGAGGGGATACGAAAAAATCTGAAAATTATTTCCGAATATTCAGTTCTCGGTACGAATTTCGGAATGCTTACCGACAGCCGTAGCTTTTCCAGTTATGCAAGGTTTGACTTTTTCCGCCGTATTCTTGCCGATCATCTCGGTGAACTTGTGGAGAAAGGGGAATATGATTTTGATGCGGCAAAGGAAGTTGCAAAAAAAGTTTCCTATTATAATATCAAAGGAGCATTACAATTATGAAGATGACATTCCGCTGGTACGGCGAAAAGGACAGTATTCCGTTACAGTACATAAAACAAATTCCTAATATGAGCGGCGTCGTCACCGCGGTGTACGATGTCCCTGTGGGGCAGGTCTGGGAAGAAGATAAGATCTTCCGTCTGAAAGAACTTTGCGATAAAGCGGGGCTTTCGATGGAGGTGATCGAAAGTGTTCCCGTACATGAGGATATCAAGCTTGGCAGACCTACAAGGGATAAACTCATTGAAAATTATGCGCAGAACATCCGAAATCTCGGCAAAGCGGGGGTAAAGTGTATCTGCTACAACTTTATGCCCGTATTTGACTGGCTGAGAACGGATCTTCATCATAAAAACGCAGACGGATCGAATGCGCTTTCTTATTGCCATAAAACGCTTATGGAGCTGGATCCGAAAAATCTCCATCTTCCCGGTTGGGACGAAAGTTATACTTCGGAAGAACTGAACGGGCTTTTGGAAGCTTACAGTCATGTATCGCATGAACAACTTTTTGAAAACCTCGTATATTTTCTGAAAGGTATTATGCCTGCCTGCGACGAAACAGGTATCAATATGGCGATCCATCCCGACGATCCGCCTTGGGATATGTTCGGGCTTCCGCGTATAATTACGGGAGAAAAAAGTTACGAAAAAATGTTTGCGGCCGTCCCGAATAAGCACAACGGCATTACATTCTGCACAGGCAGTCTCGGCGCGGGAAGATTTAACGATCTTCCGAGCCTTGCGAAAAAATATGCGGACAGGATCTATTTTGCGCATATCCGTCAGTTGAAATATGAGGGAGATACCGATTTTACGGAAGCGGGACATCTCACCTCGGCAGGCGATCTGGATATTTATGCAATCGTCAAAGCGTTGGTGGAAGCGGGGTTTGACGGATATGTCCGTCCCGATCACGGCAGAAACATCTGGGGCGAAGAAGGAAAACCCGGATACGGATTATATGACCGTGCATTGGGCGCGGCGTATCTGAACGGACTGTTTGAGGCGATCGAAAAGGAGAAAGCAAAAAAATGAAAACAAAAATACCTTTCAAAGTGGATTTAAAGGATAAAACGGTAGCGATTACGGGTGCAGGCGGGGTAATTTGCGGCGAGTTCGCAAGAGTTCTGGCGGCTTGCGGCGCGAAGGTTGCGCTTTTGGATATCAACTTTGACGCGGCAAAAGCGATCGCGGACGAAATCGGTGACAATGCGATCGCGGTACGCTGCAACTGTCTGGATAAAGAGAGTATCATCGCGGCGAAGGAAGCGGTGGAAGAAAGTTTCGGGAAAGTGAATTTTCTTATCAACGGCGCGGGCGGAAACAATCCCCGTGCGACTTGCGATAATGAGACAATGGCTCCCGATACGGCGGACGACATCAAAACATTTTTCAAA
Source organism: uncultured Bacillota bacterium (assembly GCA_949287815.1). Classification (GTDB taxonomy): domain Bacteria; phylum Bacillota; class Clostridia; order Christensenellales; family Borkfalkiaceae; genus Borkfalkia. Next base: position 32,759 of record CASEHS010000004.1, on the reverse strand, counting down.
CTGGAAGAGAGCGGTATCCGTTTTGTATTCGATCTGAACATTACGACTGCTTTTCTCGTAACGCAGGTGTTTGCGGAAGACATGGTCAAAACGGGCGGAAACATTATCAATGTTTCGAGCATGAACGCGTTTCGTCCTCTTACAAAAATTCCCGCATACAGCGCGGCGAAAGCGGGTATTTCCAATCTCACGCAGTGGCTGGCGGTACATTTTGCGCCCTGCAATATCCGCGTAAATGCGATCGCTCCCGGATTTTTCGTGACTAATCAGAACCGTGCGCTTCTCTTTGATGAAAAGGGAAATCCTACGGCTCGTACGGCTAAGATCCTTGCGGCTACGCCGATGAAGAAGTTTGGTGAAATTTCTGATCTTACGGGCGTATTGTTGTGGCTTGCGGACGATGCGGCGAGCGGATTTGTAACGGGCACGGTGATCCCCGTGGACGGCGGATTTTCCGCTTACAGCGGCGTTTAATCAAAGTTAAAGAATTTTTAAAAAGATTTTAATTTTACAGGAACAGCCGAAAATCCAAATAAAAAATATTAGTCATATTAATACTTAATTGTTATTCTTTTAGCCTTGACAAATGCTTTTATTGAATTTATACTTATAAAGTAAGTGATATTTCACAAATAAAAAGTATAAAAACAAAAAGGAGTTTTTCATGGGAAAAGGCAGGATCACAATCCCCACGGATGCGGGTTTTGTGGAAGAAACAAAAAAGATCATTGAGCAATGGGGCGCGGATGCGGTAAGGGATTGCGACGGTACCACCCTTCCCGAAAATGCGTCTTCTTTGGCGGAAAAGGTTTATAATACTTATTTTGTCATTCGCGGCGATTACGATTGGGCGATTGCGAATAAAGAGGAGTGGCAGCACCTGTATCTGATCAGTAATTTTAATACAGCAACGGGCAAAGTACTGCATATCCGACTGATGGACGGGTATTTCGATCAGCAGGTGCGTCCCGATTTTGCTTCTGATCCTAAAAAATACTGGGAAGTCATTGACCGCACGACGGGCAGACTTCTTTCGGCAGACGAATGGGAGTTTGATGAAGCGTCGGGAACGGTCACTTTGAAAAACGCGCAGGCTTTTCACGATTATACGGTATCTTTCCTTGCAATTTCGCTTTGGGATCCCGTGCATATGTATAACTCTATAACCAACGGCTGGACGGAACGCAAACATATCATGTACGATCCGTTCTATCCGAAGACGTCTTCCTATATCCGTGAACACCTTGAAAAGTGGTGCGATGAGAATACGGAAACAAACGTCGTGCGGTTCACGACATTTTTGTATCAGTTCTCGCTCGTGTTCAACGATAAGGGCAAGGAGCGAAACGTAAACTGGTTCGGTTATACCATGGCAGTCAGTCCGAGAATGCTCGACGCTTTTGAAGAAAAGTACGGTTATAAAATGCGTGCCGAATATCTCGTGAATGCGGGGTATTACGATTCGTCTTTCCTCGTGCCGAGCAAAGAATATCTCGATTATATGAATTTTATCGAAGAGTTCGTTACGGACACGGTCAGGGATCTCGTTAAAATCACGCATGAAAAGAAAAAGGAAGCGATGATGTTCCTCGGCGATTGCTGGATCGGCTGCGAGCCTTACGGCGATAAGTTTGCAACGCTCGGCCTGGACGCGATCGTAGGTTCGGTCGGCGGCGGTGTGACCGTGCGTATGCTTTCGGATATTGAGGGCGTAAAATACCGTGAAGGGCGTATGCTCCCGTATTTCTTCCCCGACACGTTCTTTGAGGGAAACGAAGAAGCGGCAGTGGACGAACTCAACCGCAACTGGATGACGGCGAGAAGGGCAATGCTCAGAAACCCGCTCGACCGTATCGGATTCGGCGGCTATCTCGCGCTTGCGGCAAAGTTCCCTAAATTTATGGCAAGGGCAACGGAGATCTGTGAAGAGTTCCGCGTGCTGTACGATAACGTCAAGGGTAAATCCCCCAAAGATTTTGTTACGGTCGGCTTTCTCAATGCCTGGGGCAAAAAGCGCAGCTGGATGTGCTTTATGGTCGCGCACGAACTTTGGTATCAGCAGATCTATTCTTATCAGGGTATTTTGGAAGCACTCAGCGGTCTTCCTGTAAAAGTGGAATTCTTGTCCTTTGAAGATATCCGCGGCGGCGTTCCGAAGGGAATAGACGTCATTCTCAATGCTGGTGAGGCAGGAACGGCGTGGTCGGGCGGCAAATACTGGCTGGATGAAGAAATCGTAACTTCGGTAAGAAAGTTTGTATATGAAGGCGGCGGATTTATCGGGGTAGGCGAGCCTACGGCGATCGAGGCGAACGGAAAGTTCTTCCAACTTCGCGATGTGCTCGGCGTAGATAAGGAGATCGGATTTACTCTTTCCGAAGACAAATATAATATAGAATCTGAAAAATCTCATTTTATTACCGCGGATGTTGCGGAAAAGCCCGCTTACGGCGAGGGAATGAAGAATATTTATGCAATGAACGGCACAAAAGTTCTCGATATTCGCTTCGATGCAGGGCATATGCGCAAGGTAAACGTGGGAGAAGTGAAAATGGCGGTCAACGAATATGGCAAAGGACGCGCGTTCTATACGGCAGGACTTCCTTATTCGTTTGAAAACGCAAGACTTCTTTACCGTGCGTTATTGTATACGGCAGGCAAAGAAGACTGTGTCGAGAAAGCGTTTTCGACAAATATCATGACCGACTGCGGTTATTATGCGGACAAAGATATTTATGCTGTTGTCAATAACAGTCCTAAGCCGCAGAAAACGGAGGTATATTCTATAGAAGGCAAAAAAATATCGCTGAATCTCGAAGGCGGTCAACTCGTATGGCTGAACGGCTCTGAGTTTGGCAAAAAGGAGAAATAAAAATGGAAAAATTGATTCCGCTGATTGTCATTCATGACCTTGGCGAAACAGAAAAAGTACTTTCAGGGCTTCGTTCTCGGGGACTGAACACGGCGGAAATTACTTTCCGTACCGATTGTGCGGAAGAGGCGATCCGCCTCGGTTGTAAGCTTTATCCCGATATGGATATCGGTGCTGGAACGGTGATCAATGCCGATCAATGTGAACGCGCGATCGCGGCTGGCGCGAAGTTTATCGTGTCTCCCGGGCTCGGCGAAGATATTGCGGCAGTATGTAAGAAAAAGAATATTCCGTATTATCCCGGATGCGTAACGCCCACGGAAATTATCCGCGCGCTTTCGCTCGGTATTACGACGATCAAGTTCTTCCCCGCCGGCGTTTACGGCGGTGTAAAGGCTCTCAAAGCGTTGGCAGGACCTTTCCCGCAGGTCAAATTTATTCCTACGGGCGGGGTAAACAACGAAAACCTCGAAGAGTATCTGGCTCTTAAAAACGTGGCGGCTGTCGGCGGAAGTTTTCTTGCGGAGGGACTGTAAAATGAAAGTTGTTACATTCGGAGAAGTAATGTTGAGACTCGCACCCGAAAATTATCTTCGGTTCGTGCAGAGCGATAAATACGAAGCGACTTTCGGCGGTGCGGAAGCGAACGTTGCCGTAAGCCTTGCAAATTACGGGATAGACGCGGCGTTTGTGACGAAGCTTCCCGCTCATGAGATCGGACAGGCGGCGGTCAACAGCCTCAGAAAGTTCGGCGTGGACACGAGCAAAATCGTTCGCGGCGGCGACAGAGTAGGTATCTACTACTGTGAAAAGGGCGCAAGCCAGCGTCCCAGCAAAGTTATCTACGACAGGGCGCATTCTTCTATCGCGGAAGCGAAAGAAGAGGATTTCGATTGGGATAAGATCTTTGACGGCGTGGATTGGTTCCACTTTACGGGCATTACTCCCGCACTCGGCGAAAATGTGGCAAAAATCTGTCTTTCCGCATGCAAGAAAGCGAAAGAAAAGGGTATCCGCATTTCCTGTGACCTCAACTACCGCAAAAAACTGTGGACGCGCGAACAGGCTGGCAAAACGATGGGCGAACTTATGAAGTACGTTGACGTTTGTATTGCTAACGAAGAGGATGCAAAGGACGTATTCGGAATCGAAGCGTCAAATACCGATATTACGGGCGGTAAACTCGATCGCGAAGGTTATGTGAGCGTTGCAAAGCAGCTCAAAGAAAAATTCGGATTTTCCTATGTGGCGATCACTCTGCGCGAGAGCAAGAGTGCAAACGACAATGACTGGTCGGGCATGCTCTACGACGGAAAGGAAAGCTGTTTCAGCAGAAAGTATTCCATGCACATTGTGGACAGGGTAGGCGGCGGCGACAGTTTCGGCGGCGGACTCATCTATTCACTGCTCAACGGATACGATACAAAGTCTGCGATCGAATTTGCGGTGGCGGCAAGCTGTCTGAAACATACCATAGAAGGTGACTATAATTTGGTCAGTGTTCAGGAAGTACAGTCACTTGCAGGCGGCAATGCCAGCGGCAGGGTACAAAGATAAACTTAAAATATTTTGATTAATAAAGGAAAGCCCCTCGCAATCAGCGAGGGGCTTTCCCTTATAATATTCAGAAATTTTTAAAAAGTCTTTAAGGTTTATTCTGAAAGATGGATTTTCTGTATTGTAAGGGCGTAATTCCGTATTGCTTTTTAAATTTATTGATATAGTGAGATACGGAATTGTAGCCGATAGTATAGGCAATGTCCAGAACGGAAAGTTCCTCGTTTTTCAGAAGATCCAAGGAGTAGGGAAAGCGCTTCAATTATCTTCCGTACAATATATACAAAAATTTTCTGCTGCATTGGTGGGAAAAGAGGAAAACGACTTGGTTTTTCAAGCGTTAGAAACAGCAGGGTTTTCTGTTTCGGAAATTTTAGGCATTGTCAATGTTGCAGAATCTTATATGCGCCTTGTTCTCTCCAATCAACAAATAGAATCCGATACTCAATTTTCTGCTCGGTTTCGTGCATTGGGACAAAATCTTTGGAAACTCAATAGGATGCTAGGTATTGTAAATGCTTCCGATTATACTTTGAAAGATGATTTTAATACGGATGAATTTTTTGCACGGTACAGTACTTTGACGGCTATATTAAAAGAGCTTCAACCGTATCAGGCTTTTGCCGTTAAAGAATATGCTCATTTACAGCAATATATAGAAATATATCGTCCGATCCATGAATTATTGGCTACAGAACGAGCCGTCGCCGAAATCGCCGCGTGCGCGAAAATATGGACAGGAGCAATTTGTGAGCGGCATTGCCGCGATCCGCACAAATAAATAATAAGGAGAAGTGACACAGGAAGAATTATTAAACATTGTACATGAACTCAGAAACAACAAAGACTGTTCCGATGAACAGCTATGCGAAGTGATCAAGGCGGCGAATCAAACGATTACCCTTGAGAACATCGCTAAGCTCATCGGAGAAAGACCTGCAACAGAGGAAAACGAAGGCAAAAAAGCGGCAGTCAAATTTACTCAACAGGAGATAAACAGAATGCCGCAGAAATTCAAAAAAATATTCAAATTTAACAATGTAGTCGCGCATATCATTATGCGCAAAGGAAACGTTTACGAGGTGCGCTGTATGATCGACGGCGTACGTTATTCGGGCTCGTCCAAAAATCTTGCAACAGCCAAGGCAAAATTTATTGACAGTCTCATTCACGGAGGCAAGAGGAGACGCAAGCCTGCAAAGCCGAAAGCGATGTTCAACGACTATTTTTTGCGTTGGCTGGAAACTGTAAAGATGCCGTACATAAAGGAAAGAACTTACTCTGAATATGTATACAATTTTCGCGCAAATATTTCCCCTGTGTTTGCCAACATGGAGATCGCAGACGTAGACAGCTTTTTCTTGCAGCAATACATCAACGGTTTTACATCGCAAGGGCATTTCCGAACGGCGGAAAAGATTTATAATTTGTTGATGCCTTGCTTTAAGTATGCGGTGGCGGACGGAGTGATCCCGCGCAATCCGATGGATAAGATCGTTTTGCCAAAGTATGATAAGAGAGTGGGGATGCCGCTCACGCGCGTGGAAGAAAGACACTTGCTTGACGAACTGCAACGGACGGGCAGTATTTACGCACAGGCGCTCGTATTCCTTCTTTATACGGGCTTACGCGTCGGAGAATTGGCGTCTGTGACCATGGAAGGGGACTGGGTGCGCGCTGTATCGTTGAAGGGCAGAAAGGGATTAAAAGACAAAATACGGCGTATTCCCGTATCGCCCAATCTGAAGCGCTTTTTACCGTTCATTCGGACAGACGAGATTGTAAAGTTGAGCTCGGATGCCATTGCACGCCACGTGAAAGATTATTTTGAAGGGCATCGTACGCACGATCTGCGTCATACTTTCATTACGCGCGCGCAGGAAGTTGCTATCCGCAGAGAGATCGTTTCTCTGTGGGTGGGGCACGCTCCCGATTCAAGCATAACGAGCTTAATTTATACTCACTTGGAGTTCAATGAGCAGCTACAGCTGGATGAGATTGCAAAGTTCGATTATGTCCCGTAAACGATCTGAAAAAATGTAAAAAACATAGAATTTATTCCCCAAAACTTTCCCCAAAAGCGGTGTTTCACGGATTTTAGCTCCAATTTTTGTGAGTTTTGCGTGTTAAAATCAAACATTTTACATTTTGTTTTTTGGGGAATATAAAGGGGATGAAAGACGTAAAAAAAACAAAAAGAAAAAACCACGATATACAGCAAATTTAGTTAAAATCTACCATATATAGTGGTTTTTCCGTGGTGCCCGCGATATGCCGAAACCCCTCGAAGGGGTCCCCTCGGCATAGCTTCGGGCTTTTCGCCCTCGCGCGAACTCTTTCAAGTCCTCCGCGTGGCAAAGACAACAAAAAAGCACCCGAAAAGGGTACTTTTTTTGTTGGTGCCCGCGATCGGACTTGAACCGATACGTTCTTGCGAACTCAGGATTTTAAGTCCTGTGCGTCTGCCATTCCGCCACGCGGGCATATGAAAAATGTATTCAATTATAGTTATTTTTGATCAAAAACAGAGGATCACGTCTGATTTTAAGTCCTGCACATTTGCCTGTTTTATCGTAACGGCATATAAAAATTAATTATCTTCCCTAACTACGTTAAAAAATTAAATTCTTTTAGAAGTTGTCAAGTAATTAAATTTTGATTATTTGCAAACACCTGCATATCGCTATGCAGGTGTTTCTTTCAGATTTCCTTTCCGTTAAAGGAAAGGGGATTGGAGGCGCCACCCGGATTTGAACCGGGGAATGAGGGTTTTGCAGACCCTTGCCTTACCACTTGGCTATAGCGCCGAATGAATTTTATTGTTAAACTGTACCGAAGTTTTAATATTCTGAACGGAATACCGTAAAATAAAAGTGCGGAAAATTTTATTGGAGCGGGAAACGAGATTCGAACTCGCGACATTCACCTTGGCAAGGTGACACTCTACCTCTGAGCTATTCCCGCATTTTTAATTCCGCACTGTTATTTCACTTATTCGGTTGGTGGAAGTTATAGGGCTCGAACCTATGACCCCCTGCTTGTAAGGCAGATGCTCTCCCAACTGAGCTAAACTTCCGTGAGAACGCCTATATAATATATCAAATACGGAATAAAAATGCAAGCGTTTTTTTTGTTTATTTTTAAATTTTTTAAATTTTTTTTTATTTTTCTGTATATTGTTTTTAAAATTGTGTTTTAGTAAGAAAATCGTAACTAAAAAGCGATGAAATGTGTATAATAACAGACGTAAGGTTATTGTATTGTTTTTAAGGCTTTCAGGTTGAATAATAATAGAGAGGTGACAGACGTGCCGGCATCATATACCCATCAGTTATTGGCGGAAAACATTCTTGAAGACTTACCCGTTGAGATCAAAAGCAAAATTACGGTCTTGGCTGAATATTATCTCGGAGCTCAGGGCGGGGATGTATGGTACTTTCATAAAGCAGTGGGAAGCAGTAAAAATCTTAATTTAGGCAAATATTTTCATAGGTGCAATATTTACAATGTTTTTTCGCTGTTATTAAAGTGTGTAAAAGATAATCAGAATGCGTTTTCTTATGCTGCAGGATATATTACACATTATGCGGTAGATACTGTATTTCATCCGTATGTATATTATACGTCAAAAGAAATAAAAATGTGCCCTGAAGGTTGGCGCGGAAATAAGCACGCTTTGATTGAAAGTGATCTGGATACTTATTTTGTCAATAAAGAATTAGATATACCTGTGGGGGAATATAGTCTGCCTTATACGAAAAAGGAAGTGAATGTAAGTACTTTGGCTCCTGTGATCCGTCGTATATCTTCTTTTACGGGAGGACGGGATGATGTGACGGAAGTTTCCCTGAAAAAGGCGATCAACAGTTTTTTTCGTGCGCAGGCTTTTTTCAGCGATAGAAAATACGGTTTAAGAAAATTTCTATACGGGGCTGAAAGTTTTTTTGGGGCGCCGCATACTTTGTCCAGCCTTTGCCGGAAAGAGGAGCCGGATAAGATTTGTCTGAATGAACAAAATCAGGAGTGGTATTATCTTGCAGATCCGACAAGAAAGAGTAATGAAAGTGCGGAAGAGTTGTATCAACGCGCCCGCAAAGAGGGAGGCAGGCTTATAAAGATTTTTTACAGTTGTATGACAGATGGAAGTTTGCTGCCGCGTGAGGATTTCGGTAAACATTTTCTGACGGGAATAGGAGAAGGTGAAGGAGTTGCGGACGAGAAGGGAAATTCGTTGCAGTCCGCGAATAAACCTGAATAAATTGGCATAGAAAGTTGTTTTGCGTTATTCCATATTATATAATTAATATAAAAGATGAGTCGGAGGGAATAATATGCAACGCTTATATGACAGTAATATGCAGTTGATCGGTTATATAAAAAACGGAGAGGACGGCAAACAGACAGTATATGATTTTAACAGGCAAATATTAGGATATTATTATCCTGTAAGTGATAAAACTTACGATTCAAACAGGGTTTTGGTCGGTAAAGGAAATTTACTGACTTCGCTTTTATCGAAAAAATAAATTGCAAAAGTAAAACTGGCGTGCGGTAAATTTACCGCACGCCAGTTTTTATATACAGCGATTGATTTACTTGGTTCAGTTGTTTTCCTGTTCGGCCTGAATGGCGGATTGCACGTCCTCAGTTATCTTTTTAAGCTGATCTTCAGAAGGTTTATATGCAAGCCTGATCGCGGGCAATAAAGGTTCGCATTTGCACGCTGAAAGAGCTTCAAAAACCTGATCGGGGGATTGACCTCCCCAACCGTAAGAACCAAATGCAATAAACTTTTTCTTGTTTCCGTTCAGTCCCTTAAAGTATGTTAGGAAACTTGCAACCGAAGGCATCATGTTGTTGTTCAAGGTAGGGGAACCTACGGCAATATATTTACAGGACATTGCATCGGCAATTATATCTGAATTATTGCAGTAGTGAAGGTTGTAAAGCCTGGGCTTGAATCCCGCGTTCAGAAAAGCTGTTTCGATCGCGTGTGCCATGGCTTCGGTAGAATGCCACATTGTATCAAATACGATCGCGACGGTGTCGTCCTGCGTACCTTTCGACCAGTCGTTATAGAGGGAAAGGATTTGCGGAATATGTTTTGTCCAGACGATACCGTGGCTGGGGCAAATAGTTTCGATGGGAAGATCAGCGCATACAGACAACGCTTTTGCTGTCTGCATTCCGTAAGGCTGAACGATGTTAGCGTAATATTTGCGTGCTTGGATAAACGCTTCTGGCAGATCGCATTCTGTATCCGTTCTTTCATCGGAAGCGTAGTGCTGACCGAAAGCATCATTGGAGAAAAGTATATTTTCAGGAGTCAGAAAAGATACCATATTATCAGGCCAGTGCACCATGGGTGTAGGAACAAAAGTTAAAGTGCGTTTGCCGAGAGAGAGTGTTTCTCCGTTTTTGACACCTACGTAAGGCAGTTCCCCGTAGTATGCGGTAAGATCTTTGATACCTGCGCCGAATGCGGTATAAATTTTTGCGTTTTTCGCAATTTTTAAAAGAGCGGGCAGGGCACCGCTGTGATCGGGTTCTGCGTGATTGCATACTACTATATCGATTTTAGCAGGGTCGATCACGGAAGAGATCCTTGCTATCATTTCCGAGGCAAAAGGTTCTTTAACGGTATCAATGAGAGTGATCTTTTCGTCGAGAATGAGATAGGCGTTGTAAGTAGAACCCTTTTCCGTTTCGTATCCGTGAAAGTTTCTAAGATTCCAGTCGATAGCGCCGACCCAGTAAATATTTTCAGAAATTTTTACAGCTTGCATGGTAAACTCCTTTAAAAGAAGGCCAGATTCTGTATAACAGCTTCTTTCAGCGCATATTATACAACGAAAACAGTTCGGTAGGCAAGGATTTTTCTGTATTGCGCCGAAAAAAGCGAAAAATGGCGGGGTATTATTTGCATTAAAAGAGTAAAAAACATAAAAAAATTCGAAAAAAACAATTTAATAGATAAAAAGACTTGAAAAATTATTGACAAGAAGATAACTTTATGGTAGACTTTATGAACACACCGACCAGAGGTGTGATTTTTTTGCACGGAGTTTTTAGAAAAATGGCTGCCATAAACAGAACCAAGATCACGTTTGAATGCACCGAATGCAAACACAGGAACTATGACAATATGAAAAACAAGAAGAACGATCCTGAACGTCTTCAGTTGAATAAATATTGTCCGTTCTGCAAAAAGCATACGGTACACAAAGAATCCAAATAAGTCCGCCGGCAGGGGGAACGCGAGGTAAAGAATGAAAGCGAAAACCGCAGAAAAGAAGCCCAACATATTTGTAAGAATGGGCAGAAAGTTGAAAGAGGTTTTTTCGGAGCTTAAAAAAGTCACGTGGCCTTCTTTCGGAAAGGTGATCAAATCTACGGGCATAGTAATAACCGTGATTGTGATCTTTCTCGTAGTGTTTACTGCTGTAAATTACGGGCTTGGAGAATTGCTCAAACTTATAACCAGTCTGGGCAAATAAGGAGAGGATATGGAAAATTCTCCCGAAAGCCAGGCAAAATGGTACGTCCTTCATACTTATTCGGGTTATGAAGCGATGGTCAAAGACAGCCTGGAAAAACTGATTGAGAACAACAATCTCAAAGATAATATATTTGATCTGAAAATCCCGATGGAGCAGACGATCGAAGAAAAGAACGGAAAGAAGAAGGTTGTAGAGCGTAAGCTTTTGCCTTGCTACGTTTTTATTAAGATGATCTACTCCAACCAGGTTTGGTATCTGGTTACGAATACGCGCGGAGTGACGGGCTTTGTCGGACCGCAGGGCAGACCTCTGCCTCTGAAAGACGAAGAAGTTCGCAAAATGCAGCTTGAAAAGAAGCCTGTGGATGCAAACTTTGCGGTCGGAGACGATGTAAGCATCGATGTCGGACCTCTCGCCGGATTCTTCGGAAAAATAAAGGAACTCAACGATACTGCGATGAAGGCAAAAGTCAATGTGGTGATGTTCGGAAGAAACACGGATGTGGAAGTGGAGTACGGACAGATCCGCAAACTCAGTCTTGCGGAAGCACCTGAACAGGAACAACAGCCTGAGACGCAGGAGTAACACTATCGCTGGAAAGCGGTAAAAGCAGAAACAAGGGAAATCCCTTTTTCTAATAAAGTGGGAGAAGCGCAAATAAATACTCGGCGCTTTGTTAAAACCACAAATCGGAGGAGAACATATGGCTAAGAAAATTACTGCGGTAGTCAAATTGCAGCTTCCCGCAGGTAAAGCAACACCCGGTCCGCCTGTCGGTTCGACGCTCGGCCCTCACGGTATCAACATTCCGGGCTTTACCAAGGAATTCAACGCGAAAACCGCCGACCAAGCGGGGCTTATCATCCCCGTAGTCATTACTATTTATCAGGACAGATCTTTTACGTTTATTCTGAAAACGCCGCCTGCACCCGTTCTGATCAAGAAGGCGTGCAAGATCGAAAGCGGCAGTGCCAGACCTAACCGCGACAAGGTTGCAAAGCTCACGAAAGCGCAGGTAGAAGAGATCGCGAAGCTCAAAATGCCCGATCTTAATGCTGCATCGCTTGAAAGTGCAATGAGCATGATCCGCGGCACGGCGCGCAGCATGGGCGTAACCGTCGAAGAATAAATATAAGGAGACAAGTGGGAGAGTTTATCTCGCATGAACCACAAGGAGGTAAAATCAGAATGAAATACGGAAAAAAATACGCTGACAGTCTGAAAGCGTACGATCGTTCCAAATTATATGATGCCGACGAAGCGTTGGGCATTGTAGTCGATACCGCGAAGGCAAAATTTGACGAAACTATTGAACTTCACGTCCGTCTCGGTGTAGATCCCCGTCAGGCAGATCAGCAGGTCAGAGGCGTGCTCGTTCTTCCCAACGGAACAGGTAAGAGCAAGAAAGTGCTCGTGATCGCGAAGGGTGAGAAAGCAGACATCGCACAGCAGGCAGGCGCTGATTATGTCGGTGCGGAAGAGATGATCGCAAAGATCCAGAACGAAAACTGGTTTGATTTTGACGTAGTCATCACGACGCCGGACATGATGGGTGTCGTAGGCCGTATCGGTAAGGTGCTCGGTCCTAAGGGACTCATGCCGAACCCGAAATCGGGAACGGTAACGCCCGACGTTGCGAAAGCTATTTCCGAAGTTAAAGCCGGTAAAGTTGAATACAGACTGGACAAGACAGCGATCATTCACTGCCCGATCGGAAAGAAGAGCTTCGGCAAAGAAAAACTTGCTGAGAACTTCACGGCGCTTATGGATGCGATCGTCAAGGCGAAACCCGCTGCGGCAAAAGGCCAGTATATCAAGAGCGTTGCGGTAACCAGCACGATGGGCCCCGGCGTGAAAGTAAACTACGCAAAACTGTAATTGCTGTTTTGCAAAAATCGGTTGAAAAACCGAAAAAGACCGTAAAAAACGGTTGACTTATCGCTTTAAGGGCGGTATAATGTACAGGAAAATTTCATATTGTACCGCAGAAGGCAGGCACCGTTTATTCGGTTTAATACATCAGCCCGCTCAGGTAATAAGTCAGACGTTTGTTTTTCGGAAACAGAGTCCTTATACCGTTGCGGTATAAGGACTTTTTTAACGCTAACAGGAGGTAAAAACATTGTCAGCCAATTTAGAAGCTAAAAAACAGGTTGTCGAAGAGATCAAAGAGAAAATCTCCAACAGTAAGTCTGTTGTATTTGTAGATTACAAAGGCCTTACGGTTGCGGAAGTATCCGATCTTCGCAAAAAGTTCAGAGAAGCAGGCGTGGAATACAAAGTTTATAAAAATACTTTGGTTCGCAAAGCACTCAATGAACTTGGCGTAACAGCATTCGACAATGACCTGAACGGCCCGACGGCGACGGCTTTCAGCCCCGATGAAACGGCGGCAGCGAAGATTTTCGCGGAAGCGGTCAAAGCGATGCCTGAAAAAATTGTACCCAAGAGCGCATATGTCGATGGTGCGTACATCGATGCAAAAGGTATCAAAGCACTTGCCGATATGCCTTCGAAAGAAGAACTCATTGCCAAGATGCTCGGATCCATGCAGGCGCCGATCGCGAATTTCGCGGGAGTGCTTTCCGCTATGCTCAGAGGCGTGGTTGTTGCACTCAATGCAATCGCGGAGAAAAAAGCGTAATTGCTTTAAGGATGCGGCAGTGCCGCCGCTCGGCCGCGTGAGCGTTAAATCCGCGGAAAAATTTTAATTCAGAAAGAATATCGGAGGAAATTAAAAATGGCAGATATCGCAAAGTTTATCGAAGAGATTAAAGGTATGACGGTTGTTGAACTCAACGAATTGGTTAAAGCACTCGAAGAAGAGTTCGGTGTAAGCGCAGCTGCTCCCGTAGCTGTTGCTGCTGCTCCCGCAGCTGGCGCTGCTGCTGCAGAAGTAGAAGAAAAAACTGAATTCAACGTTGTCCTCAAAGACATCGGCGACAAGAAGATCGAAGTTATCAAAGCAGTTCGTGAATTCACGTCCCTCGGCCTTGCTGAAGCAAAAGCTCTCGTAGAAAGCAAAGGCACGATCAAAGAAGGCGTAAACAAAGAAGAAGCAGAAAAGATCGTTGCACGTATGAAAGAAGCTGGTGCAACTGCTGTTGCTGAATAATTCCAAACGTAAGCGTTAAAAAACAACTCCCGACGCAAATTGCGTCGGGAGTTTTGTTTTTTAAGTATTGCATGATTTGTTTCATTAAAAATATTATAACGTTTACGCTGAGTTTGGTATTTATTTTTTAATCTGATTTTTTACGGGAAGGTAATTTGCCCCCCCCTTAGGGTTTAATAAGTTGAAATGAGTGTGCACCGTAAAACGTTCAAAAATTTTTTGACAGATGAGATTCCGCCTCAGGCGTTTTACGCCTGAGGCGGAAAGATATCGGGGTAAGTTCGTCTCCGCTCAACAGAGCGCAAAAGGTAACATCAAAAAACAACAGTAGGACAACGATATGAGAGTTTTAAGTCTTATCTATAATGAATAAATTGCGGTAAGTCATTAGAAAACAACGATAGGGTAACGATGTATGAGTTTCAGGTCTTATCCCTGCTCGGTAAGCAGTCGCGGAAAACATCAAAAAAGCAGTCAGGAAACGAATAAAAAGTTTCAAGTTTCGTCTCTGCCCAGCAAGTAGTCGCAGGAAACATCGAAAAACTGCGACAGGGCAACAATATACGATGCTTTGGGTTCGTTGATCTGTCTTTCCCAGAAATCGATCGCTTTTTGGCTTACGCCTATTTTTTCCGCAAGAGCTTTTTGCGAAAGTCCTTTTTCCATTCTCAATTCTTTAATTTTTGTACCTATTTCCATACTCTTATTTTAGAAGAAATCTTCTTAAAATACTTGACATAGAAGAATTCTTCTTTTATAATAAATAAAAAAGTTTAAATTTGTGTTAAAGAGGATTAATAAAGTAGATTTTTCTAAAAAATCAACTTGTCCGGAAGAATTGGGTAGTGCAGAGTAAAAAGCGTTTTCGCGGTCGGCGGATTCGCTTTAAAAAAAGTTAAAAATTATCGATTTTTTGTTTGACATATCTTGACGGATGTGGTATTATTTATAGGCTGTGTAATAGGGTTGAGGTATAAAGTTACTTCAAACGCATTGGGATGCAAGGATAAATACAGCACAATTGCGCCCCTCTGCGAAGATAATTTATACCGACAAATGTGAGGGCCAGACCCTTGCGACTAACCGAAGTACAGCCATTCAATAGAAATATCGAATGGTTTTTCTTTTTCTGCGGTACTTCGACACACACGGCACAGTTGACGTAAAAGTTAGTATAAAAATCGGAGGAAATCACACATGGCAAGTCAGAAAATCAGAATCAAACTCGCAGCGTACGATCACGAATTGGTAGATCTTGCGGCTCAGCGCATCGTGGACGCGATGACAAAGTCGGGCGCAAAGATCAGCGGACCTATCCCGCTGCCTACGGAAAAGGAGATCGTTACCATTCTTCGTTCTCCCCATAAATATAAGGACAGCCGCGAACAGTTTGAAATCAGAACGCATAAGCGTATCATCGATATTTACAGCCCCAACGCAAAACTTCTCGACAGCGTACATCTTCCCGCGGGCGTAGACATCAAGATCAAGCTGTAAAGAACGGAAAGAGCGCCGCGCTCTCCGCAGAAAAGGCGCGTCGGTCGGTGCGGAACATCCGCAAAAAGAAAACAGTCAAGCAATACTTTGAAAATCAAGGTATTCACAAATAAAAAAAGGAGTGAACTTTATCAATGAATAAAGCAATCATCGGAAGAAAAGTCGGAATGACGCAGGTGTTCACCCCCGAGGGAAAAGTGATTCCCGTAACGGTGGTGGAAGCGGGACCTTGCCCCGTGGTACAGATCAAAACTGTAGAAAAAGACGGTTATGCCGCTTTGAAACTCGGTTTTGACGAGACGAGCGAAAAGAGGGTAAACAAGCCCGAACTCGGACAGTTCAAGAAAGCGGGCGTAAAACCGCAGAAAGTACTCAAAGAGTTCAGACTCGCAGATCTGTCCGCATACGAAGTGGGCAAAATGGTTACGGTCGAAACGTTTAAAGACGGAGACAAAGTTGACGTCGTAGGCATGACGAAAGGTCACGGCTATTCGGGCGTTATCAAGAGATGGAATCAGCACCGTCTTAAAGAAACGCACGGCGTCGGCCCTGTACACAGGGAAGTCGGTTCGTTCGGTTCTATCAACCCCGCAAGAGTATTCAAGCAGATGCACATGCCCGGGCAGTACGGTAACGAAAGAGTTACGATTCAGAACCTCGAGATCGTAAAAGTGGATGTGGCAAGAAACGCCCTTCTTATTAAAGGTGCGATTCCGGGCGCGAAAGGCAGTGTCGTTACTATCAGCGACAGCGTCAAAGCCAAATAAGGAGAGAAGAAGATATGCCTACAGTTAAAGTTTATAAAATGGACGGCTCGGTTGCAGGCGAAATGCAACTTTCCGATAAAGTATTCAACGCAGAATACAATGAGCCTTTGATTCATCAGGCAGTCGTAACGCGTCTTGCGAACGAACGTCAGGGCACGAAGAGCACGCTCACCCGTACGGAAGTGCGCGGCGGCGGCATCAAGCCTTGGAGACAGAAGGGAACAGGCAGAGCCCGTCAGGGTTCCATCCGCGCACCGCAGTGGAGAAAGGGCGGCGTGGTGTTCGCACCGAAGAGCAGAGATTTCTCCAAGAAGATGAACGTGGAAGCAAAGAGAAACGCACTGTTTTCCGCACTTTCCAAGAAGGTGGCAGACGGCGAGTTGATCGTTGTGGACAAACTCGAAGTGAGCGCACCCAAGACGAAAGAAATGGTCGCATTCGTGAACGCGTTGAAGTTGGATAAACGTACGCTGTTGGTTATGGATAACGACGATATGAACGTGATCCTCGCCGGCAGAAACATCGAAACACTCAGCACCCTGCCCGTAGCGCAGATCAGCACCTATGAAGTCGTGGCGAACGCGAAAGTGGTTCTCACGAAGGGCGCGGTAGAGAAAATAGAGGAGGTCTACGGAGCATAATGAGAGCGGAAGACATCATCATTAAGCCTATCCTCACCGAGAAAGGATACGACGGGATCGCGTCGAAGAAATATACTTTCAAAGTGGCAAAGGGCGCGAATAAAACGGAAATCAAAATTGCCGTCGAGCAACTCTTCGGCGTAGACGTAGAGAGCGTGAACACGAGCAACGTGCGCGGCAAACTCAAAAGAATGGGCAGAAACGAGGGTCTGACTTCCTCCTATAAGAAAGCCGTCGTGCAACTGACCAAAGACAGCAAACCTATTGAATATTTCAATTCGCTGTCCTAACCAAGTCTAATCGGAGGAAATATCAGAAATGGCTATTAAAAGATATAAACCGACTTCTTCCGCCCGCCGTTTTATGACGGTGCACACTTACGAAGAGATCACCGAAACCAAGCCCGAGAGAAGCTTGATCGAGGATATGCGTAAGACAGGCGGCAGAAACAACACCGGCAAGATCAGCGTGCGCCATATCGGCGGCGGAAACAAGAGGAAATACCGTATCATCGATTTCAAGAGAAATAAAGACGGTATTCCCGCAACAGTAAAGAGCATCCAGTACGATCCGAACCGCAGTGCGAACATCGCGCTTTTGCAGTATGCGGACGGCGAGAAGAAATACATCCTCGCACCCGTAGGACTGAACGTAGGCGACGTAGTAATGAGCGGCGCGGAAGCGGATATCAAAGCGGGCAACTGCCTGGCATTTGAAAACATTCCCGTAGGTACGATGGTACACAACATCGAACTGAAACCCGGCAAGGGCGGACAGATCGCGAGAGCGGCAGGTATTTCCGCACAGCTGATGGCAAAAGAGGGCGCATATGCGACTCTGAAAATGCCGAGCGGCGAAATGCGTCTGGTTTCGGTGAAATGCCGTGCAACGATCGGACAGGTCGGCAATGTTGAACACGAAATCATTTCCATCGGTAAAGCGGGCAAAACGCGTCATATGGGTATCAAACCTACGGTACGCGGTTCCGTTATGAACCCGAACGATCACCCTCACGGCGGTGGTGAAGGCAAGAGCCCTGTGGGTCACGCAGGTCCTATGACGCCTTGGGGCAAACCTGCTCTCGGCTACAAGACGAGAAAGAAGAAGAATGTTACCGACAAGTTCATTCTTAAGAGGATCAATTAAGGGAGGATCAGCAAATGAGCAGAAGCGTAAAGAAAGGGCCTTACGTTGAAGCAAGACTCATGCAGAGAGTCGAAGCGCTCAACGCGGCGAACGATAAAAAAGTATTGAAAACATGGTCGAGAGCATCGACGATCTTCCCGCAGATGGTGGGGCATACGATTGCCGTTCACGATGGCAGAAAACATGTTCCGGTATACATCACGGAAGACATGGTAGGCTGCAAACTGGGCGAATTCGCACCGACGAGAACCTTTAAAGGTCATGCGGGCGCGAAGACCACCGCCAAGAAGTAAAGGAGGCACAAAATGGCTACGAATACTCGTGAAAAGACCAAAAAGATCGCGGAAAATAAAGACAAACGTCCTTACGCGACCGCGAGACATATCAGAATGTCTCCCTATAAAGTACGCAGAGCGCTTACGATGATCCGCGGCAAGGAAGTTGCAGAAGCAGCAGCTATCCTGGAATATGCGAACATCGTATCGGCAGAACCCGTCAGGAAAGTACTTCTTTCAGCGGCGGCGAATGCGGAGCACAATTTCGGAATGGACAGAGGCGACCTCATCGTTGCCGAAGCGTTTGCCGATCAGGGCCCCACGCTCAAAAGAATGCAGCCCGTCTCCAAGGGCAGAGGACATTCCATCCTCAAGAGAACCAGCCACATCACGGTTATCCTTGATGTCAAGAGTAAGTAAGGAGAGTTCGGTATGGGACAGAAAGTTAATCCGCATGGTTTGAGAGTCGGCGTCATCAAAGGCTGGGACACCCAGTGGTACGCCGATAAAAAGGATTTCGGTAAATTCCTGAAAGAGGATTATGAGATCCGTAAATTCATTAAAAACAAATATTATTCGGCGGCGATCAGCAAAATCGCCGTAGAGCGCGCCGCAAACAGGATTGTGGTTACCGTTTATACGGGCAAACCCGGTGTTTTGATCGGAAAGGCGGGTTCTGAAATCGAAGTGATTAAAAAAGACCTTGCCAAACTCACGAACGGCAAGAACATCGTAATCAATGTGACGGAAGTCAGAAAACCTGATTCCGACGCACAGTTGGTTGCGGAAGGCGTTGCACAGCAGCTCGAAAAGAGAATGTCGTTCAGAAGAGCGATGAAACAGGCGATCGGCAAAGCAATGCGTTCGGGCGTGAAGGGCGTGAAGATGATGGTAAGCGGCAGACTTGACGGTGCCGAAATCGCAAGATGCGAGCAGTACCACGAAGGATCCATTCCTTTGCAGACACTGCGTGCGGATATCGATTACGGTTTCGCTGAGGCGCACACCACGTTCGGCATGATCGGCGTCAAGGTCTGGATCTACAAAGGCGAGATCCTCAGAGCGGCAAGGGCGCATGAAGGAGGCGAAGCGTAATGTTAATTCCTAAGAGAGTCAAGAGAAGAAGACAGCATCGCGGCAGAATCAGAGGCGAAGCACATAAAGGCAATAAAGTTGCATACGGCGAATTCGGTCTTGTAGCGGTTGAGGGTGCGAGAATCACTTCCCGTCAGATCGAAGCAGCGCGTATCGCAATGACGAGATTCATCAAACGTGGCGGACAGGTTTGGATCGATATTTTCCCGCACAAGCCGATCACGCGTCACCCCGCAGAATCCCGTATGGGTTCCGGTAAAGGTGCAGTTGAGTACTGGGTAGCGATCGTGAAACCGGGCAGAGTGCTCTTCGAAATGGCGGGAGTGAGCGAGGAAGCAGCGCGTGAAGCAATGCGTCTTGCCGGCCACAAATTGCCCATCAAAACCAAATTCATGGTAAAAGGGCAGCCCAACCCCGTAACGGGAGAAATGCCTGAGGGCAGTGAAAAAATTCAAGAAGGCGGTGAAGGTTGATGAAAGCAAAAGAACTTCACAATATGACAGATGAAGAGTTGAAAGCGAAACTCGGCGAACTGAAAACCGAACTTTTCAACCTGCGTTTCCGTCATGCGTCGGGTCAGCTCGACAATCCTATGACAATAGCGTCCTGCAAGAAGGACATCGCGCGTGTGAACACGATCATCCGCGAGAGAGAGCTCAAAGCGAAGGGTTAAAAAAGGTAGACAATCATGGAAAGAAATCTTAGAAAAGAGAGAGTCGGGCTGGTCGTATCCGACAAAATGGATAAGACGGTCGTCGTCGCCATTGTCGACAAGAGAATCCACCCGCTTTATAAAAAGACCATCACCACCACCAAGAAGCTGAAAGCACACGATGAAACAAATGAGTGCGGCGTAGGCGACAAGGTGCGCATCGTTGAAACGAGGAAGCTCAGCAAAGACAAGAATTGGAGAGTTGCCGAGATCATCGAACGGGCTAAGTAATAATATAAGGAGAAAAGAGCCATATGATACAACCACAGACAAGGCTTAAAGCGGCGGACAATTCCGGTGCAAAAGAGCTTATGTGCATCAGGGTTCTGGGCGGATCGTTCAGGAAAAGCGGCAACATCGGCGATGTGATCATTGCAAGCGTGAAGACCGCAACGCCCGACGGCGCAGTCAAGAAAGGCGAAGTTGTAAAAGCGGTTATCGTCAGAACCAGCAAAGGCATCAGACGTGCGGACGGAACTTATATCAGATTCGATGACAATGCCGCCGTCATTATAGACAATCAGAAACAGCCGAAGGGAACGCGTATTTTCGGGCCCATCGCGCGCGAATTGAGAGATAAAGATTACATGAGAATCATCTCTCTTGCGCCGGAAGTGCTGTAAGGAGGAACGCAATGAACGTAAAATTAAACGATAACGTCCTCGTGCTTACGGGTAAAGACAAGGGAAAAACCGGTAAAGTCGTATCGACTTCCCCCAAGTCCGGAAAAGTGACGGTACAGGGCGTAAACCTCCAGAAAAAACACAGGAAAGCAAGAAAAGCTTCCGATGTATCGGGTATCATCGAACGCGAAGGCGCGATCGACGTATCCAACGTAATGGTCATCTGCGACAAGTGCGGCAAGGCTACGAGAGTTAAGCACACGTTCGTCGAGATGGACGGAAAAATGAAGAAAGTCCGCGTCTGCAAATGCGGTAATGTTCTCGATAAGACCTATAAGAAACAGGCAAAAGCTGCTGCAAAGGCAGAAGAAGCTCCCAAGAAGAGAACGAGAAAGAGAACCGCTAAGGCGGAAACGGCCGCAGAAACTCCCGCGGAAGAAAAGAAGGACTGAGGCGGAGGAAACTGAAAAATGGCTGAAAAAGTTTATAAAAACAGGGTAAAAGAGGCTTACGAAAAAGAAGTCGTTCCTTACCTGATCAAAAAATTCAACTACAAGAACGTAAACGAAGTTCCCAAACTGGTCAAGATCGTGATCAACTCGGGACTCGGCGACATCAAGGACAATGCGAAGAGCGTACAGATCGCGCACGACGAACTCAAATCGATCGCAGGTCAGAAGCCTGTCATCACCAGAGCTAAGAAGTCGGTTGCGAACTTCAAAGTCAGGGAAGGCATGAACGTCGGACTGAAAGTAACTCTTCGTAAAGACAGAATGTACGACTTTTACGATAAACTCGTTTCCATCGCGCTCCCCAGAATGAGAGACTTCCGCGGTGTGTCTGCGAATGCGTTTGACGGCAGAGGCAACTATGCTCTCGGCATCAAAGAACAGCTCATCTTCCCGGAAATTTCCTACGACCAGGTAGAAAAGATCCGCGGGTTCGACGTATGTTTCGTTACAACGGCGAAGACGGACGAAGAAGCGAGAGAACTTCTCGGGGCAATGGGTATGCCCTTCAAAAAATAAGGAGAAACCGAGAAAATGGCTAAAAAATCAATGATAAACAAGCAGCAGAAAACGCCCAAATTTTCCACGAGAGCGTACACCCGTTGCAGCATCTGCGGAAGACCGCACGCGGTTCTTCGCAAATACGGTATCTGCCGTATCTGCTTCCGCAATCTTGCGTACAAGGGACAGATCCCCGGTGTGAAAAAGGCGAGCTGGTAAGGAGGCGCAAATATGACAGATCCTATTGCAGATATGCTTACAAGAATCAGGAACGCGCTCACGGCGCACCACGATACGGTGGAAATTCCTGCCTCCAATATGAAAAAGGCGATCGCGTCTATTCTTCTTGAAGAAGGATACGTGAAGAATGTAGAAGTCGCTGATGACGGTCTTTCGGGCAAGATCATCGTGACGCTCAAATATGCACAGGGCGGCCAGCCGGTTATTTCCGGACTGAAACGCGTTTCCAAACCGGGCTTGCGCAACTATGCGGGCGCGGATAATATGCCCAAAGTTCTCGGAGGACTCGGAACGGCGATCGTATCCACTTCCAAAGGAATAATGACGGACAAACAGGCAAAAGCCGCGAACGTAGGCGGCGAAGTGCTTTGTTTCGTCTGGTAAGGAGGCAAGAATTATGTCGAGAATAGGCAAGGCGCCGGTAACCATTCCCGCAGGTGTTACGGTAGACGTCAAAGACGGCGTGCTCACCGTAAAAGGTCCCAAAGGAACGCTTACCCAGGCGGTAGATTCCAATATCAGCATTGCCGTGGAGGGCGGAGTTGCCACCCTTACCCGCGCATCCGATGAAAAGGAATTGCGTGCGAAACACGGTCTTTACAGAGCCCTTCTGCACAACATGGTAGTCGGCGTTACGAACGGATATACAAAATCTCTGATCGTGAACGGTGTCGGTTACAAAGTTGCAAAACAGGGCAACAAACTTGTGCTCAACGTGGGATATTCCCATCCCGTTGAAGTTGTCGAAGAGGATGGCATCAAATTGGATTGCCCCGCACAGACAGAAATCACAGTATCGGGTATCGATAAAGTGAAAGTCGGTCAGGTAGCGGCAAACATCCGTTCCATCCGTGAACCGGAACCTTATCATGGCTACGGCATTCGTTATAAAGACGAAGTTATCGAGCGCAAGGAAGGCAAGACAGGCGGTAAATAAAGGAGCGTAAAAAATGATATCGAAAAAAGATAAAAACGCGGACAGAGTGATCAGGCACGCGCGTGTAAGAGAAAAGATCGCAGGCACGGCCGAAATGCCGAGATTCAGCGTTTACAGGAGCCTCAATCACATTTACGTTCAGGTTATCGACGACGTCAAGGGCGTAACGCTCGTATCCGCATCCACAATGGAAAAAGCAGTCAAGGATCAGATCAAGGATCTGACCAAGACGGAAGCAGCCAAAGTGGTCGGCGCGGAAGCGGCTAAGAAAGCGCTCGCGGCGGGCATCGAAACGGTAGTGTTCGACAGGGGCGGTTACATCTATACGGGCCGCGTAAAGAGCGTTGCCGACGGCGCAAGAGAAGCCGGACTTAAATTCTGAGAGGAGAAGATCAGATGGCAAGAGAAGACAGAAGACCTGCAAGAAGGCAGGAAGAAAACGACGGGTTCATCAAAAAACTCATCCAGGTTAACCGCGTTACGAAAGTTGTCAAAGGCGGCAGAAACATGCGTTTTGCTGCGCTCGTGGTCGTCGGAGACGGCAAGGGCAAAGTCGGCGTAGGTTCAGGTAAGGCAAACGAAGTTCCCGAAGCGATCGAAAAAGCACAGGCTCAGGCGAAGAGAAATCTCATTACCGTTCCTATGGTAGAAACGAGTATTCCTCACGAAGTGCTTGGCAAATTCGGCAAAGGCGTTGTACTCATGATGCCCGCTGAAGAAGGTACCGGCGTTATCGCGGGCGGTCCCGTCCGTGCGGTCATGGAAGCGGCAGGCATTAAAAATATCAGAACGAAATCTCACGGTACGAGCAACCCCGTGAACTGTGTAAAAGCGGTTATCGCAGGGCTTTCCGAACTGAAAACGGCGGAAGAAGTGGCAGCACTTCGCGGCAAATCCGTGAATGAGATCATAGGTTAAGGAGGAGCGGACAATGGCACAGATCAAAGTTACGTTAGTAAGAAGCACGATCGGCTGCACGGAAACACAGAAAGCGACCGTAGCGGCGCTCGGCCTCAAAAAGATCCGTTCTTTTAAGATCCATGAAGACACTCCCGCGATCCTCGGGCAGATCAAAAAGGTCTCCCATCTCGTGAAAGTGGAGAACGTATAAGGAGTTTTGTATGAGAATAGATACCATTCAACCCGCAATCGGTTCCAACACTCCCGCCAAGAGATTGGGCAGAGGCATCGGTTCCGGTCTCGGAAAAACGAGCGGAAAAGGACATAAAGGTCAGTGGGCGCGTTCTGGCGGCGGCGTAAGGCCGGGTTTTGAAGGCGGTCAGACTCCTATCCACAGAAGACTTCCGAAACGCGGTTTCAACAATTATTTCAAAAAAGTGTATGTGATCGTCAACCTTTCCCAGCTTGCTGACGTAGAAGCCGGCACGGTAGTTGATTATGATTATGTGATCAATAACGGCCTTGCAAAGCAGGTTAAGGATAACAGCGGCCTCAAAGTTCTCGGCACGGGCGAAGTTAAAGTTGCTCTTACCGTAAAGGCTGCTAAATTCTCCGCTACTGCGAAAGAAGCGATCGAAAAAGCGGGCGGCACAGCTGAAACGCTCTGAGTTGTTTCGCGTTAACACTTTGTATCTTCCTTCAGCCGCCGCAAAAGGCGGCAGGGGGAGCAGTTCAGTTTCAGGGAGAACAAGATGTTCGAAACTCTTAAAAACGCTTTTAAAGTAAAAGAAATCAGAAAGAAGATCTTCATCATGCTCGCGTTGCTGTTCGTATACCGTATCGGGTGCTATATTCCGGTTCCCGGTCTCAGGGTAGACGAATTCAGCAGCTACGTAACAGAAGGAAGCAACAGTTTTCTTTCGCTGATGAGTGCGGTCACGGGCGGCGCGCTCGCGAACGGCACCCTGTTTGCGCTTGGTATCGGACCGTATATCAACGCCTCGATTATCATGCAGCTTTTAGCTGTCGGTATTCCCGCGCTTGAACGTCTTTCCAAGCAGGGTGAAGAAGGCAAGAAAAAGATTGCCACTTACACCCGTATTCTTACGCTTATACTTGCGATCGTACAATCGATCGGTATCATCATCAACTTTGCCAGCACGAACGGTGCAGTTAATTTCACTTATCTGATGCCCGACGGCGGCGATGTTGAAAAATGGAAATGGGCGACCTATATTTTCATGGTAGTCGTTTATACGGCTGGTGCAATGCTCACCATGTGGCTGGGCGAACGTATCACCGATTACGGTATCGGCAACGGTATTTCCATGATCATCTTCGTGGGTATCATTTCCACGGCAGGCCAGACGCTTATCGTCACTCCGATCGAACAGACAGTGAAGAACGGATTCAGCGCTAGCACGCTCGTATCTTCCGTCATATTCATCGTGATCGCTGTCGTGATCTTTGCGCTCATCGTACTTGTCGACCTTGCGGAACGCCGCATTCCCGTACAGTACGCAAAGCAGGTCAAGGGCAGAAAGATGTATGGCGGACAGGCGACTGTCATTCCCATCAAGATTTCGGGCAGCGGCGTTATGCCTTTGATCTTCGCGTTTGCGATCATCAGCCTTCCCGACCTCATCATGGGGCTTTTCTGGCCGGGTTCTTCGGCGCAGGAATGGTACAGTGCCAACATCAGCGGCGGAACGGGCAACTGGGCGTGGGCATATATCCTTATTCTCTGCCTGCTCATCTTCGCATTCTCATTCTTCTATGCGCAGATTCAGTTCAATCCCGAAGACGTATCCAAGAGCATCCAGCAGAACGGCGGCTTTATCCCCGGTATCAGACCCGGCAAGCCTACGGCTGATTATCTGAAAAAGATTTCCAACCGTATCACGCTGTTCGGAGCGATCTTCCTTTCGCTCGTTGCGTTCGTACCTTCGTTCGCGTTCAGTTTTGCGGGAACGGGCTATGTGAACGTATTCTCTACGACAGGTATCCTGATTATCGTTTCCGTTGCATTGGAACTCGACAAACAGTTGCAGTCGCAGTTGATGATGAAGAACTATAAAGGGTTCTTGAAGTAAGAATCGAAAATGTCTTTTAAATAAAGAATGCTCAAACCGATTTTCAGTCGGATATTGATTTTTCGGTTTGGCATTGCTTTTTAAATAAAAGACGAAAAAGATTTTAAATAAAGCAGTATCCTGTGAAAGCGGGATACGGTTGCCGACGTGCGGGCGGGCGAAAAAATTTGTCCGCCGGCAGGGCGGCGGAACACGGCATTGAGCCGTGCGGGAGCATAAATTATGAATATCATTCTTCTCGGCGCGCCGGGTGCGGGCAAAGGCACGCAGGCAACGCGCATTGCAGAAAAATACAGATTGCCGCACATTTCCACGGGCGACATCTTCCGCGACAACATCAAGCGCGGTACGGAGATCGGACTTTTGGCAAAGTCTTATACGGACAAAGGTCAGCTTGTGCCCGACGAAGTTACCTGTAAGATCGTGGAAGGCAGGCTCAAAGAAGCGGATTGCGCAGACGGTTATCTTCTTGACGGGTTTCCCCGCAATCTCTTCCAGGCGGAAGAACTGGATAAGTTCTCCAAAGTGGATGCGGTGATCAATATCGATATCGATCTTTCCCTTCTCATGGACAGACTTTGCGGCAGGCGCGTCTGCAAGGACTGCGGAGAAAGTTATCACATTAACTTCCTCGGCGGCAAATCAGATTGCGAAAAATGCGGCGGAGAGTTGTATCAGAGAAAGGACGACAATGAAGAAACGGTTGGCAACCGCCTGAAAGTTTACGGCGAGCAGACCGCACCTCTGATCGAGTATTACAGAAAGAAGAACGTACTCATAAATATAGACGGAGTCGGCACGATCGACGAAGTATTCGCCCGTATCGCTGCGGCGCTCGGGCAGGCGAAATAATGATCACGGTCAAGACGGAACAAGAAATCGATCTGATGCGTGAACCGTGCGCAATCGTACGCGACACGCTCACATATATCGGAACAAAGATCAGGGCAGGAGTTACGACGGCGGAACTGGATAAATTAGCACACGATTATATCAAGTCACGCGGAGCAGAACCTTCCTGTCTCGGATATTGCGGATATCCCGCGAGCATCTGCGCCTCCGTCAACGAACAGGTCGTGCACGGAATCCCCGGAGATCGGGTTATCCGTGAAGGCGATATCGTAAGTATCGATCTATGTGCTTACAAGAACGGTTTTCACGGGGACGGGGCAAGAACTTTTGCAGTCGGAGAAGTGAGCGACGAAAAGAAAAAACTTATCCGTGTAACGGAAGAATGTTTTTTCAAAGCGATCGAAAATCTGAGAGCGGGTACACCGCTTTATGATATCGGCGCGAGTGTGCAGAAACACGCGGAAGAGAACGGTTTTTCCGTTGTGCGCGCGCTGGTCGGTCACGGTATCGGGCGTGAAATGCACGAAGATCCTTCCGTTCCCAATTTCGGGAAACGCGGAACGGGAATTCGTCTGAAAGCGGGAATGGTCATCTGCATTGAGCCGATGATCAATGCCGGAAGTTGGCAGGTAGATTTTCTCGATGACGGCTGGACGGTGGAAACGCACGACAGAAAACCTTCTGCGCATTACGAAAACACGGTTGTGATCCGTGAAGACGGCGTAGAAATACTTACGCTTTGAGAGGATAACATGAAGGTTCAGACACCCGAACTCGGCGGTATCGTCAAGAGCCGATACGGCAGGGATAAAGGCAGATTGTATCTGATCGTCAGGGCGGAAGGCAGAACGCTGTATCTTGCGGACGGCAGGTACAGAGGGTATAAAAACCCGAAAAAGAAAAATATAGCGCACGTGGAGTTGTTGCCTGAATTTTTTCCGGAGATCGCAAAGCGGCTCGGGGAAGGAAAGGACGAAAACAGCAATATCCGCGCAGCGGTGCAAAAAGTCAGTTTAAAACGCGGAGAGACTTTATAAAAGTTATCTTCGGCAAAAAGACAAGAATCGGGAGGAAGCATTCGTGTCTAAAGACGACGTTATCGAAACCGAAGGCAAAATCGTGGAAGCATTGCCGAACGCAACGTTCAAAGTAGAGCTTTCCAACGGACACGTCATTACGGCATATATCAGCGGTAAACTGAGAATGAATTACATTCGTATCATTCCCGGCGACACTGTGAAACTGGAAATGAGTCCGTACGATCTGACCAAGGGCAGGATCACGTGGCGCGGCAAAGCATAATGAGCCGCAAACCGAAAAGATAAGACTTTTCGGAGAGAATCAGTCGAAAACGCCGCGGCGGTAAAAAGCCGCAACCGGCGGAAAGGAGTTTTCGGCGCCGGGCGGGGAAATCCCGCATTCAAGGCGAATCCGGGAACGGGTCGCGCGCAAGGCGCGGAAAACAAAATTTTTCGGAGGAAACAAAAATGAAAGTAAGACCGTCAGTAAAACCCATGTGCGACAAGTGCAAGGTCATCAAAAGAAACGGTAAAGTAATGGTTATCTGCTCCAAGAACAAGAGTCACAAGCAGAGACAGGGCTAAGCGAAAACAATTTCAGCGTCCGCGTGCAGCCATTCCATTGCGCGGCGGGCGATTGAATCGCATATAGAACAAAGAAAAAAGAAAAAATCCAAACGGAGGTCAAAGGACAAATGGCACGTATTGCCGGTGTAGATTTACCCAGAGAGAAGCGGGTAGAAATCGGATTGACTTACATCTACGGAATCGGTCTGACCACGTCGAAGAAGATCCTTGCGGAAACGGGCATCAATCCCGATACGAGAGTGAAAGATCTCGACGAGAACGACGTATCCAAATTAAGAGAATATATTGATCATAACCTGAGAGTGGAAGGTGAACTTCGCAGCGAAGTCAACCTGAACATCAAGCGTTTGATGGAAATCGGTAGCTATCGCGGTATCCGCCACAGAAAGGGTCTGCCCGTAAGAGGACAGAGCTCCAAGAGAAACGCGAGAACGAGAAAAGGACCTCGTCGTACCGTTGCGAAGAAGAAGAAGTAAGAAGGAGGGTATAAGTTATGGCAACCGTTAAAAAAGCGGCTCAGACAAGACGCCGCAGAGAACTTAAAAAAGTTGATAAAGGTCAGGCACATATCCAATCCTCGTTCAACAACACATTGGTTACGATCACGGATATGAGCGGAAATGCAATTTCGTGGTCTAGCGCAGGCAGCCTCGGCTTCAAAGGTTCGAGAAAGGGCACGCCGTTTGCAGCGCAGATGGCAGCGGATACGGCAGCGAAAGCGGCAAAAGAACAGGGACTGCGTTCCGTGGAAGTGTATGTGAAAGGCCCCGGCGCAGGCAGAGAATCTGCTATTCGCGCACTTGCTGCAGCAGACCTTGAAATCACGCTGATTACCGACGTTTCACCCATCCCGCACAACGGATGCAGGCCCCCGAAGCGCCGCAGAGTTTAATTTAAGGAGAGAAAATAGAAATGGCAACATACAGAGATTCCAAATGCCGTCTCTGCCGCAGAGAGGGCGCAAAACTCTTTTTGAAAGGCGACAGATGCTATTCGGGCAAGTGTGCGTTTGAGAAACGCCCCACGGCTCCGGGTGCACACGGCGCAGGCAGGAAAAAGATTTCCGAGTACGGCTTGCAGCTTCGTGAAAAACAGAAGACCAAGAGAATTTACGGCGTACAGGAAGGCCAGTTCAGAAAATACTATGAAATGGCGGACAGAATGAAGGGTATCACGGGTGAAAACATGCTCTCCCTTCTTGAACGCAGACTGGATAACGTCGTATTCAGAATGGGCTTGGGCGGTTCCCGTGCACAGGCGCGTCAGCTCGTTAACCATGCACATTTCTCCGTAAACGGCAGAACGGTAAACATTCCGTCCTATATCGTAAAAGCGGGCGATGTCGTGGCAGTTAAGGAAAACAGAAAAAATACGAAATATTTTGAACAGATCAAAACGATGAAGGTCGCAAACATGCCCAAGTGGCTTGAATTCGATCCTGAGAAACTGGAAGGAAAGGTTTTGGCGCTCCCGACAAGGGAGGATATCGACAGTCAGATTGCTGAGCATATGATCGTCGAGTTGTACTCCAAGTAAGAGAGTACACCTTTAATGAAAGGAGGTAAAATCGCATGATCGAAATGGATATGCCCAAAATCGAAGTGGTGGAGGAAGACAGAAACGGCTACCCGAAGAGTTATGCCAAAATTGTCGTCGAGCCGCTCGAAAAAGGTTTCGGTCTTACAATCGGCAACTGTCTGCGTCGGATTCTTCTTTCCGCGCTCCCCGGAGCGGCGGTTCAGGGTATCCGCTTTTATCCGGACGGGCTTGTCAAACACGAGTTTTCCGCGATCGAAGGTGTCAAGGAAGACGTTCCCGAAATCATACTCAATCTGAAAACGCTTGCCATTCAGACGGCGTCTGTCGATAAAGATTTTGTCAAGACGGTTCACATCTGCAAAGAAGGACCCGCCGTGATCAAAGGTGCCGATATCGTCAGTCAGGATGCGGAAGTGGAAGTCATTAACAAAGAACAATATATCTGCACGGTCGACGAAGGTTCAAAACTGGATATGGAAGTTACGATCGGAAGGGGCAGAGGTTACCGTGGTGCGGGTTCCAACAAAAACCATCCGATCGGTTATATTCCGATTGATTCCATCTTCACGCCTGTAAAAAAGGTCAACTACAACGTAGAAAGCACGCGTGTAGGTCAGAATATCGACTACGATAAGCTGATCATGGAAGTGGAAACAAACGGTGCATTCCCTGCAAAAGAGATCGTATCGCTCGCAGCGAAGATCATGCAGGATCATATCAGCCTGTTTGTAAATCTTTCTGACTTCATTAAGGGAATGGATATTCTCGTCAAGAATGAAGACGACAAACAGCAGCAGGTTCTTGCGATGGCGATCGAAGATATGGATCTTTCCGTTCGTTCTTATAACTGCTTGAAGCGTGCAAACATTCACACGGTGGAAGATCTGACAAAGAAAACCGAGGAAGAAATGCTGAAAGTCCGCAACCTCGGCAGAAAGTCACTCGATGAGGTCATTCAGAAACTTGAATCTTACGGACTTTCATTAGATAAAAAGGAGGACTAACATTATGCCGGGAAAATTGGGCAGAACAAGCGAACAGAGAGTCGCAATTCTGAGAAATCAGGCTTCCAGCCTTCTCTGGTACGGAAAAATAGAAACGACCAAAGCACGCGCGAAAGAACTCAGGTCTTATGTCGAAAAGATCATCACCGCGGCTGTGAATACGTATGACGATACGATCGAAAGCAGCAAGGTCGTTACCGAAAAGACGGGTAAGAAAGAAAAAGAAGTAACGGTAACCGTAGTAAAAGACGGGCCCAAGAAACTTGCCGCACGCCGCAGGATCATGTCTAAGCTTTATGACTTGCAGGAGATCAAAGCTTTCAACGAAAGCAAATCCGCATATAAAGCACGTACGGAAGAGGTTGCTCATCCGCTGATCGAAAAACTTTTCAATGAAATTGCGCCCAAATACGCACAGCGCAACGATGAAAAGAATTGTGCAGGCGGTTATACCCGTATCATTACGTTGGGCGAACGTCGCGGCGACGCTGCGGAAACCGCTATCATCGAACTCGTTTAATTTTATAAAAAAGGTTCGTAAAAAGGGTATCGGCAGAATGAATGTCGGTATACTTTATGAAAAATATCCCGTCATCCTGCTCAGGATGGCGGGTTTTGCTGTAAAAGTGTGAAAGTCGTGTGGAAATACGTCTGAAATTGTGCAATTTGGGCAAAAGTACTTGACGATTCACAAAAATACGGGTAAAATAATAGGGTACAGTATTCATTCGTAATATCCCTTTTTAAGGAGGAAGTATGGTAAAAATCCTGAAAACGGCAGTTTCAAAAGTTGCGGCGTTTTTGTTTGCGGCGGTGCTGTTTGTCGGCACAATGTTTATGTTTGTCGGTTGTGAGACTAAGCGTCCCGAGATTTCGATGAAGATCGAATTCAACGGTGAAACATATACGCTCGGTTATACTCTTTACCGCAATATGTATCCGCAGACAGTCGCGCACTATATGGAACTGATCGATAAGAAGTTCTACGACAACACGGTCATTCACGACTACCAAAGCAATTATATTATCGGCGGCGGATTTTATTATGACGAAAGCGTCGGAACGGATCCGTTGGATGATCTTCTCAGCAAGAGCGAACAGTACGATGCTTTGGAGCTGAAAAATATTTCTGTCTGGTCTGATGCTGATAAAACGGAAGCATACAACACTTTGTACGGCGAGTTTTATAAGAACGGCGGATTTGAAGTTGAAAACAATCCTTTGAGCAATGAAATAGGTTCTATCGGCACTTATTATTATACTCCCGTGAATACTTCGCAGAAAGTTTGGGCGAAGATGAGCGGCAGTAAAAACGTTGAAGAGCGTTCTTATTGCTATAACAGCACGACAAGTATGTTCTATCTTTCCAACACGACGACTTCGGACGACGCTTACTGCACGTTCGGTGTGTTGAAAGACAGTAAATCAAAGACTGCGTTTAACGATCTTCTTGCGGCGATCGACGAATATGTTGAAACCTTACAGGTTGAGGGCGAGGACGAAGTAGCGTTCACCGAAGATAAAGATTGGACTTTTGAAGATAAGTATTGGGAGGCAGGAGCGTATACGGAAACATTCAAAGTTCCTGTTGAACCGATCGTTATAAAGAGCGTAAGAGTAACAAAATACTAAGAATTATAAATGCCGCAAAGCAATAAGCTTTGCGGCATTTTTATTAATTGTATAGTAAAACCCGCGGATAGTCCGCGGGTAAGAAAGAGCTTAAGCGATGGAACTTGAAATAAAAACTCCGATTGTGTAAAATAAGAACTGACCT
>CASEHS010000003.1 GCA_949287815.1 uncultured Bacillota bacterium | reverse complement strand
ATCTCTCTCAAACTAAAAGGAATGAGCCCGGTTGGGTACCGAACTCACTACCAAGCATTTTAATTATATTTTTTGTCCAAACTTTGGGGTTCACTTCAACATTGCGCAGACGGGTAAAATTTTATATATCCAATTTCTTTAAGCTTACAGCTTATTTATGGAGCGGAATGCTTTTTCTACGATATTGTCCGCGGTAAAGCCGAACAGTTCAAAAAGTTGTTTAGCGGGTGCGGAAGCGCCGAAAGAATTCATTGCAATGATCTCGCCGTAATCTCCCGCATATTTGTACCAGGAATAAGGAGAGCCAGCTTCTACGCAAACGCGTGCTTTAACGTCGGAAGGAAGAACGCTTTCTTTATAAGCGAGCGGCTGTTTTTCGAATTCTTCCATGCAGGGCATGGAAACAACTCTTGCATCCACACCTTTGGTAGCGAGGATATCTTTTGCCTGCATACACTGTTCCACTTCCGAGCCTGTTCCGATAAGAATGACATCGGGAACGGGCTTTTTGCTGTCAGAAAGGATATAACCGCCTTTCAGTGCATCCAATCCCGAATTTTCATACTGAGGGAGATTCTGTCTGGTCAGCACGAGGCAGGTAGGGCAATTTCCCGTCAGTGCGGAGATCCATGCAGCCGCCGTTTCTTTTCCGTCAGCAGGGCGATAAACCTTCATGTTCGGAATACTTCTGAGGGCAATGAGTTGTTCTACCGGTTCATGCGTGGGACCGTCTTCTCCTACGCCGATCGAGTCGTGCGTAAGAATATAAGTTACGGGTAAGTGCATGAGTGCGGAAAGACGCATTGCGTTTTTCATGTAATCGGTAAAGATAAAGAAGGTAGCGCAGTACGCTCTGAGTCCGCCGTGGAGTTGTAAACCGTTTGCGATCGCCGCCATAGCGTGTTCGCGGATACCGAAGTGAACGTTTGAACCAGATTTATCCGAAGCGGAGAAGTCTTTATACTTTTTCATTACGGATTTATTGGAAGGCCCGAGATCCGCCGATCCTCCGATCATGTTGGGGATGATTTCTGCAAGTTTGTTCAGAACTGTTGAGCTTGTACCTCTTGTTGCATCGGGTTTTGCAAATTCAAAAAGACTCTGCATATTTTTAAGATCGGGCAGATCTTTTGACATATATTCTTTATAAAGAGCAGCAAGATCGGGGTAAGCTACGGCATATTCTTTGAAAAGACGTTTCCATTTTCCCTGTTTTGCCGCGCCTTTTCTGGCTATCGTACGGCAGTGGTCGAGTACTTCATCGGGAACTTCAAAGGGAGGGTAATTCCAGCCGAAAAACTCCTTGGTCTTTTTAAGATTTTCTTCGCCGAGAGGAGCACCGTGGCAGGATTCGGAGCCTGCAAGCGGTGAGCCATAGCCGATCACGGATTTACAGATAATGATAGAAGGATGTTCTTTATCAGCCTTTGCTTTGCGTACGGCGCGTTTGATCGCATCGAGGTCATTGGCGTCATCCACTTTGAGAACCTGCCAGCCCTGAGCCTTGAAACGGGTGGGGATGTCTTCGGTGAACGTTACGTCGGTGTCGCCTTCGATAGTGATATCGTTATCGTCATAGAAGAGGATAAGTTTTCCCAATTTATTGGAGCCTGCGAAAGCGCAAGCTTCATAGGAAATACCTTCTTCAAGACACCCGTCGCCGCAGAGCGCGTAAGTGTAGTGGTCGACGATAGGGAAGCCTTCGCGGTTAAAGATAGCGGCAAGATGTGCTTCTGCCATTGCCATACCTACGGCATTGGCAATACCTTGTCCGAGGGGGCCGGTCGTCGTTTCAACGCCGGGCGTGTGACCGTATTCGGGATGGCCGGGCGTTTTATAGCCGAGCTGGCGGAAATTCATTATATCTTCTTTGGAAATGTCATATCCGAAAAGATAGAGGAGGGAATAAAGCAACATAGAGCCGTGTCCTGCAGAGAGGATAAAACGGTCGCGATCGTCCCATTTCGGATCTTTCGGGTTAAATTTCAGAAACTCCGAAAACAGTTCGTATCCGATCGGCGCGCTGCCGAGAGGGAGTCCGGGGTGACCGGAGTTTGCTTTCTGAATGGCTTCCGCCGAGAGGATTCTGATTGCGTTTACCGTTTGCTCGCGTACGTTCATATGGATGAATCTCCTTATTTAGATTTTTTACGATTTATGAAAGACGGTGTCGGGAACCTGTTTATCATCAGCCAGGTTTCTAAAGCCTTGCTTATCGGATTTAAGCGTTTTTGATAAATTTTTCAAGGTTTGCAAGATCGATCTTATCGCTCACAGAGGAGATAAGGTCATAAAGCCTGTTGGCAATGATTTTGCAACCGCCTGTTTGGTTGCTCTCAAAGTTTACGGGAACAATAGGTTCGTGCAGACTCATGCGTACGAGAGCCCAACCATCGCCGCTGTTTTTGTCAAAATTGATGCGAACGCCTTCACAGCATTCAGAAGCAAGTGTTTCGCCTGTTCTCGTTTCAACGGCAGAGCGGATCGCCTCGATGGCATCGTTTCCGAATTTTTTGAAATCTTTTTTTCCTTCTTCGGTAAAACCAAGCCTTGCTTCCGCCGCTTCAATAGGTTCGGGTAGATCGGAGATAAGGTCTGAAATATCTTTTCCGTTCTTTCCAAGGTTTGCAAGAGTAATAAGAATGCGTGTAACGAGGTAAGCGCCGTCATCAAGGAAATAATTTTCGCGGAGCGCTGCATGTCCGCTCGTTTCAATGGCGAGAGGGGAATCTTTTCCTTCGGCGTTGAGACGGATAGATTCATTGATGACGTTTTTATAGCCGCGGCGGAATCTTCTGTGTACGCCGCCGTGATTTCGAATAAACTCTGTAAGCCCGTCAGAAGTGACCGAGTCGGTCACGATGACGGCACCTTTCTTTTCGGAAAGCAAAATGGCAGAGATCAGAGCGATCAGCCTGTTGCGGTTGATCTCTTCTCCGTGTTTATCGACTGCGCCCGCTCTGTCTACGTCGGTATCAAAGATAATACCGAAGTCGGCGCGGTTTTTCTTTACGCATTCGCAAATGGAAGCCATGGCATCCTTATTTTCAGGGTTGGGGATATGGTTAGGAAAATTTCCGTCGGGGTTTAAAAACTGACTTCCGTGAGTATCTGCGCCGAGCGGGGTAAGTACTTTATCTGCATAGAACCCGCCTGCTCCGTTCCCAGCATCTACAACGATCTTTTTTCCTTTCAACGGACGTTCACAACCCGTTTTTTCTCTGAAAAACTTTACAAGGTTCTCTGCGTACTGAGAAAGATAATCGTATTCTTTGATTGTTCCCTTAACGACAGAAGAAAGTTTTTGCCCGTTTGCTGCCAATTCAAGAATGCGGGAAATGTCCGAACTTTCAAGTCCGCTTTCTTTAGTGAAAAATTTAAGCCCGTTTTTGTTATAGGGCAGATGGCTTGCAGTGATCATGACGGATGCGTCTGCCAAACCGTCTTGCAGGAGCATGAACATTGAAGGGGTAGAGGAAAGCCCCGTAAAAAGAGCGTTTGCGCCGCTTTCGGTGATCGCCCGAAGGGTACATTCGGAAATCCATTTTGCCGAAAGCCTCGAATCATGTCCCACTGCAATCGTAAAAGTTGTTTTTTTCGATTTTTCTGCAAAGAACAGACAAAATGCACGGATGATCCCGTCTACCGCTTCGGGGGTAAGATTTGCTTTTTCACCGTTACCGTCAATTGCCGTACCGCGTATGTCCGAACCATTTTTTAATTCCAACCAGTCGATCTTTGTCATAAATTGCTCCTTGCTCAATAATAACGCTTCTTTTATTATAACTGAAAACGGATTACTTTTCAAGTTTTTTAGAGGGAAAAGTATGGCAATTTTATATAGTTACGGTAAAATATGTAACTTCGGGTAAAGGAAAAATCTTTGTTAAATTTTGTTTACACAATTTAATTTTTATGATATAATCTATCATGACATTTTAAATTATGTCTATACGATCATCAGGTAAAAAATAATTGAGGGAAATATGTATAAATTTGTATTATCATCAGATTCGACTTGCGATCTTTACAGCGATTTTGTAAAGGAAAACGATATAAAGTTTGTAAGCCTTACCTATACAATGGAAAAAGCCGGAGTAATGACGGATGGGCTGGATGCTTTCACCGATTATTCTCAATATGTTGATTTTTATGCTCAGTTGAGAAACGGCGGTTTTTCGAGAACTTCAATGCTTAATTATGACAGTCATTATACCCATTTTCTGAAGCTTGCCAAAGAAGGCGCGGAAGATGTAGTGCATTTTACGATTTCGAGCGGGCTTTCTCCTACGGTTACGGTAGCGGAAAAAGCGGCAGCCGATGTAAAAAAGGATTATCCTAAGTTTAATGTCTACGCGGTAGATTCTCTTTCTGCAACGATCGGGCAGGGTACACTTGTAAAAGAAGCTTTGAGAATGCGCAATGAAGGAAAAACCGCAAAAGAAACCTTTGATTACGTGAAAGAAGTGGCAAAGCGGTTGCAGTGTGCGATCATAGCGGACGATCTCTATTATTTAAAGCGCGGAGGTCGTGTATCTGCGGTTGCGGCAACGGTCGGAACGATGCTGAAAGTAAAGCCTGTTTTGTCATTTACAAAAGACGGGAAACTTTCGGTGATAGAAAAATGCAGAGGCATGAAGAAAGCGTTTGCTTTTGCATTGGACAGGATGGAAAAATATCCGGTCGACGAGGAAAACCGCGTGATCTGGGTTGTTCATACGGACGCGGAAAAAGAAGCACAGGAACTTGCCGCTATGATAGAAGAGCGTTTCAATTTTAAACCTGATGTAACGATTATGGGACCTGTGATCGGCTCGCACGTGGGACCCGGTTCCGTATCGGTGCTTTGGAAGAGCGTTAAAGAAAGAGATAACTGATAAAAGAGAAAAACCGCAAGCAGGACAGCTTCGCGGTTTTTTTAACGGAAAAGTAAGTATTGAAAGTTTCTGAAAATTATTTTTCGCGGTAAAAAAATTTTACTTGTGATAAAAAATATGGTATACTAAAACGAGTAGATTGTATTTTTTGTTTCTTAGGGAGGCATTATGGCAAATAATAATCAGTTCGTGAATCAGATCGCTGATATCGAAACGGACTTTCCGCAGTGGTATACAGATGTAGTTCTTAAAACCAAACTTGTCGACTACGGACCTGTAAAAGGTACAATGGTCATTCGCCCTTACGGATATGCTATTTGGGAAAATATTCAAAAGGAACTGGATGCGCGTTTTAAAGCAACGGGCCATACCAACGCATATTTCCCTTTGCTTATTCCGTATAGCTTCATGACGCGCGAGGCGGAACACGTGGAGGGATTTGCTCCCGAAGTTGCGGTCGTTACGGTAGGGGGCGGTGAAACGCTTTCCGAACCGCTGGTTATAAGGCCTACGAGCGAAACGATCATCGGCGAAATGTATTCCAAATGGTTGCAGTCTTACCGTGATCTGCCCATTCTCATCAATCAGTGGGCGAACGTAGTCCGCTGGGAAAAGACGACGCGTCCTTTCCTCCGCACGAGTGAATTTTTGTGGCAGGAAGGTCATACCGTCCATGCAACGGAAGAGGATGCAATGAAAGAAACGTTGAAAATGCTCGGCGTTTATAAAGAGTTTGCGGAAAATTGTCTTGCTATCCCTGTATTTACGGGCAGAAAGACGGAAAAGGAAAAGTTTGCGGGTGCAGTCGCTACGTTCGGCATGGAAGCAATGATGCACGACGGAAAAAGTTTGCAGGCAGGTACTTCGCATTATCTTGGTCAGAATTTTGCAAAGGCTTTTGATATTCAGTTCCTGGATAAGGACGGAACGCATAAATACGGATATACGACTTCTTGGGGCGTTTCCACCCGTTTGATCGGCGCGCTTATCATGGCGCACGGCGATCAGCGCGGGCTGATCATTCCGCCCGTTGTCGCACCTGTACAGGCGATCCTCGTGCCGATCGCGGCAAAGAAGGAAGGTGTGCTTGAAGCGGTTGCGGCTTTGAAAGAGCAGCTTTGTTCCGCGGGAATCAGGGCAGACAGCGATACATCGGATAACAGTCCCGGCTGGAAGTTCAACGAATGGGAAATGAAAGGTGTACCTCTTCGTATCGAACTCGGGCCTCGCGATATAGAGGCCGGAAAGATGATACTTGTAAGAAGAGATACGCACGAGAAGATAGAAGCGGATCTTTCCAATGCGGCGGAGACGGTCAAAAAACTTCTTGACGAGATCCAGCACAATCTTTTGGAGACGGCAAGAAAGCGTAAGGAAGAGCGTGTAGTAAAAGCGGAGAGCGTAGACGAACTTTTGAAAGGTGTAGAAGGCGGCAATTTTGTGAAAGCCGGCTGGTGCGGCTGCCGCGAATGTGAGGATAAAATCAAAGAAAAGACGGCAGCGTCCGCGCGCGTAATCGTGGAAGGCGAAGAGGCGGAAACGTGCGTTTGCTGCGGCAAGAAAGCAAAACATGTGGTTTTGTTTGCCCGCGCTTATTAAAATATAAAAAATTCAAAAAGACTTCGGAGAAGAAATTTGTTTTTCTCCGAAGTCTTTTTTCATTGTGGAAGTATCAATAAACAAATTATATTTTAAAAGGTTTACCGTTAAAAATATAAGTCATTAAAAGATCATAAATGTATTGATTGGATTCAATACAGCCGTTTTTCACCCATTCGAAAATAACTGATTTTGTACCGTTCATATAAAAAGCCAGCAAATATTTTTGTTCTTCTGTCGGAATATTCAGTTTGGATAAAATAGGAAAGATAATTTGGTTCAGAGCTTTTTCAGTAATCTCGCTGGTTTTGAAAATTTCTTTATGGGTAATTGATGCCAGATAAAGCTTTTTGTGTTCTCTTAAAAAATCAAGATAGGGGAAAAGATATTTGGGATCAATCAGTAAAACATCATCTATGGGAGATATGTTTTTTTCCGTTTTGTCTTCTTGTAATCCGAGAAAGTTGCTGTTGAATTGTTGGGTGGTATAAGAAAGGGTTTCGTTGAGTAAATCGTTCATGGTTTCATAATGAAGGTAGAAAGTGGAACGGTTTACTCCGGCTTTCCGACATAATTCTTTGACGGTGATATAAGGAAAATCCTTGTCATTAAGAAGCAGAATGAGAGCTTTATTCATCAGGCGGGCAGTGTTTAAATATTTACTTTTATGTTTATTCATACAGCCCGACATATGCTATTATTCTCCTTCTTCAATTTCTTTTGCGAGCAATAAAATATCCGATGCGTATTTATTTTTTCTGGATTGCAAGATTTTTTTATAAATAATATAGTTTGTGGATATTCCGGCAATGCCGATTATACCTAATATAACCCCTAAAACAAACATAGCGGTAGAAGTGTTTCCGATCACTTGCATGCAAAGGCACATTCCGATCCCAAGTATCAATGAGGCAAAAATACCAAAGGTATAAGTGAAAATGTTTGCAGGTAGTTTGACTCGGTGGTCAAGTTTTTTCAAGGCGACAACTTTGCTGGTCTTTTTTGCCGAATACTCGTTTGCAATAGACTGCGCATAAATTTTGTCTGTGTTCATTGTTTGTTCCTCCATAAATTTGAATTTGAAAATATTATAATGGATAAAACGGGAAAAATGAACAACAAATATCCTAGCTGAATGTTGATTTAAAAAATAATTTAGCCTATTAAAAGATTAACCGAATATTTATTTTAAAATGAAAGCCGTGATGTCAATCTTTATAGATGTATCATCACGGCTTTTATTGGTGCGGATGACAGGATTTGAACCTGCACGGTTGCCCACCGGATTCTAAGTCCGGCGCGTCTGCCGTTCCGCCACATCCGCATTATTTTCAGTTTACAATAATTTTTATAAAAAAGCAACTTTTTATAAGTACAGAAATTATTGTTTCTTTGCGTTTTTGATCTTTATTTTTGTTTTTGCTAATTTGTATAATCAATAAAAAAGGGAGAAAGCAGTGCTTTCTCCCCAAACTTGAACGGTTTTAGTTGTTGCCGCAGTTGCAGTCGTTGATTTTGTTGCAGCAATTACAGGAAGTACAGGAACAGCAAAGAGCGTATTGGCGGTTATAATATTCTGCATCGCAGCAATAGCTTCCGTTTCCGTGTCTGCCGAATCCCGAGCAGGATCTGCAGCAGAAATTGCATGTACGGTTGCAGTCACAGCCTTTGTTGCAGGAATTGCCGTTATCGAAATAGATTTCTGCGCAGCGATTATTGCAGCTATCTCGGTGTTCGCAACAGTTCCTTTTTTCTTTTCTGCAATCAGGACATCCGTATAATAAAAGACAAAGTAAGCACATATTTGGTTTCCCCTTTGTAAATTCAGAGAGTTGACTCTCTTCTAACAATATATGGTTTTAGGGGCGTGAATGTGCAAACAGAAAAAGAAATAAACAAAAGAGTACTATTGACAATCAAAGCGAAAAGCCGTATAATATATACAGGTATGGGTATACATACGGAGGTAATTAAGATGAAAAAATGTATGGATTGCGACAGTTTGCATCGCAGACTTAAAAAGATTATCGGGCAGGTTCAGGCGATAGACAGAATGATAGATGAAGACATTCCTTGTGAAGATGTTTTGGCGCAAATTCATGCGGCAAAAGCGGCTTTACACCGTGTAGGGCAGGTCGTTCTGGAAGGGCATATCAATCATTGTGTAAGGGACGGTATTTTGCACGGAGATGCCGATAAAACGATAGAAAGTTTTACAAAGGCGGTTGAACAGTTTGCAAATATGACCTGAGTCTGAGGTCGTTACGACAAGAAAATAGCTAAAATTTAAATAATTTTTTATGAGGTTTAATAAATTTTATCGGGAAGTAAGTTCGGTTTTTTTACCGGACTTATTTTTTTGTGCTTTTTTTATCGGATAAATAATCTTAAAAAATTTTCAATTTTTAGCGTTCGAGTAAACAACCTTGATAATCAAAAGGGAATAAGGCTTGTAAAAAATTTTCTTATATGATATAATTGTGCAAAACACGGGAAGAAGTCGTGTATAAAAAGCGAATGGAGTTTTTGTATGTATTCACAACTCAATGCAATTCAGTTCGATAAGAACGCAGTGATCCTGTACGTGATCGTCGGGATAATCCTTGCGGTGGTAATGGCGCAGGCAGTGTTTTTTCTTGTTCGCGCGTACAGACGCGGAGTAAAAATCGGAATGTCGAAGTCAGTTCTGAACAAAACCATGATTCGGGCGGGGGTGTTTACAATTGCACCTGCTGTGGCGATTTTAGTCGGAATCGTGGCGCTTTCACAAAAACTCGGCATACCTCTGCCGTGGCTGAGATTGTCCGTTATCGGAAGTTTCAGTTATGAAACGATTGCCGCAAATATATTTGAAGGCGATGTTTCGTCGGCGACCGTATACGTTACGCTTGCATTGGTTATGACTTGCGGAATGCTTGTTTCTATGTTCTTGCCTTTGATTACAGGCAAAAAAATTCAGCGCGGGCTTATGAAAATACGCCAGAAAGATAAAAAATGGGGCGAAATTTTCATGACGGCTCTTTTCCTCGGAATGATTTCCGCGTTTTTAGGATACATTTTCGGAGG
Source organism: uncultured Bacillota bacterium (assembly GCA_949287815.1). Lineage (GTDB taxonomy): Bacteria > Bacillota > Clostridia > Christensenellales > Borkfalkiaceae > Borkfalkia. The sequence goes on along the minus strand of CASEHS010000003.1, from coordinate 84,461 downwards.
CGTAGGGAGCGGCGCGTCGGGTTGGATACCGGTATTGGTGTTTTTGGTGGCGGCTGTTGTTATGGCTCTTTGCGGTTTGCTGCTTAAAGTTACCAAATGGCGTTGGATCAATGACTATGCTTTGCCGTTCTGTATTATAGTGGGTATGGCAAGTGCAATTCCCATTACTATGTGGTTAGGTTAAGGAGGGATAAAATCATGAAAACGGTAAAAAATGTACGTTTTTTTGATGATAATACGCATCTTTACGGAAGAATTTGGGGCGTGATCGCTGCGGTTTTGATTTTATCTTATCCTTTTGTTTGTATGATTATTTTTGACGCGGCAATAGATTGGAGCATTTTTGCGACGGGTATATCTATCATCGTGATGTATTGTGCAGTCGGGGCTGTCGAAACATTTACTTATTCGCCTATGCTTGGTTCGGGCGGAACATATCTCGGCTTTGTTACGGGTAACCTTTCCAATCTTAAAGTTCCTTGTGCATTGAATTGTATGGAACAAGCAGGGGTGGAAAAAGGTACGGAAGAAGCAGAAATTATTTCTACGGTCTCTATTGCGATATCATCGATCGTAACAATGATCATTTTGATTTTAGGCGTTGTTCTGATCAGTTTTCTTACGCCTATTCTGGAAAATGAAAATTTAAAACCTGCTTTTGATAATGTATTGCCTGCATTGTTTGGCGGTATGGCTGTTGTTTATATTTCCAAGAACTGGAAAATATCTGTTATTCCCTGCGTATTGATGTTGCTTGTTTTTATTATTTCATCATATGTAACCGGAAGCGGAGATCTTGCGGGAACTTTGATCGGTGTTATGGTTCCCGTCGGAGTTGTTGTTACGGTAGTGTCTGCAAGAATGATGTATAAAAAAGGTTGGTTGGGTGAAATCGGCTCGGTACAGTCATCCGAAAGTACACAAAAGGCGGATGAGGGTGTCGCTGATAAAACTGACGAGGAGCAAAAATAATGGAGTGGTATTTTATAGTGGCGGCAGCGGTTGCTGCGGTTGTTGTACTGCTTATTTTGATTGTGTTTTTGCGGGCTGCGGCGTTTAAGCCTCGGAAAGAAAAAGTATATCCCGATACGGTCGTAAAATGCGATGAGCAGAAAGCGATTTCCGATCTTGCCGCAATGATACGCTGTAAAACCGTATCGGATACAGACGAAACCAAAGAAGATTTTGCCGAATTCGAAAAATTTGAAGCCTTGCTTCCTGAATTGTTTCCTCAGATTTATAAGACATGCGAATTGATCAGACCTAGTAAAAAATCTCTTCTTTTCCGATGGAAAGGAAAAGATTCTTCCCGTTGCCGCGTGCTTATGGCTCATTATGATGTGGTTTCGGTGGAAGAATCATTATGGACAAAGCCTGCGTTTGAAGGGGTGATTGAAGACGGTGTCCTGTGGGGCAGAGGCACATTGGATACAAAAGGTACTTTAAACGGAGTAATGCAGGCAGTTGAACAGAAAATCAAAGAGGGGTTTGTGCCTGAAAACGATGTCTATCTTGCTTTTTCGGGAAACGAAGAGACGAATGGTTACGGTGCACCTGCTATCGTTGTTTATTTTAAGGAAAAAGGTATTCGGCCTGTTTTAGTCTGTGACGAAGGCGGCGCAGTAGTTGAAAATGTTTTTCCGGGAGTGAAAGAGCCGTGTGCATTGGTAGGTATAGCAGAGAAGGGCCTTTGCAATATACGTTTTTCCGTACAGGGAAATGGCGGACATGCCAGTGCACCGCCTGCTCATACAGCGGTCGGAATGCTCAGCCGCGCTTGCGCCGAAGTGGAGAGTAAACCGTTTCCTGTAAAACTTTCCAAACCGGCAAAGGAAATGTTTGACATTCTTGGCAGGCGTTCTACTTTTGTTTATAGAATGATTTTTGCAAATTTATGGCTGTTCGGCGGACTTTTAAATAAAATTTGTAAAAAAAGCGGTGGCGAGTTGAACGCTTTGATGCGGACAACCGTTGCATTTACGCAGATGAGCGGAAGTAAAGGCATGAACGTTCTGCCTCCGTATGCGGAAATGGTTGCAAATCTTCGGCTGATGTGCGGAGATACGGTAGAGAGTGCAAAACAGTATCTTGAAAAAGTTATCAATGACGAAAATATAAAAATAGACGTTGTTTACGGAATGAATCCTTCCAATATATCCGAAACAAGCGGAGAGGCATGGGAAAAAATGTGTGCTGCGATTTCGGGGACATGGAAAGGGGTTATCGTTTCACCGTATCTGATGCTTGCTTGCAGTGATTCGAGACATTACGGAGAAATTTCCGATCACGTTTACAGGTTTTCAGCAATGGCACTTTCAAAAGAAGAGCGAGCAAGTATCCATGGCAACGATGAAAAGATTCCTGTCGAAAAAATTATACAAACAGTGGAATTTTATCTAAGATTAATTTCACAATTTTAAAAATGAATAACTTTTAGATTAAATGGGTTTAACGCCTGTAACGAAGAATAGATCTCGTTGCAGGCGTTTTTTTATTTAAAATCATTTTCTAAAAACTATATGGAAAGAAAAGGGCGTTTTTTGCGAATGGAAAAAGAATAAAAAGTACAATCTAAGGAATGGGAGGATACCATAAGATAAATTTTTGCATATCTCATTTTAATTTTATAAACATTTGCAAAAAAATAAATCTTAGTTATAGTGATGAAAATTCTTGTTGTGGGAATAGGGTATGTAGGGTTGTCCAATGCGATATTATTAGCGGAAAAACATGAGGTTTACGCTTATGATATTTCGAAGGAACGCGTCTTGCAGATCAATAACAGGCAGTCGCCTATAGAAGATAAAGAAATCAAAGAATACTTTAAAACTAAAAGGCTGAATCTTGAAGGCATTTTTTCGGTTGAATCGGTTTGTAGAAAGGTGGATTATATTATCATTTCTACGCCTACCAATTTTGATCCGGAGCAGAATTATTTTGATACTGCATCGGTTGAAAATGTTATCGGTGAATGTCTTGATAAAGGGACTGAGGCGTGTTTTGTTATAAAGTCTACCATACCGGTAGGGTTTACAAAGCGGATGCGGGATAAATTTAATTATAAAAATATAATTTTTTCTCCTGAATTTTTAAGAGAAGGTAGAGCTTTGTACGATAACCTTTACCCTTCGAGAATCATTGTGGGTGCAGACTTAAAGACAAAAGATTATGCGCAAAAGTTTGCAGAGCTTTTGAGAGAAGGAGCAAAAAAGAAAAATGTACCGATTTTGCTTATGGCGTCAGATGAGGCAGAAGCGGTAAAATTATTTGCGAATACTTATTTAGCCTTACGTGTTTCATATTTTAATGAACTTGACACTTATGCAGAGACGCATGGTTTAAATGCTAAATCTATTATTGAAGGGGTTTGTCTTGATCCGAGGATAGGGGAAGGATATAATAATCCGTCTTTTGGATATGGCGGATATTGTTTGCCCAAAGATACGAAACAGCTTTTAGCGAATTATAAAGATATTCCTGAAAACCTTATCCGTGCCGTAGTTGATTCAAATAAGACAAGAAAAGATTATATAGCCGCACAAATTATGAATAAGGCAGGGTATCCGAACAAAAAAGATATCTGTATTGGCATTTATCGTCTGGCTATGAAAATGAATTCGGATAATTTCCGACAAAGTGCAATGCTTGGCATTATCAAAAGATTGGAAAAATATCATGTTCAGATCATTATTTATGAACCTACTATAAACGGATCAGATTATTGCGGATACAGAGTAATCCATGATGCAAAAGAGTTTAAGGAAAAGAGCGATCTGATCGTTGCAAACCGTTTCGGTCCTGAGCTTTGCGGCGTTGAAGATAAAGTATATACCAGGGATATTTACCAAAGGGATTAAGCAAAAGGAAACAAGGAAAGAGAATGGATTTTTCAGGATACGTATATAAGAAAGGTTTTATTTTTTCCAGGGAAAAAATAAAACCACGTAAGGATTGGGAAAGCTTCGAAATAGGCGGAGGGAAAAAGAACCGATATATTTTGCATTATGATCCGTGTAACGGATTCCATTTTTCTCAGCGAGGTAAGTATTGGTGTGCGTTGCTTGGGAGGGTGCTGGATACGAATATCTGGACAACGGATATTGATAGGGTGGCGGATATATTGTCGCAGCAGTTGGAAGATTCAGAGGAAAAATTTTATAATTATATAGATTGCTTGAACGGTCGGTTTGTGATTTTTTACGGGGATAAAAATCGTTGCAGGGTTATGAACGATGCAACAGGCATGCGAAGCGTTTATTACCATACTGAAAAATGTATGATTGCATCCCATTACGGTCTGATTGCGGATTGTTGCGAAGCAGAGGAAGAGCCTTATTATTCCAAATATAATACTTTGCGTTCACCGAAACCCTGGGCGTTGCCGGGTGACATGACGCCTTATAAAAATATAAGGATTTTGATCCCCAACCACGAAATTAAGACGGAAAATATGCAAATTTCGCGGTTTTATCCTCGCAGAGATCATACCGATCATTCTCCCGATGAAATAGCAGAAAACATGGCGGATAATATCCGAAGGCAAGCGGAATTGCTGGCTGAAAACAATACTTTGCTGTTTTCGGTAACGGGCGGGAACGACAGCCGTGTGAGTATGGCTGCGAGCAGAAACATAAGAGAAAAGTGTGTATATTTTTCTTATCAGAACGTAAAAGAAGAGGAAAAATTCAATAAAGATAAAGTTGGAAGAAAAAAAGACTGTGCATACGGACAGTATATCTCGGATTTATATGGATTAAAGTTTATACCTTTAAATCTTGATCATGAAGTTGACGAAGGGCTGATAAAAACTCTGCAAAAAAATCATTATCATCAGCATATCGTTACAACGATAGAGCCTTATATCGAACAATTACCGAAAGGTTTGCATATACGCAGTAATCTGATAGAGATAATTCGGGATATTAATTATCTTTATTTATATAATGAAAAAAAGAGCGCATTGGAAAATCTTGTCAAATGGATGCAATACGAAGAGCACAGAACGGCAGAAGTGTCTGAAGCCGTTTTAGATTATTATAAGCGGAATGAATACGATAAAATTTTTAATTATGAATTTGCGCATATGGTGTATTGGGAATACCGTATGGCTACATGGATGAATGCGTCGGTTTTGGCGGAAGAGGATATGGCATTTGAAACGCATATGCTTTTAAATTGTCGAAAACTTCTTGAATACGGTTTTTGTATCCCGAAATACTATCGTGATCTGAATTATCTGACAAAGATGATCGTAAAGAATCTTTGGCCGGAATTGCTTTTTAAAATCGAAAATACGGACGATACGCTTTTTGACGATTACTGTATTGAAACTTCAGGAGAAATCAGAATAAAGGACGAGGCTGACGTTTTTTCGGGGAATGACAAGGTTGAAAACAGAAAGCCTGTCGCTTTGGTTATGGCGCGTCGAAACGGTGTTCTTTTCGGTTTCGGAGAATGCCGCAATAAAGCGGGGGATTATATCGGTTTAGGTTTAAATCTTAATACAAAGAGCGGATCTGAATATCAGATGCAGATCCATATGTTGCCTCCCAGGGCTAATAAATTGCCTGCAGGAACTGCTGAATTTGGCGTGTTTTTAAACGGTAAACAAATTTACAGCATTGATGTTTCTTATCTTGTGAACAGGATAAATCAGATCAATGTATTTTTCAAAGCCAATGAAACCTTTCAAAGATTGGTGTTTAAACTGGTTTGCAAAAAAGATATTGACAATTCACAAAACGGAAGCAACGGGGTGATCGATATTAAATCGGTGACACTAAAAGAAGATGCTATCCCTTACATTGACAGAATTTATGTGATCAGTACAACTAATATTGCGACTAAAAGTTTTTTCAGGCGGTACTTCGGGATAGAAAGTGAACAGCAAAAGCAGATATCTTTTTATACGCCGGAAGAAAAAAATATATTTATCAGCGACTTGCAGATAAAACGTCCCGCAGATAAAGGTGAAAACCGCATTTTACCGTTTGTAAATGCGCAGGGAATGTATGAGCTTGAAATAGGTGATGCGGAATCTGAGAATGGAAAGGTAACGTCATATCGTATGTATGTAAGGACAGACGAAAAAGTTACGGAGAAGAAAATGTCTGTCGGAAAAAATGCCAAACTCTATATTAATGTACCGAATGGAACGAAAGATTTTGAGGTTTATGCAGAACCTTTGGAAGAAGGCAGTATCGTATTAAAAAATATATCATTGACACGTTTGGTTTAAACGGCTTAAAACATCTGAAATTAAGAAGGACGATGGTATGGAGAAGTACGTAAGAAATAAAAAAGAACCCAGACAAGCAAACAAAACGGATAAAGCGGTAAAAAAACCTCATTCTGAAAATTTGAGCAGGAATGAGGTTTCTCATGCTGGGTTTCACTCATCGAAGAGCAAAATCAAAGTTTCGGTTGTCATAGCTGTATATAACGGAGAAAAATATCTTGCGCAGTGTCTGGACAGTGTGATTTCACAAACGCTGCGAGAAATAGAGATCATCTGTGTCAATGACGGTTCAACCGATTCAAGCGGAAAAATACTCGAATCATATGCCGTAAAAGATGAACGAGTAAAAATAATCAGTATTCCGAATGGCGGGGCGGGTGCTGCAAGAAATACGGGGATGCGACAGGCACAAGGGAAATATCTGTCTTTTTTGGATGCGGACGACTTTTTTGAAAAGGATATGCTGAAAAAAACATATGAAGCGGCGGAGAAGCATTCGGCGGAAATAGCTGTGTTTCGTTGTGACTTTTACGATCAGCAGACGCAGCAATTTCATAATGCAGACTGGACAATAAAAACACAATATTTACCGAGCAACAATCCGTTCAGTTGTAAAGATATACCCGATTATATTCTGAATTTTACCTACGGTTGGGCGTGGGATAAACTGTTTTTGACGGAATTTGTCAGAAAAAATTCTATTCGTTTTCTGGAACAGAATATTTTTGAGGATACGCACTTTACTTGTATAGCCTGTGCTTTGGCGAAACGCATTTATTTTATTGATGAGATTCTTGCTCATTATCGTACCAATACCAATGCCTCTTTAAGCAGCTCCAAAGGAAAATACGTCGACGATGTACCGAAGCCGTTTCGCCTGATCAGAAAAAGGTTGATCGAAGCGGGACTTTTCGAATCAGTAAAAAGGGGATTTGTAAACAGGATCTGTGCGGCGTTGTTCGACGTTTTTCTGAATACGGAAGGTGAGCCTCGTGCGCGGCTCTATGATCATATTCGGAATGAATATCTGAATGAATTCGAGCTTACCGGGCATCCCGAAGAGTATTTTTATCAGTCGCATCTGGCGTTATTTGTTCAGGAGGTCGCCGAATACGAATATGTGGATTATCTGTCGGTAAGATTGGTTCGTGTAGAGAAAAATTATAAAAAAGCAGTCGCTGAAAAGCGTGATGCGGAAAACCGTCTGAATTGTATCGCAATACAGGAATCGAATGTACAGAATAATACTCGCAATAATCTTTTAGCGCAAAGAGTAGGCGGGATTATTTTAAAACCGTATTTTGTGTTTCGCAAGTTAGTTCAATTTTTCAAAAATAACGGTTTCAAAAAAACTTGCGCGAGAATTTTTAAAGGCAGAAAAATTTATTTTGGCAAAGAGGTTAATGTCTGTTTTGTAACGGATGAAGGCTTTTGTATGCCATCTGCCGTTACGATAACGTCTATCTTGAAAAACAGGGCAAAATCATATGTTTATAATATATATGTGCTCGGTTATCAGCTTTCGGAAGACTGCAAAAGAAAATTGGAAAGTATACGTGCCGATAATTTTTATGTGCGGGTAATAGATGCGTCCGATTCGGAGATCATAAAGCGTTATCGCTTTACATCCAAAACAGTACACGTTACGCCTGCGGCTCTTTTAAAGTTTTTCATACCGCAGTATCTTGATTTTCTGGATAAGGTATTGTATTTGGACGGAGACATGGTTGTACAGACAGATCTGCTTGAATTGTACAATATAGATATACGCGGCAGGTATGCGGCGGTAGTAAAAGATATTGTATCTACGTTTGCCTGGCATAAAAAAGAGGTTTCCTATTCTTCCCCGTATTATTTCAATTCGGGAATGATGTTGCTCAATCTTAGTGAAATGCGTAAAGATGCCATATCTTCAAGACTGATCGATTATCGGATCGGCGGTAAAAATTTCTATATGGATCAAGATGCGCTGAACGTTGTTTTTGGCGGCAATGTAAGGTTTATATCGCCTTGTTTCAATTTTATGAATAAATTAATGGACGAAAAGGGGGCTATGTGGCTGTCGGCTTTTTATAACGAATATATATCGGAAAATTTCCGAAAAAGCTATAAAAAAGCACATGTGATTCATTTTGCGAGCAGTAAAAAACCTTGGTATAACAGACTTCCGTATCTTACAGAATTGTTTTTAAAATACTATAAATATTCTCCCTATGGGGATCGGAAGATTTATCCCGAAACGCCGAAAGAATATGAGGAACTGAAAAAAGCAAATAACTTCAATGAATATTTAAAAAATTTGTGGCGTTGGAAGGATGAAGTTGTTCTGATGATGGCGATCAAGGATGACGGTTCTGTTTACTGGGATAAAATAAAATTTCCGCGTTTTATCAGAAAGAGCGGTAAAAAGCCGAGTTTCAGAAACGGATATGTTTATATAAAAGATTTTTCGGAAGACTGCGTTCTTGAACAGATCGGAAAAACTTACGCAGAACAGCTTTATGAAGGACAAGAGGTAAAATGTCTGATCAAGAGTCAGGTTCGCATGCAGGGCGAAAAGCCTGGTTTTGAGATGGTGATCACGCCGCAAGGCTGGCCGAATATAAAAATATCTAAGAACGGTCACAGAGGACTCAATGTGGCAGTTTATTCGAAAAAATGCAGAAGAGTAGTGGATAGTTTCAGCGTCGATACTTTTGCCGATAAAAATTTAAAGATAGACCGAAGTTAATAATTCGATGCGATAAAAAATTACACTCTTAATTTAATAAGCCTGTTCGGATTTAACAGTCCCCAAAGCGTTTTTAATTCTTTGAGGTTTGATTAAAACCCGAGCAGGTTTTTTCTTTACCTCTTTACAATTCCGAAAAAAAGTGATACAATTATATATCGGAATCAAGGGAACAAATTTTTGTTTCGGAGGAGAAGGATGAAGCTGAATTTAGTTTATTTCAGTCCGACAAACACAACAAAAAAAATTATCAGTGCGATCGGTAAAGTGTTTTTTGAAAAGACTTTGAGTTCTACAAAGATCATTGATCTTACTTCGCTTGCCGCGCGCGTGCGCGAATATAATTTTTCGGAAGAAGATGTCGTGATCTTTGGTGCGCCTGTTTACGGTGGCAGGATCCCTCAGCTCCTTGTGCCTGTTTTGAAAAAGTTTTCGGGAAACGGAGCAAGGGCTGTAATTGTTTCCGTATACGGGAATCGAGATTATGATGATGCGCTTTTGGAAACTTATAATATTTTTTCCGAACAAGGTTTTTTAGTTTGCGCGGCTGCTGCGTTTATAGGTGAGCATTCTTATTCGGAAAAAGTGGGCGGCGGCAGGCCTGATTCCGAAGATATTCTTGCCGCACAGACTTTTGCGCACATAGCTGCTACAAAAGTTGCAGGCGGTTTTCCCATACAAAAGAAAATCAAAGGTTCTTATCCCTATAAGGAGCTGAGTAAAGGTTTAAGTTCTGCCCGAAAGGCGCCTAAAATAAACGAGAACTGTGTGCATTGCGGAAAATGTATAACAGTATGTCCTGTATGTAATATAGCAGCAGGTCTGAAAGATAGGGGAAAATGTATCGGATGCGCCGCGTGTGTAAAGATTTGTCCGCAGAAGGCGAGAAGTTTTGGGGAAGATATTCAAGCGATAAAAGAAAAGCTTGAAAATAATTTTGTGATGCGAAAAACGCCGGAGTTTTTTATCTGACAGCTTGACAGGGCAGAAGGAGAGGAAAGAAATGCAAGAGGGAGTCAACGAAAACGAAATTATTCTGAAAGAATTTTTTGAGGAGAACAATTCAGCTTTTGACAAAATGAAAGAATTTGGGGAGCTGATGATGAGATATAACTCCGCGATACGGGAAGTCAGAACAAAATTCGAAGTGCTGAATGATGAATTATCGCTGAAAACGAGTCGAAATCCGATCGAAAGCATACAGTCACGAGTAAAAAAGCCCATGTCGATTGCGAAGAAGTTGCATAAACTCGGCAAGGAAGTAACAATTGATAATATAGCGAATGAACTCAACGATGTGGCGGGGATAAGGGTGATCTGTTCCTTTATCGATGATATTTACCGCGTGGCGGATATGCTGGCAAAGCAAGATGATATAAAGGTTGTGACTGTAAAAGATTACATAAAAAAACCTAAGCCGAACGGATACAGAAGTTACCATATGATCGTGGAGATCCCCGTATTTTTTTCAGATAGCAAACAGATCATGCGTGTAGAAATTCAGATCCGAACGGTTGCAATGGATTTTTGGGCAAGTCTTGAACATCAGATGAAATATAAGAAGGAAAGTGCGGATAGACCTGAAATTGTGGCAGAACTTAAAAGTTGTGCGGAAGTGATCGCAGCGACGGACGCAAGAATGCAGGGGATACGCAAAAGAATAGAAAGTTTGAACGAAGGGGAAGAAAAGAGCAATTCTTTTTTGAAAGAAAACTTTGCAGATAAAGCGATTTGAATTTGTATTTATATATTAAAAATTGTACAAAGCAACAGAAAAAAGAGAAAAAACAACATATTGTGGCTTGTAAAGAAAAGAAACCCCAATCGGTTGCAAATTGTTGTTAATTGTTATATAATTCAGATGAAAAAATGATAAATAGGTCTTAGAAAGCAGAGACAGGAGTTTTGCGGCGTCCGACAAGACGAAAAGGAGAGGTTCAACAATGAACGGTAAAGATTTAACCGCAATTTCCACAAAAGAGTTTGAAGCCAGACAGCAAGTTCTCGATGTTGAAAAATGGTTGGAGAGCGAACGTGTCGGTTATGATCTGTGCGGCTCAATGGATTATTGCGGTAATTGTGTCAAAGCAGAGGCGTATCCTTGTGCAAAAGCGGAGTTTCGTAAAAAGATGCAGGTTGCATTGGATGAGGTTTCCCAAGAGAGTGATGAAATTTGCGAAAGCACGGAAGAAGCTTTGACTGAGACGGCAATTGAAGAGGTCGCGGAAAAAGAAATTGCGAATAAGTCAGGGCAAGACGTTGGAAAGGTTGGGTATGAATTTGTAACCATATTGAGAAGAACGTTTCGTTCCAGACTTATTCAGAACTTGCGCGCTCAGGATCTATATACAGAGCTTAAAAATCTGCTCCTTACTTTTTCTGCGGTAAAGAGCAGAATGACACAGAGCGGTGAAAATTTCCGCGTATTCGGCGAGAAAATAGCAAAGATAAATATAAGTGGTAAAACTCTTTGTTTATATCTTGCGCTTGATCCTGAGGAATATATTTCCGGTAAGTACCGTTTCAGCGATGTTTCCGATAAAAAGGTTTATGCGGAAACGCCCATGAAATTGCGCGTCACGGGAAGCAGATCTCTTAAACACGCAAAAGAATTGATAGAGGTTCTTGCGCACAAAAACGAATTAACGCAGTCAAGCAGTATTTATTATGATTATCATTGCCGATATAGGACGGACGAAGAGTTAATAGCGGCAGGTGAGATCAAGGTGTATACAGTGGAACGTAAAAAGAGGAAAAAAGAAGACTGATTTGTTGCAAATACAACAGAAAATAAGACTTTAAAATGATAAAATACAGACAGATAAAGCTTGTGAGAGGTTTATCTCAGAAAGAGAAATAAGAGAGGTTATAAAGATGAAAAGATGTGCTATATGTGGTGAAGTTGTAGATGATTCCGTAATGGAGTGTCCTGTTTGCAAAGCAAAGAAATTTGTGCCTATTGATGACAACGCGGAGATCAAATTTGCTTGCGTTCACGAAGTTGGCGTTGCAAAGGGACTGGATGAAGAAGTAGTCAGCGGATTGCGTGCAAACTTTGAAGGAGAATGCACGGAAGTTGGTATGTATCTTGCGATGGCAAGGGTTGCAGAGCGTGAAGGATATCCTGAAATCGCTGAGGCTTACAAGAGATATGCTTTTGAAGAAGCAGAGCACGCTTCCAAGTTTGCAGAACTTTTGGGCGAAGTTATCAGCGATTCTACGAAGAAAAACCTTGAAATGCGTGTTGCAGCCGAAACGGGTGCTTGCGCAGGTAAACTTGCAATAGCAAAACGTGCAAAAGAACTTGGTTATGATGCAATCCATGATACGGTTCACGAAATGGCAAAAGACGAAGCTCGTCACGGCGCAGGCTTCAACGGACTTTTGAAGAGGTATTTTAAGTAAGCAAAATAAAAAGACAGGAAATCTTTCCTGTCTTTTTAGTTTCAATAAAGTTTTAAAATCATCATAGTTTTAAATTTATCAGAGAAAAAACAGTCCGCATTGTGTATTCAAGGCGGACTGTTTTTTATAATTTCAGTCGATATTTTCAGTCAAGGTTGTTTTTTCTTTTTTTGAAAAACGGTTGGCGGCAAGTTTATATACCGCGAATGTGATCCATGCCAAAGCGTATTGTATTACACAAAGCACAAGAATATACAGTGGTGAAAAATGGAGCACTCCGATTTTAAGTTTTAAAAGATTATGAAGGGGGATAGGGAGTGGGCTTTTTGATACAAACGAAAAATTCGGATCGTAATTTGTCTTATCGAGGTTAATTGCCAAAGTGTTTAATAACAGCATGACAAAATAATAAAGAACGATAAGGTAGGCGAGGTGTTTGAGGTGGTATAATTGCGGTTTAACGTTCAGGCTCAGAACGAGGTTTGCCGTTATGGCAAATAACAGAACGTGGGTAAATACAAAGCAGGTCACGTTATAGTGAAAAATGGGGGAAACGCCTGTGGACGGCCACACAAAAGCAATGATCGCTCCGGGAGTATTGATCAGAAACAGTACACTTCTGAAAAAACTGGAGAGGGAAATGATCGCAAAAGGTAGAAGCATGATCCCGAAACTGCAAACATAAAGCGGAAGAGCGCCGACAATATTGGTAGCAGTTTGATAAGGTCTCAGTCTTACAAAAGAAAACCGCACGGATAGCTGAAAGAAAAGTGTTGCGGAAAGAAAGAACATGGATAAAAATCTGTCTTCCTGAGATTTTTTTCGCAAAAGATATGCAATGATAACAGTAGCCGCGACCGTAAGGAGTATAGCGAAAATATGCCAGAATCCAAATAAACGAAATGTCAGTGCGTCAATGTGCATCAATTTGGGAAATTGCATGAACAGATTCAGCGGAGCAACACCTAAAAAAAGCAAGGTGAATAAAACAGTAATACTTTGAGCGGATGGATGATCGGAAGTGGTGTTTTCTATGGAGGTATCGTTTTTTTCTATAAAAATAAAATAAATACAACCTGCAAGAGTGGACAAATTCCAAAATATATAAGAAATTATATCCGGTATATGCGGTTTGTGTGCAAGAAAATAAGGTTTGGAAAAAATCACCCCGAGCAAAATGACAGGTAAAATAATATATTTTGCAAGGAATTTGCATCTGGGATCATTATAAAGCAGTGCGGCCGGTAGTATGATAAAGGAAGTCATTCCCGCCCATCTAAAAATAGCCCCGATAATTTGAACAGGAGTCCGCATATGAATAAACTGTTCCATCACGTTTGCGGAAAAGCCGTTCCAGACGGTAGCGATCACAATGAGAAGGGCAATAAGTATATTATCGGTTTTTTTGCAGACAGGCATGACTTACCTCTTTTGTAAAAAGTGTTAAAGATTCGAAAAAATAAATCACAGCAGAATACGGAATAAAAGTTCCGCTAAATAAACCGCGGCAATGCTGGAAAGCGATACGACGAGCAGTCCTCTTTTAAAAAATGAAAGAATCAAGGCTACGGCAGTGCCTATAAGTCCAGACCAGATAATATCAGTAGAAAAGAGGATCGCGGGGAAAACCATAACGGCGAGAACACTGTACGGTATGTAGTATAAAAAAGATTGTACAAAAGTATTTTTTATTTCTTTTCTAAAAAGAAGCAAACTGATAGCTTTTGTGATATAGGTAACTCCCGCCATGATCAGACAACCGATGAGCATATCTTCGAGTGTCATTTTAAATCCTCCCGATTGTCATCATTTGCGGCTATATCTGTATTGTTTTGGGAGTTTGGCGTTTCTTGTTTGGATGTGTTCTGATCGGAAGCAGGCTCTTTTCTCGGAAAAAGAAGCGCGGCGATGGTTGTGCAGAAAACAGACGCGATAATAATTACCCAACCTTCGGAAAGTGTATTAAGAACGGGCGTAAAGTAAAACAGGCAACTTGCTGCGGTTGAGATACAGACAAGAAAGAGTACGCTTTTGTCCGATCTTGAAGGAGGAATGATGATCGCCACGAACATGGCATATAATGCTATGCCGAAAGCACTCATAAGACTAGGCGGGAAAACATCGCCGAGAGCGGCTCCGCATACGGTTCCGCCTACCCAACCGGCAAAGGAGCAAACCATAAGTCCGAGAAGATAAGACATGGTAAGTTTTTGCGGTTGACGGATGGCGACTGCATAATTTTCGTCGGTAACGCCAAAAGCGATGATTGCACGTTGCCAAAGCGGAAAGTCTGATCCCATTTTTTGAGACAGGGAAAGCGACATCAATGTATAACGTATGTTAATGATCAGCATTGCGGAAAACAATTCGGCAATAGCTGCACCTGCGGCGATCAGTTCCGTTCCTACAAACTGTCCTGTACCCGTAAAGTTGGTGGCGGATACAAGAATAGGGAACCAGATTGGAAAGCCTGTTTTTCTTGCCAGAACGGCATAAGCAAAAGAAACGGAAAAGTACCCGAGAGCGATGGGGATTCCGTCTTTAATTCCTCTTTTTAATCTCATAAGTGAGCCTTTTAAATTGATTTTAACCATTATATCACAAAAAATTATGAAAGCATAATAAATACAGGTGGATTTTAAAAAAAGAGAAAAGGCATATTTATGATATAAAAATGGTAAATATGATGAATTGAACGAGGCTTAATTAATAAAATTATGTATGGAATCGCGGTATATGTTGGTTTTTGAATTGATTTCGGGGCGGGAATATGTTATAATTATTCGGAAAAAATGAAAGAGAGGTCAATATGTTCTGGGCAGATAAACTGGCGGAGGAAGTGATCCGCAGAAATCCGAACAAAGAAGAATATGTGTGTGCGGCAGGGATATCGCCGTCAGGATCCGTTCATATCGGAAATTTCAGGGATATTGCAACGAGTTATTTCGTTTACCGCGCCCTTTTAAAGAAAGGTAAAAAGGCAAAGTTATTGTTTTCATGGGATGAGTATGACAGGTTGCGTAAAGTTCCGAAGAATGTAACCGAATATCTCGGTAATAACTCTTTTGAAAAATATATCGGATATCCTTATGCAGATATACCCGATCCGTTTGGTACGGATGAGAGTTATGCGGCGCATTTTGAAAAGGAATTTGCCGAATCTTTGAAAAAATTCGGCATCAATATGGAATTCCATTATCAGGCGAAAGAATACCGTTCGGGAAGATATGCCGAGCATATCATTTTTGCGCTTAAAAATCGCGGTAAGATTTTTGATATTCTCGACAGTCACCGTACGCAAGACGCTGCGGAAGGTGAGCGTGAAAATTATTATCCTGTCAGCATTTTCTGTCCTCATTGCCATAAGGACAGTACGAAAATCGTCAGTCTGTCCGAAGACTGCACCAAAGCGCATTATGTTTGTGAATGCGGACACGAAGGGGATTTCGACTTTACCAAAGATTTTAACTGTAAATTGCAGTGGAAAGTAGACTGGCCGATGCGCTGGTTGGCTGAGGGTGTTGATTTTGAACCGGGCGGAAAAGATCACGCGTCGAAAAACGGAAGTTACGATACGGCAAAGGACGTATCCCGTGAAGTATTCGGATATCCTGCACCCCTTTTCCAAGGTTATGAATTCATCGGTATAAAGGGCAGCGTAGGGAAAATGTCGGGTTCGTCGGGGCTCAATATGACGCCTGAATTTCTTCTTAAATTGTATCAGCCCGAAGTTATTTTGTGGCTGTATGCGAAAACGGAGCCTTTGAAAGCGTTTGATTTTTGCCTGAGCGATGAAATCCTTCGTCAGTATTTTGAGTTTGATAAAATGCTTACCGCGTATCGCGACGGAAGTGCGAACGATGCCGTAAAATCGGTAATGGAAAACTGTCTGATCGAAGGCAGAACGGTTACGCCTGTTCCGATGGGACAACTCGTCGATCTCGGCTCAGTCGTTGATTTCAATGCGGAAATGATGGAAAAACTGTTTGCAAAAATCGGAACGCCTTATAAAGCGGAAGAGTTTTCGGAGCGTTTTGAAAAGGCGGAGTTCTGGCTGAAAACCTGTTCGCCTGAAAGTGAATATAAAATCCTTAAAAAACGCAATCGCAAATATTATGAAACGATGACGAGCGAAGAGCGTGCATGTGTAGAGCAGTTGAGGGAGTATATTCTCAAAGGCGATTACACGCTCGATTCACTGCAAGCAGAACTTTATGCAATTCCCAAGCGTGTATATCCCGATAAAGTGGAAGACAAGAATGCGCTGAAAGAAGTGCAGAGTAAATTTTTCAAAGATGTATATAATCTGATTTTGGCAAGAGATAAAGGGCCTCGTCTGTATTTGTACCTGTTTGCGGTTGAAGCGGATCGTTATGTGAATCTGTTTGATTTTTCAACTCCTTTTGATGAGGAAGAAGAGGAACCTGAAACGGTTGAAGAGATCAAGGAAGAAAAGGTCGTGGAAGAACGTTTTGTAAAATCTCCCGAACCTTTAAAGCCTGAAATCACATTGGATGATTTTGCAAAACTTGATCTTCGCGTTTGTAAAGTTCTTTCTGCAAAACCTATGCGCAAGACAAATAAACTCATGAAAATAGTTTTACATGACGGCATGGGTGAAAGGGTGATCGTTTCAAGCATAGCAGACGAATATACACCGGAAGAATTGGTCGGTAAAAAGATCATAGTTATCGTGAATCTTAAACCTCATAAATTCGGAAATGAATACAGCCACGGAATGCTGTTGGCTCCCGTAAATGAAGACGGAAAATGCCGTGTCCTGTTTGCGGACGATGCTTCCGAAATCGGCTCGATTGTTCATTGATCGTAAAAAGTTTTAAAAAACATTTAGTTATTTAAAAAACGATAATATAATATGGAACAGGCAGAGAAAATTCTCTGCCTGTACTTTTTCAAAAAAATACCCGTAGGTACAGGTAAGTACCTACGGGTATAAGTTTTAGAAATTTATTATACCGTCCGTGCGATATAGTATAGGGGCATTATTCGATCAAAATACGGCTTTCAGTTTCTTTGTGTTTCGATTCCTTCGGGATAGACACACTGAGAATACCGTTATCGTATTTTGCTTTGATATCTTCTTTTCTGATATCGCCTACATAGTAACTTCTCTGGCAGGAGAAACTTCTTTCGCGGTGAATATAATTGTCCTTCTTGCCTTCATCGGTTTTTTCGCTCCTGTTCACTGAAATATTCAGATATCCGTCTTTCAAATCAACGTGAATATCGTTTTTCTCAGCGCCCGGAATTTCTACTTCCATTAAATAATCGTTTTCATTTTCTTTGATATCGGTGCGCATATATTTCTGGCTGTGTTTTCCGCTGTATCCGTAGAATGCCGGAAAGAAATCGTGCATCGCTTCGTCAAAGAAATCAAAATCATTACGCCTTGTAAGTTCATTTTTCATAATAATCATCTCCTTCGCGTTAGCACTTTATTCATTTAAGTGTTAGCACTCTATTTATTTGATTGCTAATATTATAACACTTTCAAAAAATTTGTCAATAGTTTTATATAAATTTTTTTAAAAATTTTTTATTTTTGTTATGATTTATCTAAGAAAATAGTAAAATAAAAAATACAACTAAATTGATAAATAAAAACCCATGCAAATCGTATGGCAACGATATGCATGGGTAAAATCAATAAAAATAGAGGGCAAGGAGTAGGGTAGGCAAAAATCAGTCGATACGTTTTTTGCCCATAAAGAAGAGTGCGACGGTTCCGGGCCCCGTATGAGAACCGATAGTGGTACCGATATCAAATATTTTTACTTTACCTTTGAGCGCAGGAAATCTTTCTTCCACGAGAGAACGAACCGCGTCAGCGTCCTCAAAACAAGCGGAGTGTGAAATAAAACATTTTCCGTTATAATTATTGCCGTCCTTTGTGTATTCTTCCATGGTTTTGACTGTTTCAAGAATAACTTTTGCTTTTGTACGCACTTTTCTGCGCGGAATAAGTCTTCCTTCGTTATCCATATTCAGAAGAGGACAAATTTTGAGTATAGTCCCGAACCAGCCCATTGCTTTGGAAATTCTTCCGCCTCTAACATAAAAAGTAAGGTCGGTGGAAAAGAACCAATGATTGACTTCAAGTTTATGTTGTTCGGCAAAGTCTGCCACTTCTTCAATGGATTTGCCTTCATCTCTCAAATCGGCAAGCATATCCATTAAAAGACCGTAACCGGATGAAGCTCCTAATGAATCGATGACGATTAGTTTTCTTTCCGGAAATTTTTCGAGTAAGGATTTTTGTGCGATAAGTGCCGAGTTATACGAGCCTGAAATGCCAGAGGATAAAGAAACATATAAAATATCATTACCCTCTTTCAGAAGAGGGGTAAAATATTTTTCGTAATCGGTGGCATTGATTTGTGAAGTTCTTGTCATAGCGCCGTCAGCCATGGCTTTATAAAAATCATGATAGGGGATAGTTTTACCCAAATCGTCGGAATATTCTTTTTCAT
Source organism: uncultured Bacillota bacterium (assembly GCA_949287815.1). Classification (GTDB taxonomy): domain Bacteria; phylum Bacillota; class Clostridia; order Christensenellales; family Borkfalkiaceae; genus Borkfalkia. Next base: position 65,596 of record CASEHS010000003.1, on the reverse strand, counting down.
CTAAAAAAAAGTGAAAAGGAATATAAGAAATATTTCTTTTTTCAAGATGCTCGGCAGACAGATCGGCAGTGGATCCGCAACATAAAATAAAATTGTTCATAGGTTACCTCTCATTGCTTATTCCCTGTAAAAGTTGTAATGCAGGGAAAGGAAATAAAACAAAATAAGCGATTCGTTTTTTAATCATGGAAAATTATTTCCAAAAATCTGAACGGCTATAAATATTGTATTATACGAAATTTTAAAAATCAACCGACTTGCCGAAATTAAAAGTCTAAACTTTGGTTGCGGATTCTACCGAATAAAAAAGAAACTCTACCGTTGGTAGAATCATTCTTTTATGCTTGTCATTCTGGTAAGTCGTATGAATAATACTCCTTCGATCATCTGAATTTACTAAGATAAAAAAGTTATTAAAAACGAGAATATTTTCGACGCAGAAGAGCAAAACTGGTAGTATGAATAAGAAAATACCGTGTCCCGAAGGAGAGGGTATTCGTACAAGGGAAGAAAGAGAAACTTGTATACCCGCTTTCGGAACTGAAACAGTCAGAAATAAAAAATAAAGGTATATGAAAATTTTGGGTCAATTTTTGGGAAGAGATTAACTTTAAGGTGAGATGTGTATGGCTGAAAAACAGAGTAATGTGAATGAAAATTATCTCAACTATGTGCGATCTTTTGCAGCACCGACAAAGCATTTTCATAATTCATTTCGTGCATTTATTGTAGGTGGTGGAATTTGTTGTATCGGACAGTTTGTGAGGGTAATGCTGGAAAACTGGACAAATTTATCGGGTGACGAACTGGCGGGCAGTGTTTCTATTGTAATGATTTTTCTGGGGTGCTTTCTGACAGGGCTTGGTGTGTATGACAGGATCGGAAAAGCGGCGGGAGCAGGTTCTATTGTTCCGATAACAGGTTTTGCAAACAGCATAACTTCGCCCGCATTGGAATTTAAGTCAGAAGGTTATATTTATGGTTTGGCGGCAAAGATGCTGACAGTGGCAGGTCCTATTATTGTGTATGGTGTGCTTGCAGGCGTTTCAGTGGGTTTAATTTATCTTTTTGCGGGCGGTTAAAACTTCTTGATGTGAAAATAGAATTAATGTAAAAATTTTTAATAAAAATATCTCGGCAATACTGATTATTGTCGGGATATTTTTGTTTTTTGCAAGATACTTGAAACTCGTTAAAAAAATTGGTATAATAGAAAAAATCATAAACAAAGAGATTTACAGAAGAATGAAAAAGCATTATGAAGTTGTCGGTGCTGTCATACTGGAAAACGGTAAACTGTTTTCGGCACGGCGCGGAGAAAGTAAGTTTTCGTATGTGGCGCATAAATATGAATTTGCAGGCGGAAAAATTGAGGCGGGCGAAACAGGAGAAGAAGCAATAGAGCGAGAAATCAGAGAGGAACTCGGCGCAAAGATAAAAGTTTTGGATAAGTTCGATTGCGTTTCGCATGAATATCCTGACTTTACGATTACTCTTCATACATATCTATGTGAATTTATCACATCATACAAAAATACTGAGCATGAAGATCTTAAATGGATACCTTTGAGCGAGATCAAAGAGGAAGAATGGGCACCTGCGGATATACCTGTTTTGCGTAAAATAATAAAGAAGTTCAGCAATTAAAGGGTTTAAAATTTCATAAACTTGAAACAGGAGTATATTATGCAATTCAGTTATTATATGCCGTTTGGCAGGAAGGTATTGATCGTAACGGGAAAAAGCTCGAAAACGAACGGTGCGTTAAATGATGTCTGTGAGGTTCTCAAAGCAAACGGTCAGGATTTTGTTATTTATGATAAAGTAAAATCCAACCCTACGGAAGAAAATGTGCAGGAAGGCGGAAAATTAGCGAGAGAATTCGGGGCAGAACTTATTGTAGCCATTGGCGGCGGTTCTCCTATGGATGCAGCGAAAGTTATCGCCTGGCTTGCATGTGGAGCTCAGGATAATATTTTTTCTTACAAAGGTGAGAAGAAAGCTTTGCCGATGATCCATGTACCGACAACAGCGGGTACAGGCAGTGAGGTTACGCCTTATGCGATAGTGACCGATCATGCTCGTGAAACAAAGACAAATGTATCATCTATGCAGTTTTTTCCGAAACTTGCTTTTCTGGACGGTAAATACACAAAGTCTTTGCCGTATGCGGAAACAGTGAATACATTTGTTGATGCAATTTCTCATGCCGTTGAGGGAATGCTTTCCGTGCGTGCAGGAGAGTTGAGCGATGCTCTCGCCGAGGAGAGCTTGAGAATTGCCGGTAAAAAAATAAGGGCTGTGGCGGATTATAAACTTACGGAAACGGACAGGGATGAACTTTTGTATGCTTCCTCTCTTGCGGGAATGGTCATAGCCAACACAGGAACGTGTGCGGTACACGGATTAGGTTATCCGCTGACATATTACCATAATATACCGCACGGCAGAGCAAACGGATTGCTTTTAGCTCAATTTTTAAAATTCAGTGCAGAAAAGGCAGCAAACAGGACAGGCCGTATTTTTAAAGCCTTAGGAATTGAAAGTGCAGATGAGCTGGACAATCTTTTTCGTATTATGTTTAAAGAACGTGAAAAAATATCTGAAAATTTGTTGGCAGAATATGCACATAAGGTTTACAGTTCAGGTAAAACAAAAAACGGGATAACACCGTTTACAGAACAAGAGCTTTTTGAGATATTGAGAAAAAGCTTTTAGGTTGCAGTGATGTGATAAAAATAAGGGACAGAGGCAGATAGGAAAAAGGAAATAAAAAAGTTCAAAAGTCTTGCATATAGAGCAAAGGCGTGATATAATAAAAAATAAGCAGCAGGAGGTGCATTATGATTCAATTCAACAACGGAATGCTCGCGTCTTTCTGGGAAAAACTTACGGGAGATTCTCAGGGGATCACTCTGATAGTTTTATTTGTGATAGGTGCGGCGGCATTGATCACAATAATAACGGTAGCGATTTTGCTCTGTGTACATTGTACGCTTACATTGGAATACGGAGATAAAACGCAAAAAGTCAGGATAGGCAGATATAAAGCAGTAAAGTTACCGAAGCCTGAAAAGGAAGGGTTCAATTTTACGGGTTGGTATTTTGATCGCGCATGCAGTAAAGCGGCGGAGGAAATGTTTCAGATCCGATCGAATGTGACTTTGTTTGCGGGCTGGGAGGAAGTTTCCAAAGCACAGGAGATTGCGGAGGAAGAACCCGAAAACAAAGAAGATGAATTGACTTTGGACGAAGCTTCTGAGGCAGAGACGGAAGAAGCGGTTGAAGTAACGGAAACTGAATCCGAAGCGGAAGAACAAGAAATTAAATCTGAACCTGAAACGGTTGAAAAAGAAAATGATGAGGAGGTCTCCTCACAAGAAGATGAGGATGAAGAGGAAGCCGCGGAGGGCGATGAAATTGACAATGCTTTGGTTACGCTTGTAACGGGAGCAAAAGTATTTGTGCAGTACCGCCGCAGTTTTAGGGCAAGACTGATCCAGGCAGATGACGAGACGAAAGACTATTATAATCAGATAAGAAATGAGCTTTTGTCCTTTATCGGCATCAAAGAACGTGAGAGCTGGAATTATGATAGCTATAATTTCGGAAGACAGCAATTTGCCAAAGTCAACGCGAACAGAAAGAGCCTTATTTTGTATCTTGCGCTTTCACCCGATCAAGTAGATGAAAAGTATAATTTCCGTGACGTATCCGAAAAGAAGAGGTATAAAAACGTACCTGTTCGTTATAAAATCACGGGCGCAAGAAGTCTTAAATACGCAATGGAGCTGATCGAGGAAACAGCGGCTAAATTTGAACTGGATTTTGCAAGATACGGGGAAGATTTACATATTCCTTACGAAGAGCGTGAACCTTTGATCAAGAGAAAATTGATTAAAGTTTACGCAAAGAGAGAAACGGGTGAAACCGTTACGGAAGAACAGCTGGAAACGTATATTGCTGAGGGGGCAAAGGTAGAAAAGCTTTCGGCATATACGGTAACAGATACAGTGAATGTGAATGAGGCGGAAGAGTTGATTTCGGACGCTACGGCAAAACAATTAATGGCGATAGCGGAAGAACGGGAAGTGTCAGTGACGGCAGGCAAGAAAAGTTATGTCAATCTTGATACGTTGAGCGCAAACTACCGTGAAGAAGAAGTCGTTGATCTTAAATCTTTGAAAGAAAAAGGTTTAATAGAGAAAAAGGCTTCTGCTTATAAAGTTCTTGCAAGAGGAAGTCTGAATAAGGCTTTGACGATTGAAGCAAATGATTTTTCGCTCCCTGCAATCAAGATGATTGCGCTTACGGGCGGAAAAGTCGTTCGAGTCAAAAGAAAGTAAAGAATAAAATTGTAATTCAAACACAGATAAGTCCGCCGCGGATTTTTCCGCGGCGGGCTTATCTGTATGTTTGAGGGGTAAAAATAAGTTTCAAAAATTGTTACGAATAGTTTGAGATCGTCAGGTCATAAAGTTTTGCAAATATATAACAGATGAAAGAAGTTTCTTTTTCTTTGCGTATTGAAATGTGTTATAAGTGCCTCCGTGTTGTTCCCCGTTCCATACTACAATAAGAAAATCAGAATGATTGATCATATATTCGTTTCTTTTTTGTATGCAAAATTCTGTGTATCTTTCACTTACAAAATTAATTTTATCTGCTTCGTTGCAGATTTTTTTATACCTTATTTTGTCAGCGGTACGCCATTTTAAATCTTGATTGGGGCAAGGAACCGCAATTTCAAGTGTAATGTCGGGATAATCAGACTTGCGTAATTCAATAATAATTTCTGCGAAGTCGGAATCTGCACCGATTGCTCCGCCTGAAATAAAATGTTTATAACCGTTTAAAATAAGTTCAATAATTTTTTTTCTAAGAGCGGCAATATAACTTTTGTGTTCTTTGCTATTCTTATCTGAATAATCCCACGGAAATCCTTTAGGTCGATGACCGGTAAGGCAACATGTTTTCATATTGGTTTTCTCCTTAAAAATATAAACTTATTATAGTAAATAAGTAAAAAAATGTAAAGTATGTTCTATACATAGAACTTATATATTTTTAAGATTGCATATAATAACCTCATGGTTCAATACATAGAACTATGGGAGGTTTAATATGCGGTTAATCGATGCTGTGGTTTTAAGGTTACGTAAAATTATGGGGGAGAGAGGCATTTCTCCATATTATTTTCATAAAGAGGGAGGAATTGCAAAGTCAACAATATCTCAAGTTTTTAATGGAAAGCAACAAAAGATAATGTTAGATCTTTTATATCAATTTACGTCTACTTTAGGAATTTCATTGAAAGAATTTTTTGATGATCCGATTTTCAATGAAGTCACGGACTAAATAAAGTTTTTATCGGTTTGCGGGAAAATCCCTGAAAGGTTGTATGCCTTTTGGGGATTTTTAATAAGATTTTTTATTTATATAGAGGTAAAAAGGCAAAAGTGATTTTTCTTTTTTTGCAGGAATAAAATAGAAAAAAACGGTTTAAAAACCAAACGGGAGGAGTTATGGTCATATCGGCAAGAAGATTGCTTGCGGCGGTTTTAATTGGTATTTTCACATTAGTTTTATCCTGCGGATTTTCGGCTTTATCGGCGGCAAAAAGTTCGCCCGGTTACTATACGGTTGTTTTGGACGCGGGGCATGGCGGAATAGATCCGGGTGTTTTGGGCAAACATACAGGCATAAAGGAAAGCGATATCAACCTTGCGATCGTAAAAATTTTGCAAAATAAATTTGAGAATGCTGGGTTTCGGGTAGTATTGACAAGAGAAAATGAGTCAGGACTTTACGGATTGCCCACGGAAGGGTTTAAAAAACGGGATATGCGAAAGCGAAAAGAGATCGCATTGAGCGCCGAAGCAAATGTATTGATATCTGTGCATCAGAACAGTTTTGTGGCGGCTCCTGAGCGGTTTGGCGGACAGGTGTTTTTCGATCAGGCAACAGAAAGCGGAAAACCTTTGGCAATGAAAATTCAACAAGAATTAAACGGACTGTCTGGCAGAAATATTCAATCGCTTGGGGGAGAGTATTTTATGCTTGAATGTACGGATTATCCTTCTGTGATTGTGGAATGTGGTTTTCTTTCCAACGCAGAGGAAGAAAAAAGGCTTTCTGAAAACGCATACAGGGAAAAGATCGCCGATGCGATTTTTCGCGGAACAGTGGCTTGGCTCGCCGAGTCGGAAGCTAAATGAATTTTAAAAATGTAATGGATTAAATCTTGAAATTATCGGTAAAATGTGTTATAATCTCTTTATGGTCAGATTTAATGAGATTATGAGTGCCGAACGGGCAAAAAATCTGAATGCGGTCGTGTTGGCTTTTGTTGGTGACGCAGTTCAATCGCTGTATGTACGGGAGTCTTTGGTGTTTTCGTCCGATTTCAAGACGGGGATGTTACAGAAGCTTGCGTCCATGCAGGTAAGTGCGAAAGGTCAGGCAAAGCAATATGCGAAAATTTCGGATTTGCTCACGGAAGCGGAGCGTGAAATTTTTATGCGCGCCCGCAATGCGAAAAAACCGACAAAAAGTAAAAATGCGGACGTTGCAGAATATAACATTTCGACAGGTTTTGAGGCGGTGCTTGGTTTTTTATACCTTACGGGACAATACGAACGAATCGCTGAATTATTAACGGCAGAAGGCGGTCAGAATGAAGATTGAAGGAAGAAACGCCGTTTTGGAACTTCTGAAAACGGAAAAAACGATTGATAAACTGATGATCAGAAAAGGCGACGAGCGTTCGCTCGGCAGGATCTTTTCCGCGGCTCGCGAAAAGGGAATAAAAGTACAGTTTTGCGACGGTAAAGTACTGGATAAAGAAAGCGAAACGGGACGGCATCAGGGAGTCATTGCCTATGTTTCGGAATATGAATATGCGGATCTTTCCGAATTGACCGAAGGAGATTCTTCGGGTCTTATAATAGTTTGCGACGGAGTGGAAGACGTTCACAATCTCGGCAGTATTCTCCGTGTCGCCGAGTGTGCGGGGGCGGCGGGTGTCATAATACCCAAAAACAAGAGCGCACAGGTTACGGGCGCGGTCGTTCGCATTTCCGAAGGCGCGGCAAGTCATGTTAAAGTTGCACGCGTTCCCGGCGTAAATTATGCAGTGGATGAATTGCAAAAACATGGGTATTGGGTATATGCGCTGGAAGCGGAAGGGGAAGATTTATATTCCTCTGATCTTACGGGTAAAGTCGCTCTGGTTGTTGGCGGGGAACACAGCGGTGTGGGCGCGCTTACAAAAAAGAAGTGTGACAAAATTCTTTCGTTACCGCTTGCAGGGAAGGTCAATTCACTCAATGCGTCGGTGGCTTTGGGAATAGCCGTATACGAGGCGGTGAGACAGCGCAGATGAACGAAAGCAAGGAAGACAAAAACGAAAAGAAAGAAAATATAATAAAAGACGAATCTCTTGCTTTGCAGGCACAGCAAGGCGATAAAACGGCGGCGGAGATTTTACTGGAAAGATATAAAAATTCCGTAAGAGTGCTTGCGAGAAGTTATTTTTTAGAAGGCGGAGAAACGGAAGATCTGATTCAGGAAGGGATGATCGGATTATATCTTGCGATTACGGATTTTCGCGAAGGCGGCATGAGTTTTAAGAATTTTGCTTATCTTTGCATAAGCAGAAAGATGGTCGGCGCAGTGAGATCGGCTTCGCGGAAAAAACATCTTCCGCTCAATGACGGTGTACCTTTCCCTGACGGGGAAGAGGCAGGCTGGCTTTCCTCTGAAAATCCCGAGGACGCATTGATCGGCTTGGAGGACAGGCAGGAGTTTTTATCCGCAGTGAGAGGATCGCTTACGGACAAAGAATATACGGCTCTTTTGCAGTATATGGAAGGAGAGAGTATTTCGGAGATTGCGGCAAGCTGTAAGATCTCCGTAAAGAGTGCGGATAATGCCGTACAGCGCGCAAAGAAAAAGGTAATGAAGTTGCTCGATAAGAGAAGTTGACCGTTTTAACGGGAAACGAAAGGAGGCAGAATGTCATATCTGGCATTATACAGAATGTTCCGCCCGACTACGCTGGAAGGTCTGGTGCGGCAGGAACATATAGTCAGGATTTTAAAAAATCAGATTGAAACGGGCAGGGTCGGACACGCTTATCTGTTTTGCGGCCCGCGCGGTACGGGAAAGACGAGTACTGCAAAGATATTCGCAAAATCCATCAACTGTGAAAAGCCCGTTAACGGTTCGCCTTGCGGTAAATGCGAAACTTGTAAAGCCCTTGCCGATCCGTCTAATCTCGATATAACCGAAATCGACGCTGCTTCTAACAACGGAGTAAATGAAATGCGGGATCTGCGGGAAAAAGTGCAGTATCCTCCCGTTTCGGCAAAATATAAAGTGTATATCATAGACGAAGTTCATATGCTGTCCGATTCGGCATTCAACGCTCTTTTGAAAACTTTGGAAGAACCGCCTCGCCACGCGGTGTTTATATTGGCAACGACCGAACCGCATAAACTTCCCGCAACGATTTTGTCGAGGTGTATGCGCTTCGATTTTAAACTGATACCGCAAAAGGATCTCGAACAGCACTTAAAATCGGTGTTTGATAAGGTCGGCAGGGAATATGAGGATTCGGCAGTGTCTGCGATCGCGCGTGCAGGCGCAGGCAGCGTGCGTGACAGCCTTTCGATTGCGGATAGTTGTCTTTCATACAGTAAAGGCAAACTTACCTATAAAGACGTGACCGAAGTATTAGGCAGTGCGGATTTTTATGAAATTGCAAAATTCGGTGAAAATATTTTTAAAGGGGACGTTTCCACTGCGCTTACGGAAACTGAAAAAATAATATCTTCGGGCAAAAGTGTAGGCGTACTGGTAAAAGATCTCTTGAATTTTATCAATCAGTGCAGTATTGCGGCGGTATGCAAAAACGCAAGCGACGTTTTAAATCTTCCCGAAGAAATGTTTTCTGAAATTTCAAGAATCGCAAAAGACGCGCGGGGTGACAGAATCTTGCGGGTGGCTGAAATATTTGCCGCGTTGGAAACGGATATACGATATTCGGTTTCGCCCCGTATATTATTGGAAACGGCGGTGGTCAAGGCGAGTGTTATAGAGGCGGATAAAGATATTTCCGCACTGGTTTCGCGTATTGAGGCTCTGGAAAGAAAATTGTCGGGCATGAAAAGCGTACCGGTTGCAGAGAGAAATGTTTCGAGTGTAAACAGAGCCGAGCAGACTATCGGGGCAAAACCTGAGCCTGTCGCATATGATGAGAAAGAGCCGCCGTTTGAAGAAATTCCTACGGAAGCCTTTGCGGCCAAAAAAATTTCCTCGGAAAATGTGAATGTAATGTCTGACGGTCAGCGCGGAAAAGCATTCGGATATTTTCTGCGTGCGCTTCGGCAAAACGCAAAGAACGGGGTTCTGTTTACGATGTGTCAGGATCTTATGTCTCAGTTTGAGGGCGATAAGTTGGTGCTTACAACGGAGAGTGAAGTGATTTATCGCTCGCTCAACCGAGAAGAGCATTACAAAAGTATCCGTGCGGCAATGGAAAAAGTCGGCGTACAAGATTTTGAGATCCGCTTGAAAGGAAAGGAAAAAGACGGAGCGGATGCAGTGATCGAATCGTTGAAAAAGAATTTCCCGTCAACGGAAATGGAAATAAAATAAATTGCGGATAAACCCGTAACGATTTTGAAAGAAAAAGAAAAAAGGAGAAACGAAAATGGCCGGATTCAAAGGCGGAATGGGCGGCGGAAATATGCAGAACCTGATGAAACAGGCTCAGAAAATGCAGGAACAGTTAGCGGAAACGGAAAAACTGCTTGACGAGTGGGAAATCGTAGGAACGAGCGGCGGTGAAGCTGTCGTTGTGTATATGAATGCGAAGAAGATCATAGACGGTATCGAACTTGATCCCAAAGCCGTCGATCCCGAAGACGTAGAAATGCTCGAAGATCTCATTATGGCAGCGATCCTCGACGGTTATAAAAAAGCGGATGAGGTATATAAGGAAAAAATGGGGCCGTTCGGCGGAATGGGCGGAATGGGAGGCCTGCTGTAACCGATGGAAGTTTTCATTGAACCGATCGGAAGATTGATCAACGAATTTTCCAAGCTTCCGGGAGTCGGGAAAAAAAGCGCGCAGCGTTATGCTTATCGGGTGATCAATATGACCGAAAGCGAAGCGCAGGAATTTGCTGCGGCGATCCTGAACGTAAAAAAGAAAGTAAAGTATTGTAAGGTTTGCGGCAATTTCACCGAAAACGAGGTTTGCGATATCTGTAAACAGCGGGACAAGCGTTTTATATGTGTGGTGAAAGAACCGAAAGACGTGATCGCTTTGGAAAAGCTCAGAGAGTACAAAGGGGTATATCACGTTCTGCACGGTGTGATCAATCCTATGGAAGGGATAGGGCCTAACGATATCCGCATCCGCGAGCTTCTTGCAAGGCTTTCGGAGGACGAGGTTCAGGAAGTGATCATTGCGACCAATCCCGACGTGGAAGGAGACGCTACCGCTCTGTATATTGCAAAACTGATCAAACCGCTCGGTATAAAAGTGACGAGGCTCGCGCACGGTATACCCGTAGGATCAGAAATCGAGTATACGGACGATGTTACGCTTTCGCGTGCGTTTATCGAGCGCACGGTGCTTTAAGTTTTATAAAAAATAAATACAGGCGTCGGACAAGTTTTCGGCGAGGAGGATTATGCAGAAAATTTCAGTACTCGGCTGCGGCAGATGGGGATCTTTTATCGCTTGGTATCTGGCTGCAAAAAAGGGAAAGGAAGTCTGGTCATGGGGACCCGAAGAGGATTATTCCTATAAAGTTCTCAAAGAGACTGGTAAAAACGAATATGTTACGCTGGATGAGCGGATCACGCTCACTGCGGATTTGCAGGCGGCGGTAAGCCGTGCGGAAGTTATTATTATTTCCATCAGCTCTCAGGGACTCAGGGGCTTTATAGAGAAAGTAAAAGCCTGCGGCGTAAAAGATAAAATATTTGTTCTTTGCATGAAAGGGATCGAAGTGGAAACGGGTAAGCGCCTTTCGGAGATCCTGATCGAAGCAGGGATAGATAAAGATAAGATTGCGGTATGGGTAGGTCCCGGTCATATTCAGGATTTTACGGCAGGGATTCCGAATTGTATGGTTATCGACAGTTATAACGATACATTAAAGCGCAGTCTTGCAGACGATTTTAAAAGCGAGCTAATCCGCTTTTATTACGGTAATGATATTATCGGAACGGAAATCGGTGCTGCCGCGAAAAACGTAATGGGTATAGCGGCAGGCGTTCTGGACGGCGGCGGAGTTTCCACTTTAAAAGGCCCTTTGATGTCGAGAGGAGCAAGGGAAGTTGCAAGACTGATCAGCGCGCTCGGCGGAAACGAGCTTTCCGCGTATGGTCTTGCTCATTTGGGCGATTATGAAACGACGCTTTTTTCCAGACATTCTCATAACAGAATGTACGGGGAAATGCTGGTAAAAGGCGAAAAATTTGAAAAACTTGCCGAAGGCGTTATGACGGCGGCAGCCATGCAGAAACTCGGAAAAAAATTCGGAGTGGATTTACCCATAACGGATGCGGTTTATGAAGTTTGTTTCGGTAACGAACCCCGTTCGGACACTGAGGGTAAAAACCTTTGTATGGATATCATTATGCGTCTGTTTTCACGCGATACAAAATTTGAATTTTAAGAAAAACTCGGGTGTAAGCCCGAGTTTTCTTCGTTAGAATGGGTTAAAAAATGAACGGTAGAGCGGTAGAATTTAGGATTCTCTTAAAAGTAGAGAAGCCGTTTTTCGGCAAGATAATTCAGAAAAAATTTATATTTCCGAAAAGAAAAGAATGTAAATGTATTGAAAAAAAGACGCTTTATGATATAATAAATTTATGGAAGATCTTAAAATCACGGTAGCGAATAATCTTGTTCAGTGCAGAAAGGCGGCAGGACTTACGCAGATGCAGCTTGCCGAAAAACTTAATTATTCTGATAAAGCGGTATCAAAGTGGGAAAGGGGCGAGAGCCTGCCTGATCTCAGCGTTTTGGTAAGAATAGCGGAGATGTATCAAGTTTCGCTGGATTATTTGATCAGTGAACATACAAAGCCTCCGCGGATAGCTTCAAAAAAGAATCATCGCAGGATCGTTGTCGCTCTGTGTGCAACGGGACTTGTTTGGCTGGTTGCCGTAATTGCTTTTTCGCTGCTGTATATGTTCGGGCTGAAAGAAGAAAAAATCTGGCTTTGTTTTCTGTATGCTATACCCGTCAGTTTTATTCTTTTGATCATTTTCAGCAGCCTTTGGTGGAACAGATTTACGACTTTTGCGTTTGTTTCCGGATTATTGTGGACGCTTGCGCTTGCATTATTTTTGACTATTGTCGGGATTGACGGTTGGTTGTTTTTTATCGTGGCAGTGCCTTTGCAGGTATTGGCTGTTTTTTGGTTTCTTTTGCGGCCGCGAAAGTCAAAATAATTGCAAATTTTACGGTTTTGTGTTATACTTTTTAATTGTCGGATATCTTGTTAAAACAGGATAAAAGACGAAGTATTTCGAACCATTAAAGAAAAAACATAGAAAATTGCTTGAAATACGCGCATAATTTTGTTTTGCCGCATACGATAATCGTAAGCGGGAGGCGGATTATGCAACAGAACAGAGCGATTATAAGGTTGGATTCGATCAGGGAAAACGCGCGTCTTTTGCGCAGTGTTGCGGGAAAAGCGAAACTGTGTGCGGTAGTGAAAGCGGACGCGTACGGACACGGTGCGCAAGCAGTGGCGTCGGTACTCGAAACGGAGGCGGACTGCTTTGCCGTTGCACTGGTGGAAGAGGGAGTAAGTCTGCGGGTCGGCGGTACGGATGCGGATATTCTTGTGATGCAACCGCCGCTCAGTGAAGAAGAGATCCTCAGGGCTGTCTGGGCGAACTTAATTTTTACGGTTTCAGATAAGCGTGACTATGAAATGCTGCTTGCCGTCTTGGAAAAATATAATCTATGCGCAAGATGTCATCTGAAAGTCAATACGGGTATGAACCGTCTCGGATTTGATTCGGAAGACTTTTCGGAGTTTTGCCGAGGGAAACTTTCCGACAGGATTTTAGTAGAGGGTATCTATTCGCATTTATATATGCCTTCGAATGCGGCGGTAGCGTACGGTCAGTATCTGAGATTCTGCGACTTTGTTCCCGAAGCGGAAAAGACGTTCGGAAAACTCATAAAACATCTTGCTGCGACTGGCGGGATTCTGGCAGATAAGAGATTTTGTCTTGATATGGTCAGACCGGGTATAGGTCTGTACGGGTATCTTCCGGAAGGTTTTTCAGGCAGATTGCCGCTCAGAAAAGCAATGCGCGTATATTCTACGGTAGCCGCGGACAGGATATATCGCTATGGCGGTGCGGGATACGGTTTTTTTGACGGAGAGGGTGAACTTTCTTGTATCCGATGCGGATATGCAGACGGTTTTTTTCGCAGCGGCGGGATAGGAAACATAAACGGACTTTGTATGGATTCGTTTGTGAGCCGAGGGAAAAAGAAATATGCGGAAGTATGTGTTTTTTCGGATGCGGACGAATACGCAAAGAAAAATGGCACAATATCTTATGAAGCGTTGGTCAACGTGGGAACACGTTCGGTAAGAATTTATGAAGGATGAATTGTCGGCAAAAAAATTGCTGCGCGATGAAATGAAAAAGAAACGTCTTGAAGACGAATTTCGCGAAGAGAGATCGGATAAAATTTTTAACCGATTTTTTGCGGCGGAATTTCTGAAAGACAAAGAAAGTTTTTTTATCTATAATTCGTTCGGTACGGAAGCAAATACAAAAAAAATCATCACTCAATTACTGAAAACAGGCAAGCTGGTATTTCTTCCCCGCGTGGAAGGCCGCGAAATGTTTGCGGTACAATACAGTGGTGAACCTCTTGTTGCGGGAAAGTACGGGATTGATGAGCCGCGGGGAGAAAAAAGTTTGAAGAGTGCAGAAGTTTGTATTCTGCCTCTGCTTGCGGCGGACAAGCAGTTTTATCGCTTAGGCTATGGCGGAGGATTTTATGATCGTTATCTTTCGGCGGCGACAATGCTGAAAGTGGGGATATGCTTTGATTATCAGATAACGGACGGAGTTCCGCACGAGGAACACGATGTTTTACTGGATGCGATCATAACAGATGAGCGCGTGTTAATACGGAGGTAGAAAAATGACAGGAAAAGCGAAAACCGCGGCACTTGCGGTATGGGAGTATGTGCGACGTGCGGCGACGCCGTTTTTATTGAACCTTATGTTCGGACTGACCATGTTTGCGGTGGCAATGATCAGTATCGTAGCCTTGAAAATTATTTTGATGGTAGTTTTGTTGGGGTGTACGGTAGTGGTGGATTTTGTGTTTATGCGCAGCGTGGGTGAAAAATCCTACAAGATCATGCTCGACAATGAAACAAAAAAGAAAAACGCGGCAGTGGTTCTCGACGAGTGGGGTGAGCAGAAAAAGGAAAAGGTAGCCACTTATAAAGAGTACCGCGTTTATAAAGGTTTTGTTTTTGCTCTTATTGCTTCACTTCCCGCGATCGTATTGATGGTCGTTGCAGGGATAACCAAGAACGGTTTTGTGCGGCTCGCGTTATGGTTTGTTTCGGGTTGGTCGATCATACCGATCATGGCTATCAGCATGAATGCGAGCTATTATTTCGGATTTATCATGGTCGCTTTAATTACGGCTGTCTGCGGAGTAGGGTATATTTTCGGCGGCAATAAAGAACGTATGCGCAGGTTTATGCTGGAACGCAGAACGCAGCAGATCAATGCGGTCAGAAACAGGGAGGCGGACAAGCATTGAGGATCATAGGCGGAAAATACAGGGGTAAATCACTTGCCGCGTTCAAAGGTAAGGAAATTCGTCCTACGGCGGACAGAGTCAAGGAATCCCTTTTTAATATTCTTGCACCCGAAATTCACGGTTCGAATGTACTGGATCTGTTCAGCGGCAGCGGCGGGGTAGGCCTTGAAGCACTTTCAAGGGGTGCTGATTTTGTGGTATTCAACGATTTTTCAAAAGATAGTCTTGCCGTACTCAAAAAAAATTGTGCGGCTTTAAAGGTAGAGCCGAAAATTTATAATTTGGATTTTCGTGAACTTTTAAAAAGTTTGGATATCACATTCGATGTTATTTTTATCGATCCGCCTTATAAGAGCGGTTATGGAAGAGTTGCACTTGAACTGATCGCCGAAAGAAAACTGCTGAATACGGGCGGTGTGGCGGTCTTTGAAAGCGATAAGCCTTTTACGGACGAAATAGCAGATCTTGTGAAATACGATGAGCGTAAATACGGCTCTACATATCTTACTTTTTTTTCTCCCGATTAAAAAAGATCGGAATGGATAAAATTCAAGGAGACAAGGATGAAGAAGTGTCTTTTTGCGGGGACTTTTGACCCGCCTACACTCGGGCATAAGGACATCGTAATGAAGAGTCTGGAAATTTTTGACGAAGTTACGGTGGCTATCCTGATCAATCCAAATAAAAAGCCTCTTTTCTCGGTCGAGAAAAGACTAGCCATGCTGAAAAAGATATTTGCGGCATATCCCCGTGTTCGGGTAATGAGTTATGACGGGCTGACGGTCGATCTTTTGCGTCAGGAAGGAATACGCTTTTATGTGCGCGGTATTCGCAACGGTACGGATTACGATTATGAGGCACAACTGAATTTCATCAATGTGGATATGTATAAAGATATGATCACCGTATTTCTGCCCACAAGGCAGGAATTTTTGCATATCAGTTCGGGACTGGTTAAAGACGCTCTCAGATTCAATAAAAATGTGGATGCGTATGTTCCCGAAGAGATAAGAGGGGATCTGATGGAGTTTGTCGGGGAGTCTAAAAAAAATGTTTAAAAAAGAAGAAAGAATACCGGAAGCGGAGGAAATATTAGCACAGGAGCCTCTGCCTGCCGATCTGAAAAAAGTTAAAGCGGAGAGAGACAGGCTTGCGGCGGAAGTGATCAGGGGCAAGACGGATAAGATGCTTTTGATCGTAGGTCCCTGTTCTGCGCACGAAAGCAAGCCCGTACTCGATTATGTGGAAAGGCTTGGAAAGCTTAATGAACGGGTAAAAGATAAATTAGTTATCGTTCCGCGCATTTATACGAATAAGCCGCGTACAAAGGGCGTCGGTTATAAAGGAATGTTCACTCAACCCGATCCCAAAAGCAAGGAAGATATTCTGAAAGGTATCCTCACAATAAGAAGACTGCATATAGACGCGATCGGCGCGAGCGGACTTTCTGCGGCAGATGAGATGCTGTATCCCGAGAACTACGCGTATGTTGAAGATTTGCTGACCTATATTGCGATCGGTGCGAGGTCGAGCGAAAATCAGATGCACAGACTCGTTTCAAGCGGAATTGAACTTCCCGTAGGCATAAAAAATCCGATGAGCGGTTCTGTTCCCGTGCTTCTCAATTCCATTTATGCGGCGCAGAGCGGCGGTCAGGTTTTTAAATATCAAAACTACCAGGTGCGAACTTCCGGCAATGAACTTGCACACGCAGTGCTTCGCGGCGCGGTTGACGGTTACGGCAACGATATTCCCAACTTCCATTATGAAACGGTCATGAGCGTCATTGAAGGTTATGCAAAAACCGGATTGAAAAATCCCGCCATTATTATCGATGCGAATCATTCCAATTCGGGCAAGCAGTACCGTCAACAGATCAGAATTGTGGAAGAAGTAATGAACAACAGGCTTTACGATAAAGATTTCAAAAAATACGTCAAAGGCTTTATGATCGAGAGTTTTATCGAAGAGGGCTGTCAGAAAGAAGATATCGTTTACGGGAAATCGATCACCGATCCTTGTCTTGGTTGGACTGATACGGAAAGATTGATCCTGGATATTGCGGATAAAGTCTGAGAGGAATGTATGAAAGTAGCTTATCTGGGTCCCGAAGGCAGTTATAGCGGTGTGGCTGCGGAAATGATGTTACCCGAATCGGAAAGAATACCTTGCAAAAATTTTTATGAGGCGGTGGGGCTTGTCCGAAGCGGAGGCGTGGATGCGGCAGTGCTTCCCGTAGAAAATACCTTGCAGGGTGCGGTAACGCAGAATCTCGATCTTCTATACGCGGAAAAAGAGTTGTATGCCGTGCGCGAACATATTTTAAAAATCGAACATAGGCTGGCACTTAAAGAAGGGGCTTCTCTTAAAGATGTGAAGAGGGTATATTCTCATCAGCAGGCGATCTTGCAGTGCGGTAAATTTCTTTCGGAAAAATTGCTTTTTGCGCAAACCGTTTATACAGACTCTACGGTCCAAAGCCTTGCCAAGATTAAAAGCAAAGAAGATGCGGGGATCGTAGGTTCTCACGTAAAACAAGACGGCGTCGTATTGTTAAGTGAAAATATAGCGGACGAGCCTAAAAATTTCACGCATTTTTTGCTGGTCGTGAAAGGGGAAGAGAAATTGCCCCTTCATTCACAGCGTGTTTATTTTGCGGCAAATTGTGCGCATGAGCCCGGGGCGCTTCTTAAAATGTTGCAGATCCTTGCCGAGCACGGACTGAATATGACAAAAATAGAATCCCGCCCGATCAAAAATTCACCGGGCGAGTACTGTTTCTTTATTGAATTTGAAGGTGATTATGCGGATAAGGGTGTGCGCGATGCGCTTGACCGTCTGCGTGCATTTTCAAAGGATTTCAGATTGCTCGGCTGCTATTAAGTAAGGCGATTTAAAAAAGAAATTAAAATTTTCCTTTGTAAAATCACAGCAAAAGTGCTGAAACAGGGATACATAAAAGAGCGGCGCAAATTGCCTGTATAACTTTTATAAGCAGAAATGCAGAGGCTTTTACGCCTGCGCTTTTGAGATATCCGAGTTGTTGAGCAAGTATGCACGCGCCGCCGAAGGTTATGAGAAATGCGGCAAGCGGTAGAGCGGATGCGCCGAAAGGTGCAAGCATTGCGCAGCCTCTTGTAACTTCAATAAGTCCCGTCGTAAACGCCTGCGCAACATTGTTCATATTAAACAGAGCAAAGAGCTTACCAAATAAAAGGGCAGGCAAGGCGAGGATTTTAAGATCTGTCAATATTTCGGCAAAAACATAAAACAAAGCAATAAATCCGCCCACGGTGAGAATGGAAAGAACGGCACCGTAAACGCTTTCATACAGAGCGTTGTCGATTTTCAAAAGTGCGGGAAGTTGTTTTTGGTTTTGGGGAGTTTTTTTTCGCAAAAGGGCTCGGGTAAAGCATATAATGAGAACTGCGGTGAGGTGGGAGAGTAACAATACCAAGCCGATTTTTTTACTTGAAAACATTCTTGTTCCGACGCTTCCGAGAATAAACATCGGTCCCGAGGTCGAGCATAAAAAACTCATTTCCGTCGCTTGTTTTGAATCGATCAGGTTTGATTTTTTGAGGTCTGAAATCATTCTGCTGCCGACGGGATATCCGGACAGAATACTGATTAAAAAACAGTAAGAAGATATTCCCGGAAGTCCGAAAACTCGTTCGGTTATCGGTGAAAATTTTTCGGAAAGTTTGCTGATCCTGCCGAGTTTTGTAAGTAAAGCCGTGAGTATAAAGAAAGGAAAAAGTGAAGGCAGAACAAAGTTCAGCCAAACGGCAACCCCTTCCATACAAGCAGCGGCATAGCGTTCAGGTTTTAAGGCAAGAAGAATGATCACGAGCGCGATCACTAATGATAAGAAAGTAAGACTGAATGAATGACTTCTGTTTGTAGCTTTATTGACAGCACTTGAAGTGGTGGTGGAATTGAAATTTTTTCTGACTTCATTTTTTGTCGTTTTTTCTTCGATACGAGGAAAAATCCGAGATTTACAGGTTAAATTTTTGATAGACATAGCAGTACATTTTATGGGAAAATTTAGTAAAATATGAGTAAGATAAGAGGGGAATAATATGAAAAAGTTAGGTCTTGCACTCGGTGCGGGCGGCGCGAGAGGAATAGCGCACATAGGTTTTTTGAAGGGACTTGAAGAAGAAGGAATTTGTGCCGATTTTGTGAGCGGCTCTTCCATGGGTTCGGTGGTCGGGGCGTGTTATTGTAAAGGCATGAGTACGGAAGAAATGCTCAAAATTATTCAGAGTCTGAAATTTTTTGATATAGCGGATATAGGTATTTCGCCCATATCGAAATTAGGGCTTCTCCGTTGGACGAAGGTTCGTAAGATGATGACGAAGCACCTGGAAAACTGTGATTTCACACAGTTGAAAATCCCGTTTTCCTGTGTGGCGGTAGATCTGATCTCGGGTAAGGAAGTAACGCTCAGCGAGGGCAGCGTGGTCGAGGCGATGCTCGCTTCCAGTTCCATGCCGACGGTTTTTCGCCCTGTTCAGAAAGACGGAATGATGCTCATTGATGGCGGAGTTTTATGCCGTGTTCCCGTAAAGCAGGTAAAAGAGATGGGGGCGGATGTCGTTGTGGCGGTAGACGTTCTCGGAAAACTCCAACCTGCCGAAAAGATAGGAAATGTGTTTTCGCTTGTAATGCGCGTTTATGATATCATGGATGATCAGAAAACGAAAGTTCAGCGCAAGGCATTAAGAAAACTTGCCGATCTGTGGTTGGAACCGGATATGGGAAATGTCAGTCAGTATCAGATCAAATATTTACAGGAAGCATATGATGCCGGATACGAAACAGCCAAGCAGAATGCGGCAAAGATACGCGAACTTTTAAAAGATTAATTTTGTTTAAATCGTTTCGATTTACGCAAAGGAGAGAAAATGGATCTTTTCGATCTGAATAACAATGAATACGAAGCCAAGCCGCTTGCGGATAAAATGCGCGCAAACACGCTCGAGGAGTTTATAGGTCAGAGCCATATAGTTTCGGAGGGCAGCCTTCTTCGTCGTGCGATAAAATTGGACAGGCTTGGAAGTTGCATTTTCTGGGGACCTCCCGGTTGCGGCAAGACGACGCTTGCCAATATTATCGCTTCTACAACGCACGGTAATTTTGTAAAGCTGAACGCGGTACAGAGCGGGGTTGCGGACGTAAAAAAAGCGGTGGAAGATGCTCGTAACAATTTGAAAATGTATAACCGCAAGACATATCTCTTGCTTGACGAGTGCCACAGGTTCAATAAAACGCAGTCCGATTCACTTCTTCCCGCGATCGAACAGGGTACGATCATATTTATCGGTTCTACAACGGAAAACCCGTTTGCGTCTATGACGCCCGCTATTGTATCGCGGTGCCGTGTGTTTGAGTTCAAGAGACTGTCGGAAACGGATATCATCGGTGCATTAAAAAAGGCTCTTGTGTCCAGAAAAGGTTTATACGCCTATAAAGCGCAGTGCGATGAGGATGCTATAAAGCATATTGCCGAAATGAGCGGAGGGGATCTGCGCACGGCGTACAATGCCTTGGAGCTTGCGGTGCTGACCACTCCGCCCGACGGGGAAGGGCATATTCACGTAAAACTTGCGGATGCAGAACAGTCTATACAAAGAAAAGCGCTTTCGTACAACGAAGATACTTATTACGATATGCTGTCCGCATTTTGTAAAAGTTTGAGAGGAAGCGATTCGGATGCCGCGCTTTACTATGCGTTTCGCCTGATCGAAGGAGGGTGTGATCCTTTAATTATACTGCGTCGTCTGATCGCTCATTCGAGTGAGGATGTAGGCATGGCAGACCCGAATGCTCTGGTCGTTGCGACATCCGCATTGTACGCGTTTGAAAAAATGGGCGCACCCGAGGGGCTGATTCCTATGGCAAATGCGATCATTTATGTATGCGAAGCGGAAAAATCCAATTCGGTCATTATTGCGCTGGAAAAGGCAAGGGCGGCGGCAAGAGAAGTGCGGGACGATAATATTCCGCCTTATCTTATGGACAATACTTTCGGTGACGCGAAGACCAAAGCGCAGAGCAAAAATTATAAATATCCGCACGATTACGGTGGCTATGTTGAACAGCAATATCTTCCCGATTCACTCAAAAACGAGGTGTTTTATCATCCCACTGATCACGGGTACGAACAGACAGTACGGGAAACTCGAAAAAAGAAGGGAAAAACGCGCTGAATGTTTTTCGATTGACAAAAACGGGAAAGGGCGTTATAATAAAAAAAATATTTCCGCAATTTAAAATATAAACAGCGGAGAGAAACAGTAAACAAAAGACAGAATACGGAAAAGAGGAGAAAAGAGAATGATCAAACTGATCCGCGGCGGCTGCTATTATATGGGCGGCACGCTGGTGAAAGAAAACCAGGCATTTTTGACGTCGGCACAAAAGGAAGAAGCTCGCAAAGGAACGATGAGCTGGCGCATACTGAAAATGCACAATAAAGGTGACGACGAGAATCTCAAAATCAAATTTGACGCGATCGCTTCGCACGATATTACTTATGTAGGTATTATTCAGACGGCGAAGGCAAGCGGCTTGAAAGAATTTCCTCTTTCTTATACTTTGACAAACTGCCATAACTCCCTTTGTGCAGTCGGCGGTACGATCAATGAAGACGACCACGTATTCGGTTTGTCTGCGGCAAAGAAGTACGGGGCGAACTTTGTTCCGCCGCACCTTGCAGTCATTCATCAGTATATGCGTGAAATGGAAGCAAAGGTCGGCAGAATGATCCTCGGTAGCGATTCTCACACCCGTTACGGTGCGCTCGGCACAATGGCTGTCGGTGAGGGCGGGCCCGAACTAGTAAAACAGATCCTCAATAAAACTTATGATATCCGCCGTCCCGAAACAGTTGCGGTATACCTTCGCGGCAATCTGAAAAAGGGAGTAGGACCGCAGGACGTTGCTATCGCTCTTTGCGGCGCAGTATTCAAAAACGGCTTTGTAAAGAATAAAATTCTTGAATTCGTGGGCCCCGGTATCCGCAATCTTTCTATGGATTACAGAAACGGTATCGACGTCATGACGACGGAAACGGCTTGTCTTTCCTCTATCTGGGAGACGGACGAAAAGACCCGTGAGTATTATAAGATACACGGCAGGGAACAGGATTACAAGGAGATGAAACCTTCAGATCCTGCTTATTATGATTACGGTATCACGATCAACCTTTCCACGATCGAGCCGATGATCGCTCTTCCGTTCCATCCGAGCAACGCGTATACGATCCGCGAGGTTCTGGAACATCCTATGGAGATCCTTTCCGAGGTGGAAGCCGCTGGCAGAAAAATTAAGGGCAGCGACAATTTCTGTCTTACGGATAAGATCAAAGACGGAAAGGTATATGTCAATCAAGGTATCATTGCAGGTTGCGCAGGCGGTATGTACGAAAACATTGCCGAAGCGTATGAGATACTTAAAGGAAAATCGACGGGCGTAGATGAGTTTTCGCTTAGCATTTATCCGTCGAGCCAGCCTGTCTATAAAGCACTTGTCGAAAACGGTTATATCGGCGGCTTAATGGACAGCGGTGCGATCATCAAGACGGCATTTTGCGGCCCTTGTTTCGGTGCGGGAGATGTTCCTGCAAACAACGGTCTTTCGATCCGTCATACGACGCGTAACTTTGAAAGCCGTGAAGGAAGTAAACCTGCGGGCGGTCAGCTTGCGGCGGTTGCGCTGATGGATGCCCGTTCGATCGCGGCAACGGCGGCAAACGGCGGTGTTCTTACCCCCGCAACGGAAGCGGAATACACCAAAAAAGTCAAGAAATATTTCTTTGACGGTGAAATTTATAAAAACAGAGTTTACATGGGCGCAGGCAAAGCGCACAAGGAAGAAGACCTTAAATATGGTCCTAATATTGCAGACTGGCCGGAGATGATTCCTCTCGGAAAGAACGTACTTATAAAGGCTGTCAGCGTGATCAATGATCCCGTAACGACGACAGATGAACTCATTCCTTCGGGCGAAACTTCTTCGTACCGTTCCAATCCTTTAAAACTTGCAGAGTTTGCCCTTTCAAGAAAGGATCCGGGATATGTGGGTCGCGCAAAAGAAGTGAAAGCGGATGAAGAAGTGCGTCGCGAAACGGGTGAACTTCCCGAGAAACTTAAAAATGCTGTCAAGGAACTGGATGTTAAGGAAGGAACGATTTACGGCAGTTGCGTCGTTGCGGTAAAGCCCGGTGACGGTTCCGCAAGAGAACAGGCGGCATCCTGTCAGAGAGTTCTGGGCGGTATTGCGAATATCGCCAAAGAATATGCGACCAAACGTTACAGAAGCAACCTTATCAACTGGGGTATGTTGCCTTTTACAGCGGAAAAACTTCACTTCAAGGTCGGGGATTATATTTATATTGAAGATATCGACCGTTATGTTGCGGACGGCGCAGAAAAGATCCCTGCAAAACATCTGAGCGGAAAAACCGTAAAAGATATCGAACTTTCCCTCGGTTCGCTCACGCCCGATGAAAAGTCAATTATTCTCAAAGGCTGTCTGATCAACTTTAATGCCGGAAGATAAATTTAAAATGCGATAAGAAAAAACAAATAAAAACACGCCGTTCAAAGAAGGTTTTCTGATCGGCGTGTTTTTATATAATTTCAGTGTTTCAGTTACCGTTCAGAGGCTTAGGGAACGGTTTTTTTATGCCGTCCTTTAAGGGCCCCGGAACGCGGTCACGTTTTCTGAGACGTTTTGCTATTTTCTCGATTTTGTCTTTTGAATGTGAAGCAGTTGATGAGTTGTAAAGGTTTTCGCTTGTTTCGTTGTCTGATACACGGCAGGTCGCCGTGACGGAAAAAAGATTGACCCGTTCTTCGCGGTCAGGTTTGACCAGAATAAAATCCATAAATAAAATCAAAGTGGCGGTCAAAATGACGGCGATGGCGGTAAATAAAAGAGTTTTCTTCATGCCACGAGTATGTGTAAAAGAAAAAGATTTATGTATAAAAATACTTGCGTTTTTTGAGCCGAGTATTTATAATAAAAGAAATTAAACCTGAGTCGAAGGGTTCGCCCGACGGTAAAGGGGAGAAAGTTCAAACGTAATATCCGTTATGGGATATTTGTCTCCTTTTTGCTTCGGTGCGAAAAGGAGGTTTTTTTATGTCGGAAACGAGGCTTGCCGTCATCAGCATTATTGTGCGCGATAACGATTGCACGGAAAAGATGAATGCCGTTCTTCACGATTACGGTGAATATATCGTCGGCAGGATGGGAATACCGTACAGGCAGAAGAACGTATGTGTTTTGTCCGTAGTGATCGATGCGCCCCAGGAGAAGATCAATGCCTTAACGGGAAAACTCGGTATGATCGGCGGGATTACAGCAAAAACTTTGTTTTCGAGTTTTTAAACCTCTTTTTTGCGGCGAAAAGTTTAGTTAAAAAAGCAAGGAGTATGTAGTATGAAAAAAATTCTGACAGTTTTATTGTCTTTCGTTGTGCTTTCGTTCGGCGCATTGTTTTTTACTGCGTGCGGAAATGATAACGCGAAAGATACGCTCGACGTATATCTTCCCGACGGAACGCCCGGGCTTGCGCTTGCCGAGGCGATCACAGAGGGCGTCGATGAAGTAGATATGGAGATCAAATATCATATCGTCAATGCAAGCGAGATCGGCGGGCTTGTATCAAACGGATCGGCAGATCTTGCGATCATGCCTACCAATGCGGCTGCAACTATTTATAAAAGCGGTGCAAAAATTCAGTTGATGTCCTCGAACGTTTTCGGAAATCTGTTCATTGTCGGTGTAGGAGAGGCGGATAGTCTTGCCGATCTTGCTGGCAAAACGGTTTACGTAACGGTGGGAACGACTTCTGCGATGCTTGAATATCTCTGTTCGGAAAATGAAATTGAACTGAATGCAACGCCCGTTGATGACGGTAAGGAAATTATTGCAAAAATTGTGACCGCAAATGCACAGGGCGAGGAATGCTATGGCGTTTTGGGTGAACCGCAGGTGACGGCGTGCAAAAAGCAGGTTTCTTCTGCAAAGACAGTCGTGGATTTTCAGGCGGAATGGAAAACATTGACGGGTGGAGACAGTTATCCTCAGGCTTCTTTGGTCGTAAATACTGATTTTGCAAAAAATAATGCAAAAGTTGCGGAAGCGTTTGCGAACAGTCTTGCTACAAATGCCGAATGGATCGCAAAAACGGAAAATATTGCGGCGCTTAAAACAGCTCTTCAAGAAATGGGGTATACTTCTGATACATCTGCGCTGATTTCTGCGCCGATCACTACGACTACGGTTGAAAACTGCAATCTCGGATTTGTAAAATCGGACGCTGTCAAAGCAAGCGTTAAAGAATACGTGTCCGTAATGAACAAAGGACAACAGTTAGACGATAAATTTTTCTATACTTATTCAGCATAATTTAAGTCTGTATAATAGAGGGTAGAGGTTCGGTATGGATAAGCGTGCCGTAAAAATTGTTCTGAATGTATTGTATCCCGTAATTGTGGTCGCGGCTGTCTTTGCCGTATGGGCGATTGCGGCATATGCAAAGGGAATGGAAATTATTCTTCCTTCTCCTTCGCGTGCATTTGAAGAACTTTTTGTACTGGTGAAAACTTCATATTTCTGGCGATCACTGGGCAGCACTTTTTTGCGGTCAATCTATTGCTTTGCAATTTCCTTTTTGATCGGACTTATTTTTGCGCTTTTGTCGTATTTTTTTGAAACGGCGGACAGACTCATTAAGCCGTTTATGTCGATCGTCAGGGCAGTGCCGACAATGGCGATCATTTATATTTTGGTGATCTGGTTTTCCCGTGAAATTGCGCCTGCGGTGATCGCGGTCATTGTAATTTGTCCGACATTGTATTCGGTTTTTCTTTCCGCGTTCGGGGCGGTGGATAAAAAACTCTATGAAATGAGCAAAGTTTACGGCGTCAGCCGCAAATCGATCGTATTCGGGTTGTATATACCCAATATGGCGCCCGCATTGTTTGAGGGTTCGGCAAGCGGTTTTTCATTGAATGTCAAACTTGTGATCGCAGCGGAGGCGCTTGCTTCTACTCCTGACAGTCTTGGACTTATTATGAAAGGTTCGAATGCAAATCTTCTTACGGCAAGGCTGTTTGCGGTCACGATCGCGGCGGTATTGTTGTCGGTAATAAGTGAATGGCTGATCCGTTTGATCGGCAAGGCGGTGATCCGATGGAAATAGAGACAGAAAAGCCGATCATATTCAATAAAGTAGCAAAAGCATATGGCAACACATCGGTTTATCAGGGATTCGATCTTACGGTGGAGCAGGGTAAAATTACTTGTTTACTGGGTGAGAGCGGTTGCGGCAAAACTACGCTTTTGAATATGCTTGCGGGATTGACGCCGTATCAGGGTAAAATCGAGAATGTTCCGCAGAGGA
Source organism: uncultured Bacillota bacterium (assembly GCA_949287815.1). Lineage (GTDB taxonomy): Bacteria > Bacillota > Clostridia > Christensenellales > Borkfalkiaceae > Borkfalkia. The sequence goes on along the minus strand of CASEHS010000003.1, from coordinate 39,329 downwards.
TTTCCTATATTTTTCAGGAAGAGCGGTTGCTGCCTAACCTTACGGTCAGAAAAAATCTTATCTATGCGTTAGGCAAATTTTGTGAAGAGAAAAAAATAGATTCTATACTTGAAAAGGTGGAATTATCCGATAAGGCGGACGCATACCCGCACCAACTTTCGGGAGGTCAAGCACAACGAGTTTCGATCGCACGGGCATTTGCTTATCCGTCGGAACTTATCCTCATGGATGAACCGTTTTCTTCTTTGGATACGGCTCTTAAAATCAGATTGATAGAGGTGTTCTGCAAATTGTGGGAAGAGGAGAAACGAACGGCAGTTTTTGTTACCCACGACGTGGAAGAAGCCTATATGTTATCGCACAGGGCTATTGTTTTAAAAGACGGGGCAATTTTGGCAGACGTCAGTGAAGAGTCGGATATCCCGCGGCGTTATGGGGCAGAGTCAAGGTATAAGGAAAGTATTCTTTCAGCTCTTTTACAAAAGTAAAAATAAAAAACGGGTCGGACGAATTTCGGGAAATTTTCGAAATTCGTCCGTTTTTCTTGAAAAACGGATAGGAATGTGATATATTTGAAGCGCAGAAACTGGAAAAGGAGACGGGGAGTTGAAAACGCTTTTTATTTCCGATCTGGACGGAACGCTTTTGACTGCGCACGAAAATATTTCGGAATATTCATTGAAAAATCTGAATAGGCTGATCGATGACGGAATGGTATTTACTTATGCTACGGCAAGATCGTTGAATTCGGCTGCAAAAGCGTGTTGGGGACTAAGACAGAATTATCCCGTCATTCTTTATAACGGTGCCGTGATAATGGAAGCGTGGAACGGGAATAAATTATATACGAATCCGTTTAATAAAGGACAGCTCAGATATCTGAAAAGTTTATTTGAGCAATATGATGTATGGCCGCTTGCTTATTCTTTCAATGGAAGCAGAGAAAAGGTTTCATGGGTGAAAGGAAAAGAGACCCAAGGCGTTTTGCGGTATTTATCGAGGCGAAAAGGGGATTGCAGGCTGAATCCTATCCGGAAAAGAGAAGATGTTGCGGAAGATGAAATTTTTTATTTTACCTGCATAGGCAAAAAGGAAAATCTGGAAGGGGTACATAAGGGCGTGGAGCAAAGCCTGGATATGCGGTGTATCTTTGAGCAAGAGAAATATCAGACGGATTATTGGTGTGAAATTATGCCGACAACGACCTCCAAAGGAACGGCGGCAAAAGTTTTAAAAGATATTTTAAAAGCCGACAGGCTTGTTGTTTTCGGAGACGGTATAAACGATAAAGAATTGTTTTTTGCGGCAGATGAAAGTTATGCGGTAAAAAATGCGGAAGAGGAACTTAAAAAAATTTCGACTGCCGAGATCGGATACAGTGAAGAAGACAGTGTGGTAAAATTTCTGCAAAACAATATAAAAAAATATCTTTAAGAAGAGGTTGATATGAAAAAAGAAAAAATCAAAATTAAAAAAATTCGTGAAAAAAGCACTTTCTGGAAAGATTTTAAAGCGTTTATTTCCAGAGGGAATATTTTGGATCTTGCGGTGGCGGTTGTTGTCGGCGCAGCTTTTACTGCGATAGTAAACAGTTTGGTGAATGATATCATCAAGCCTTTGATAACTGCCATGATCGGCGGCGAAGATATGAGCGGACTTGTGATTGTTTTGCGGGAGATCAAAGATGCAGAGGGAAATATAACGCAAAGAATAACCTTAAATTACGGTAATTTCCTGATGGCGATTCTGATATTTTTAATTGACGCGATCGTTATTTTTACAGCACTGCGAATCGTTCGTAAAACCAGAAAGCGTATTCAGGAGCAAGGCGAAAAGCTTTTGGAAAAGATCAAAGAAAGGAAGGATGCACAGGAGATTGCGGAGCCTGCCGAAGTGGTCATGGAAGAAACGGTGAAAACTGAAGTTATTTCCGAGACTTCGGAAAATAAGACTGAGGAAGGACAGTCTTGCGCGGAAAATGCTAATGATAAACAAACGGTTGAAGCACTTCTTGCAGAGATACGCGATCTGTTAAAAGAAGGTCAGATGAAAAAAGAATAAAATCATTATAAATTAAGCCTGCTCAGACCGGTGAGCAGGCATTGTTTTAATATTGTTATGAAAAAAATTAAAAAACAGCGTTCAAACAGTTTTTGAAACGCAAAGTTTGTGATATAATAAAGACATGCTGAAGATCGGAAAGGAACTTTAAAAGTCCGATCGGTTGAGAGGTTGCGCCAATGAGAAAAATTACCGGATCAGAAATATTATCGGTTTTTCGTATACAGGGCAAAGTGCATTCTCTCATTGTAGCATTTCGGCAGATGATTGTGCAGAAAAACAATCTCATGGCAGGTTTTTAAAGGGCAGGTTGTACTCTTTTAAACCTGCTTTTATTTTTATTCAGAAGATGATGGCCGGAATACCTGTTTTAAAGAGGGCGATAAACAGATATGCGTTTAGAACGATCAGCAACGGAAGAACTATCATCAAGGCTAAGTTTTCCGTTCTGAATCGCAGTGCAAACATGGCTATATAAGCACCTGCTGCTCCGCCGATGAGTCCGGTAAGAAAAATTTTTCCGTCTTTGGCTTTCGCACTACGGTCTGATTCTTGTTCTTTTTTCTGAGATCGGATCAGCAAAAAAGAATAAATATTTACCGATAAAATATAAACGATAGCAAGTATATACGGTAAAAGCATGGTAAGCCCTCCATGAGAGCAGTATGCGCAAAAAATAAAAAAATAATAATTTTTAAAACGAGCGGAGGAGATAAATGGCAAAAGCAGCGATTATAATGGGAAGTAAATCAGATTTTGCGGTCGTAAAGCCTGCGATTTCGGCATTGAAAAAGTTTGGTGTGGAAACGGAAGTTCGTGTAATTTCCGCTCATCGTACGCCGGATGATGCGCATGAATTTGCAAAAAATGCGGAGAAAAACGGAACAGAAGTAATTATATGCGCAGCGGGTAAAGCGGCCCATCTCGGAGGAGTGATCGCGGCATATACGACATTGCCTGTGATCGGACTTCCCGTCAAGACAGATATGATGGGAGGGCTCGATAGCCTTTTATCGATCGTGCAGATGCCGTCAGGTATTCCCGTAGCGACGGTAGGGGTCAATGGCGGAGAGAATGCAGGACTTTTGGCATTGCAGATTCTGGCTTTGAAATATCCTGAAATTTCGGAAAAACTCAAAGCGTTCAAGCGGCAGATGGCGGAAAAAATCAATAAAGACGATGCCGCTCTGCAAGAAGAACTTAAAAATATGGAATTCTAATTTTTTTCGGAGGATAGAAAAATGGAAAAACTGGCACAGCTTTATGAAGGAAAAGCAAAGAAAGTCTTTAAGACAGAAGATCCGGATATCGTGATCGTAGATTATAAAGACGATGCAACTGCGTTCAACGGTCTGAAAAAAGGCACGATCGCAGGGAAAGGTGTGATCAATAATAAGATGAGCAACATGATGTTTAAAATCATGGAAGAACACGGTATTCCTACTCATTTTGTAGAAGAACTTTCCGATCGCGAAACAGCGGTTAAAAAGGTTCAGATCGTACCGTTGGAAGTTATCATCCGCAATACGGCGGCAGGCAGTTTTTCCAAGCGTTACGGTGTGCCCGAAGGTAAAAAACTTCCTGTAACAGTTCTTGAATTCAGTTATAAGAACGATGATCTTGGCGATCCTCTGATCAATGATTATCATGCACTTGCAATGGAACTTGCAACGCCCGAAGAGATCGAAACGATCAAGAACATGGCGTTCAAAGTCAATGAAGTCATGAAGGAATTTTTCAAAAAATTGAATATTGATCTGATCGATTTCAAACTTGAATTCGGAAGATTCAAAGGTCAGATCCTGCTTGCCGATGAAATTTCTCCCGATACCTGCCGTTTCTGGGATATGACGACAGGAGAAAAATTGGATAAAGACAGATTCAGAAGAGATCTCGGCGGAGTAGAAGACGCGTACAAAGAGGTTTTTGCGCGGCTTACCGGTAAGTAATCTTTGAAACGTTTTGTAAATTGTAAAACAGAACGTTTCTAAAAATGCGGTTTGGCGAAAATAATCGGCAGACTGTATTTTTATGTATCGCGGAAGAAGAGTTATCGTATTATTTATCAGAAGGAGAAAACAATGGCTATTTCTTATAAAGACAGCGGCGTAGATGTAGAACGCGGCTATAAAGCGGTGGAATTGATGAAAAAGCACGTACAGTCCACCTTTGACAAAAATGTTCTCGGTGATATCGGCTCGTTCGGCGGATTTTATTCGATTGCGGGCGAAAAGATGCAGGAACCCGTTCTCGTTGCGGGAACTGACGGTGTGGGAACAAAACTTCGTTATGCGTTTGTAGCGGACAAGCATAATACAGTCGGTATTGACGCCGTTGCAATGTGCGTAAACGATATCGTATGTCAGGGTGCGAGACCGCTCTTTTTCCTTGACTATTTTGCAACGGGCAAACTTTCTCCTGAGACAGTTGCGACGGTCGTATCTGGTGTCGCAGAAGGCTGTCGTCAATCGGGTTGTGCTTTGATCGGCGGAGAGACTGCGGAAATGCCCGGTTTTTATCCCGACGGAGAATACGATATGGCGGGCTTTGCCGTAGGTATCGTCGATAAAAAAGACGTCATCAACGGTAAGGAAATCAAAGAAGGGGATGTTCTGATCGGCATTGCGTCGAGCGGGGTTCATTCCAACGGCTATTCACTCGTAAGAAAACTGTTCGGAGATTATAAAAATTCTCCCGAATTGGAAAGGTTTGATGACCGTCTGAAAGATAAAGTTCTCAATGTCCTGCTTACGCCTACCAAAATTTATGTTAAGAGCGTACTTTCTTTGATTTCCAAAGTAAAGGTCAAGGGGATCGCGCACATTACGGGCGGCGGATTTATCGAAAATATTCCGAGAATTTTCCCTGAGGGTATCGGCTGTGAGATCAAAACGGATTCTTATCCTCTTCCCGCGATTTTTGAGATCATGAAAGAAAAATCGGGGCTTGAAAACCGTCAGCTTTACAATACGTTCAATATGGGTATCGGCATGGTATTCTGTGTTTCGCCTGAGAATGTCGATAAAACAATTGAGTCTTTAACGGAATCGGGTGAAAAAGCGTATGTGATCGGCAAGACCGTAAAAGGAAAAGGGGTCGAATTAAAGTGAAAAAGATAGCCGTATTCGCCAGCGGATCGGGCAGTGATTTTCAGTCGGTGATCGACGCGAACGAACGCGAGCCGTTTTGCGAAATTTCTCTTTTGATCGCCTCGAAAGAGGGAATCTATGCGATCGAGCGTGCCAAAAAACACGGGATAGACTACCTTGTAAAAAACAGGAAAGATTATCCGAGTGTTGAAGAAATGTACGAAGGTATCATTGAGGAACTTCGTTCTCGCGGTGTAGACTATATCGTGCTTGCGGGATTTTTGGGTATGATCCCCGAAAATTTTGTGCGGGCGTTTCCCGATGCGATCATTAATATACACCCGTCGCTCATTCCGAGTTTTTGCGGCAAAGGTTTTTACGGTTTGAATGTTCACCGTGCCGCGCTCGAATACGGGGTGAAAATTTCGGGGCTTACCGTACATTTTGTCGACGAGCATTACGACAGCGGCGCGATTATACTTCAACGCGCCGTAGAAGTCAAAGAGGATGATACCCCCGAAACATTGCAGGCACGTATTCTTGAAGAGGAGCATAAGGCTTTGCCTGAGGCGGTCAAACTTCTTGCAATGGGCAAGATCAGAAAAGAAGGCAGAAAAGTAACAATACTCGAATAAAGAGTGAAACTATTATTTTCCAATTACATACATAGCGGAATTTATGCGCAAAGGAGAAAGAATGAATATTTACAAGGTATCCGATATCGGAGAATTGATTAAGGACAACAGTTATGTCGGACGCGGCATCGTTGTGGGAAAGAGCGAAGACGGAACAAAAGCGGTGTTTGCTTATTTTATTATGGGAAGAAGCGAAAACAGCCGTAACCGTGTGTTTGTGGAAAAAGGGGATGAAGTGATCATCTATCCTTTTGATGAAAGCAAAGTGGAAGATACTTCCCTTATCATCTATTCTCCCGTGCGCAGTGCGGGCAAAAGTGTGATCGTGACCAACGGCGATCAGACGGATACCGTGTACGATTATCTTACGGCAGGCAAGAGTTTTGAAGAAGCTCTTTCTACACGCTGTTTTGAACCGGATGCTCCCAACTTCACGCCGAGAATCAGTGCGGTGCTCGATTTTAACGGGGAATATACCTATAAAATGAGCATTTTGAAGAGCGCGGACGAAAAGGGAAGCGCGTGTAACCGCTATACATTTAATTATTCGCCGCTTGCAGGCGTAGGGCATTTTATTCACACATATAATTGTGACGGAAATCCTATTCCCACGTTTACGGGTGAGCCTGAACGCGTGAAAATTCCGAACGATATTCAGGCTTTTACTGATACGCTTTGGAACAATCTCAATGAAAATAATAAAATTTCTTTGTATGTGCGCTATACCGATCTTAATACGGGCGCATACGAGAAAAGAATGATCAATAAGAACAAATAAGGAGAAAAGAGATGAAAGAATTTGAACTCAAATACGGTTGCAATCCCAATCAGAAACCTTCCCGTATCTATATGTCAAACGGGAAAGATCTTCCCATTGAAATTCTCAACGGAAAACCCGGTTACATCAATTTTCTCGATGCGTTCAACAGCTGGCAGCTCGTAAAAGAAATCAAAGAAAATGTGGGAATGTGCGCGGCAACTTCCTTTAAGCACGTGAGTCCGACGTCTGCGGCTGTCGGCAAAAAACTGTCCGACAGACTGAAAAAATCCTGTTTTGTGGACGATATAGAAGGTTTGGACGATTCACCGCTCGCTTGCGCATATGCGCGCGCTCGCGGCACGGACAGGATGTCTTCTTTCGGTGACTGGATCGCTCTTTCCGACGAGTGCGACGAGGTTACAGCCCGTATCATTTCAAGAGAAGTATCGGACGGCGTGATCGCTCCCGCATATTCGGCAAAAGCGCTTGAAATTCTTAAAGCCAAGAGAAAGGGCGCTTATAATATCGTAAAAATAGACAAAGACTATAAGCCCGATCCCGTAGAACATAAACAGGTATTCGGTATTACTTTTGAACAGGGCAGAAACGAGTTTAAAATAGATGCCGACCTTCTCAAAAATATTGTAACGGAGAATAAAAATCTTCCTGCGGACGCTGTGACCGATCTTATCATCTCTCTTATTACCCTTAAATACACACAGTCCAACTCCGTATGCTTTGCGGCAGACGGTCAGGCGATCGGTGTAGGCGCAGGTCAGCAGTCTCGTATTCATTGCACTCGCCTTGCGGGTACGAAAGCGGATCTTTGGCATCTTCGTCAGAGCGATAAGGTCTTGTCTCTCCAATTCGCGGAAGGGGTGGGAAGACCCGATAAAAATAATATTATCGATATTTATCTTTCGGACGAGTGCGAAGATGTTCTCGGCGACGATGTTTGGAAAAAATATTTTGCGGTGCGTCCCGAACCTTTCACGAAAGAGGAACAGAAAGCGTATCTTTCCAAAATCACGGGTGTATCTTTGGGCAGTGACGCATTTTTCCCGTTCTCAGACAATATCGAGCGCGCAAAGAAGAGCGGCGTATCTTACGTTGCACAGCCCGGCGGTTCGGTGCGCGACGATCTCGTGATCGATGCCTGCAATAAATACGGTATGGTAATGGCGTTTACGGGAATGAGATTGTTCCATCACTGATTTTGGCGTAAAAAATTTTTGAGGTAAGGTACATTGAATATTCTTGTCATCGGAAACGGCGGAAGGGAGCACGCGATCATTGCGGCTCTTTCCAAGAGTCCGAAAGTAGATAAAATATATTGCATGAAAGGCAATGCAGGTATTGCAGAACTTGCCGAGCTTGTCAACGTAAATTATTGTGATCTCAATGCCGTCGGCGATTGGGTGGATTCTCATCCCGACGTAAAATATACGGTAATTGCGCCCGACGATCCGCTTGCACTCGGTCTTGCGGACGAACTTGAAAAGCGTGGACACCGCGTTTTTGGGCCGAATAAACGTGCGGCGGAAATCGAATCGAGTAAAGCTTTTGCGAAAGCTCTGATGAAAAAATACGGTATCCCGACCGCAAAGTACGAAACGTTTGAAAATTATGACGATGCGCTTTGCTATGTCCGTAACGGAAAATTCCCCGTTGTACTGAAAGCGGATGGGCTTGCGCTCGGTAAAGGGGTATTGATCTGCGAAACGCTGGAAGATGCGGAAAAAGGTCTTGCGCAGATTATGCTCGATAAGGCGTTCGGCGATGCGGGAAATAAAGTCGTTGTCGAAGAGTTTTTGACGGGTAAAGAGTTTACGCCAGGGGAAGAGGTTTCCGTTCTTGCATTTACAGACGGAAAAACCATCGTTCCGATGATCGCAAGCTGTGACCATAAACGCGCGTATGACGGCGACAAAGGTCTGAATACGGGAGGTATGGGAACGTTTACGCCTTGCCCGTTTTATGATAAAGAGACCGCGGACGAGGTAATGAATAAAATTATGCTTCCCACGGTTGCGGCGATGAACGCGGAGGGAAGACCTTTCAAAGGCGTTCTCTATTTCGGGCTGATGCGTACACCCGACGGAATGAAAGTGGTGGAATATAACGCTCGGTTCGGCGATCCCGAAACGCAGGTCGTTTTACCCATGCTCAAAACCGATCTTTTTGAAATTTTCCAGGCGATCACGGATGAAAGACTTTCCGATATCAATATTGAATGGGAGGAGGGTGCGTGCGTCTGTGTTGTTCTTGCAAGCGGCGGTTATCCCGTAAAGTACGAGAAGGGCAAAGAGATCACGATCGGAGATCTGGATGACGGCGTATTCTTGTATCATGCAGGCACAAAGCGTGAAAATGGTATTCTGAAAACGGACGGCGGCAGAGTGATCGGCGTGTGTGCGAAAGGCAAAACGGTGGAAGAGGCGAGAGAGAAGGCATACGCTAACGTAAAGAAGATCAGTTTTGATAAAATGCACTATCGGACAGATATCGGCATCAAATACAATAAATAAGGACAGAAAAGAATGATATACAGGATTTTCGTAGAGAAAAAAGAGAATCTTCAGGCAAAAAAGATCCGAGAGGATCTTGCCGCTCAGCTCGGCATAAAAGTAGAAGACCTTCGGGAAGTGATCCGTTATGACGCGGAAGGGTTGACGGAAGAAGAACTTGCCGATGCGATCGTGAACGTCTTTTCCGAGCCGCCCGTGGATAACGTCTGGCGGGAAGAAATAGAGTTCGGTAAAGATTATAAAGTTTTTGCGATCAGCTTTTTGGACGGGCAGTACGATCAGCGCGCGGACAGTGCGGCGCAGTGCGTGCAACTTCTTACAAAAAAGACGAGGCCGCTCATTAAATGTGCAAGGGTGATCGCAGTTAAGGGCGTAACGGATCAGCAACTTGAAAAGATCAAAAAGCACCTTATCAACCCCGTGGAAAGTTCGGAAGTTTCCCTTGAAAAGCCTACGACGCTCGTTCGTGCGAAAATGCAGACGCAGGACGTAAAAGAGGTAGAAGGCTTTATTTCGATGAGCGATGAAGAGATCGCTGCATATCACGCAAAGAACGGTTTTGCGATGAGCGTTGAGGATCTCGCTTTCGTGCGCGACTATTTCAAAAAAGAGGGCAGAAACCCGACAGAAACGGAAGTTAAAGTTATCGATACTTACTGGTCGGATCATTGCCGTCACACCACGTTTGCAACGGAAATTAAGAATGTGGAAATTCATTCGGATAATCCGCATGTCGAAAAGGCTTATAAACTCTATAAAGACCTCTTTTCTGAATGCAACGCAGGCAGGGAGGATAAATATCCCTGTCTTATGGATATCGCGACAATAGCGGTAAAGAAACTCAAAAAAGAGGGTAAACTCGACAATCTCGATGTTTCCGACGAGATCAATGCTTGTTCTATCTGTATAGACGCGGAGATCGACGGCAAAACTGAAAAATATCTTGTAATGTTTAAGAATGAAACGCACAATCACCCTACGGAGATTGAGCCGTTCGGTGGTGCGGCGACCTGCTTGGGCGGTGCGATCAGAGATCCGTTGAGCGGCAGAACGTACGTGTATCAGGCGATGCGCGTGACGGGCGCTGCGGATCCTCGTGAAAAGATAGAGGACACTTTGGCGGGAAAACTTCCTCAGCGCGTAATTACAAAGACGGCGGCAGCAGGATTTTCCTCTTACGGAAACCAGATCGGTCTTGCCACGGGTATGGTAGATGAAGTTTACCATCCCGGCTATAAAGCAAAGCGTCTGGAAACGGGCTTTGTTGTCGGCGGCGCAAAGCGGGATATGGTCTACCGTGAAAAACCTTGCAAAGGGGATATAATTATTCTCCTCGGCGGTGAAACGGGCAGAGACGGTTGCGGCGGTGCGACTGGTTCTTCCAAAGCGCACGATGCGCATTCGGTGGAAACTTGCGGTGCGGAAGTGCAGAAAGGTAATCCTTTGACCGAACGTAAACTGCAAAGACTGTTTTTGAATAAAGAAGTTACGCGCAAGATCAAAAAGTGTAACGACTTCGGAGCGGGCGGCGTTTCCGTTGCGATCGGCGAACTTTCGGATGGACTGATCATTGACCTTGATAAAGTGCCGTTGAAATACGAAGGACTTTCTGGTACGGAACTTGCGATTTCCGAATCGCAGGAGAGAATGGCTGTTGTAGTTGCGGAAAAGGATAAAGACGAATTTATCCGCCTTGCGGCAAAAGAGAACCTTGCGGCGACGCCTGTTGCAGTGGTTACGGATGATCGCAGAATGAAGATGTTGTTCAAAGGCCGTGCGATCGTTGACATTTCCCGTGATTTTCTGGATACGAACGGCGTAAAACAGCAGATCGACGCAGTGATCGAGGATAATGTTCCCGCTTATTTTAATGCGTCTGAAAAAGATTTTAAGAAAACACTTATTGATTCATTGTCCGATCTCAATGTCTGCTCAAAGAAAGGACTTTCGGAAATGTTTGACTCCACGATCGGTGCGCGCAGCGTATATATGCCGTTCGGTGGAAAACTGCAACTCACACCCGCAATTTCTATGGCAGCGAAGATCGTCGGCGGAGAAACGGACGTTGCGACTGTTTCGGCTTACGGATATTGCTCCGAACTTATGAGTGAAAGTCCGTTTACGGGTGCGATTTACAGTATCGTAACATCTGTCGCAAAACTTATTGCGAGCGGATGCCGTTATGACGATATCCGTCTTACATTCCAGGAATTCTTTATGCGTTTGAACCGCGATCCGAAGCGCTGGGGCGTTCCTTTGAGCGCGCTTTTGGGCGCTTTGTATGCGCAGATCGGATTAGGACTTGGCGCAATAGGCGGAAAAGACAGTATGAGCGGTACTTTTGAACATATCGACGTTCCGCCTACACTGATATCATTCGCTCTTGCTCCCGCAAAGGCAAGTAAGCTGATCACCAACGTGCTTGCTGAAAAGGGTAAAAAACTGTACCATATTCCGATGCCGAAAACGGACGGCGGAATTCCCGATTTTGCCGCGCTTGCAGATATTTATCGCGAAGTTTATGAAAACGTACAGAGCGGCAACATAAAATTTGCAACAGTAGCGGAAAACGGCGGCATTGCTTCCGCAGTCGTAAAATCTTGCTTAGGAAATGCAATCGGTTTTGCGTTTGCGGCTGATGCAAAATATCTTTTCTGCGGCAATTACGGGGAACTTATCGTGTCGCTTGAAGACGAAAGTAAACTTTCCTGCAAGAAGGTTTATATTGGTGAAACGGCAGAAAGCGGATTCTCTTGCGGAAAGGAAAAAGTTTCGGAAAAAGATGCAATCGAGGCGTTCTGCGGTACGCTTGAAGGCGTGTTCCCGAACCATGCAGAAGCGGACGGAAAAGCAGAAAATTGCGATTATGTCTGCGAGAAAAAATACAGCAACATCGCAATTAAAACGGCGAAGCCGCGCGTATTTATACCTGTTTTCCCCGGAACCAACTGCGAATTGGATACGGCGCGCAAATTTAACCTTGCAGGTGCGGAAAGCGAGATCGTGGTTCTTAAAAACCGCAGTGCAAGTGATATCGAAGAGAGTGTAAAAGCGTTTGCCGAAGCTATTTCACACAGCAATATTATTGCATTCCCCGGCGGATTTTCGGGCGGCGACGAGCCTGACGGAAGCGGAAAATTTATAGCAACGACGTTCAGAAATCCTTACATTGCAGAAGAAATCGAAAAGTTGCTCAATCAGCGCGACGGCTTGATTCTTGGTATCTGTAACGGATTCCAGGCGCTCATAAAACTCGGTCTTGTTCCTTACGGCAAAATTCTGCCGCTCGGTCAGAACAGTCCGACGCTTACTTATAACCGAATTTCGCGTCACGTTTCTACGCTTGTGGATATTCGTGTTGCGTCCGTAAAATCTCCTTGGCTTTCGGCTTGCAATGTCGGAGACGTGTTTACCGTACCTGTATCTCACGGAGAGGGCAGAATCGTTGCTCCGATTACGGAACTCGAAAAGATGAAAGCAAACGGTCAGATCGCTACACAGTACTGTGATCTGAAAGGTCAGCCTACAATGGAGTATCCGTTTAACTGCAACGGATCTGCTTGGGCGATTGAGGGTATAACCTCCCCCGACGGCAGAGTGTTCGGTAAAATGGGGCATACGGAACGTACGGGCGAAAACCTGTATAAGAATTGTATGGGCAATTTCGATATGAAACTGTTTGAAAGCGGCGTGAAATATTTTAAATAATTGATATTCATAAAATAAAATCCCCGTGCGGAAGACAAACCGCACGGGGATTTCCTCTTAGCATATAAATTTTAGTTCATTAAATAAGTGAAATGTTTGAAGTGGATATAGGTTATCTTTTCGGGATTGATTTTATTTAATTCTGATATAAATATAGCCTGATTTGTTCCAAGAAAAGAGAAAAATATTCAAATACTTTACAAGTTTGCCATATTGTGGTATAATTTTTTGTAAGTTATAAGAGATTGCGTATGAGGTATTTATGAAATGTATGTTTTGCGGCTGTGCAGAAAGTAAGGTGGTAGACAGCCGTTCCACAGATGAAGGCAGAACGATACGCCGTCGCCGCGAGTGTATAGAGTGCGGCAGAAGATTTACGACATATGAAACGATAGAAACAACGCCCGTTCTTGTGGTAAAAAACGGCGGATCAAGGCAAGCGTTTGACCCTAATAAAATTAAAAACGGAATTATAAAAGCGTGTGAAAAGAGACCTGTTTCCATGTATAAAATCGATAAACTTGTGGACGATATCAAAAAGCAGGTCTATAATTCCCTTGAACAGGAAATCACATCTAAACAGATCGGGGAAATGGTCATGGACGGACTGAAAGACATCGATGAGGTCGCGTATGTCCGTTACGCATCCGTTTACCGCCAGTTTACGGATATATCTTCTTTCATGAGTGAATTGGAAACGATGATGCAGGAAACAAAAAACAAGAAGTAAAAAAGGCCCGTTGAACGGGCTTTTTTAGCAGGAACGGAGGGAATCAATGACCAAAAAAGTCAGTATTGGCGGTGTTCTTATCGGGGGAGGCGAAAAAGTCAGGATCCAGTCGATGACTACGACAAAAACTTGTGACATTGACCAAACCTTGGCGCAGATCAGTCGTCTTGCCGCAGCAGGGTGTGAAGTCGTGCGAGTAGCGGTGAGGGATGAAAAGGACGCGTCGGCAATTAAGAATATTAAAGAAAAATCACCCATTCCCGTTGTTGCGGATATCCATTTTTCATCGAAACTTGCCGTACTTGCGATTGAAAGCGGCGCGGATAAAGTGCGTATCAATCCCGGTAATATCGGAAGCGAAGATAAAATTAAAGAGGTTGCCGATTGTGTAAAAGCGCATCATATCCCTGTTCGTGTAGGCGCAAATACGGGCAGTATTGAAAAAAGTTTTCTGGAAAAATATGGAAAAAGTGAAATTTCGCTTGTGGAAAGCGCATTGTATAATGCCCGAATTTTGGAAAAGTACGGTGTATCGGATATTGTGCTTTCTGTAAAAGCTTCCGATGTGTCGCTTTGTGTAAAGGCGTATAGACTTCTTGCCAATAAGAGCGATTATCCTTTGCATCTCGGTGTTACGGAGGCTGGTACAAAAGAAAGCGGGATCGTAAAAAGCAGTGTGGGGATAGGGACATTGCTTCTTGACGGGATAGGAGATACGATCCGCGTATCGTTGAGTGCGGATCCCGTTGAAGAGATATATGCGGCAAAGCGTATTTTGCGTGCGTGCGGGCTTGAGGATGACTTTGTTGATGTGGTTGCTTGTCCGACTTGCGGCAGATGTGAGTGGGATTGTATGGTCTTGGCGGAAAAAGTCGAAAAAAAAGTATTCGGTGTCAATAAAAAGCTGAAAATTGCCGTTATGGGCTGTGTGGTGAACGGACCGGGCGAAGCGAAGGATGCGGACCTTGGAATTGCAGGCGGAAAGGAATTTTGTGTTTTGTTTAAGCATGGGGAACCTTTTTTGCGAGTGCCCGTACAGGAAGCAGAACACGCTTTTAGTAAAGTTTTGGATGAGTTGATAAATCGGTGAAAATATGACTGAAAATGAATTTTTGGCGCAAATAAGAAGCAGGGACAGTTTTGCAAGGGCAATTTTGCAGAAAATTCTTGTAAATAAATCGGAGCGGAAATGTGAGTTTGTTTTAGTTACCGATCTTCCGTATTCGGAAGAAGACGAAGCGTATGCTGGCAAAGTTGCGGTACAGGCAGTTTCTTCGTCTTTTCATGCGGAAATTAAGATCATAAAACTTGTATCCGATCCGCAGATCGTAAAACATAAGATAAGGGAATATCTCAGCGAAAAGCATCGCGCGGCTTCCGCGTTTTTGGGGGCTGACGATATTCAGGTGGAGACTTCTGACGGAAAAATCAATTTTATATTCGGGGTGGATGAAGAAGAACGCCGTTTTTTTGAAACGAGGGATATCCTGCCCGGTGTTGTCAATATGATAGAGCATAATTTTTGCGGTAAGGCGGAAGGTCGATTGGAATACAAGCAGAAAGCCGAGCCTGTCGCGGAAGAGGAAGAACCCGAAGAAGAAAAGGTGGATATCAGACCTATAAGGACGTTTGAGATCCATGATTTTGAAGCGATCGATTTTGCGGATGTTCCCAAGATTGCGACGTATATAAAAGACTGCACTTTCCGAAGCGAATCAATGACGATTTGCGGAGAAATTATGTTTATTCAGGAACGCGTTTCGCAGAAAGGGAAACCATACTTGCGTTTTACAATTTCCGATACTACGGACAAAATGACTTTTTCTTATTTTATCAAGAAAAAAACGGAGGAAAAGATCAAAGAACTGAAAGTTGGGGATAAAATTGTCTGTACGGGAGAGAACGAAATGTTCAACGATCGGCTGAGTTTTACGGCGAAATATATCAACCGAGGTTGTCCGCCGCCTGATTTTGAGCCTGAAAAGCTGCCCAGTAAGAGCGCGCCTGCAAGATATACGCTCGTTGCACCCGAAAAAATAACCGATTATAATCAGATCAACCTGTTTGATACGAGTGAAATTCCCCAGTGTCTCAAAGAAAGCACTTTTGTGGTGTTTGACTTGGAAACAACGGGGCTTATCAATGTTCCCACAAACGGAAAGATGGATACAATCACGGAAATCGGTGCAGTAAAGATCATAGGCGGAGAGATCAAAGAAAAGTTTTCAACCCTTGTCAATCCCGAGCGGAAGCTGGATGAGGAGATCGTTCGTTTGACGGGTATTACCGATGAAATGGTCAAGGATGCTCCGAAAATTTCTGAGGTGATCCCCGATTTTTATAAATTCTGCGAAGGGTGTATTCTGGTCGGGCATAACGTACAGTTTGACTATAGGTTTATTCAGTACTATGGTGCAAAAGAGGAGTATATTTTTGATCAGAAAACATATGATACGATCGCAATAGCACAGTCCTTTCTGTTTTTGAAAAACTATAAACTGGACACTCTTGCGGATCATTACGGAATTGTATTTAATCATCATAGGGCGTGGGACGATGCACTGACTACGGCAAAAATATTTATTGAGATGATTAAGGCAAAAAAATGCTTGCCAAACGGTTGAGCGTGTGGTATAATATGGACACTGAATATATGTTAGCTTGGAATTGAGAGTGGGAAGCCGCTCTCAAATCTTTTTATGTAGCGGATTTTTAGTGCGTAAGATGTTCGGGAGCAGATCAGAAAAATGAAAGTAATTCCGGAAAAAGAAATTGAAACGGCGTTAATGCCTGTGGCAGAGCAAATCGGCGTGGAGATTTATGAAGTAGTATTCAAGCAGGGGCGTAACCCTTCTCTGACCGTTTATATAGACACGGATAAAGAGGACGGCATAGATCTTGATACTTGCGAAAAATTTCATAATGCGATCGATCCCGTTTTAGATGAACTTGATCCGACGTTCGGAATGCCGTATACGCTCAATGTCAGTAGTCCCGGTTTAGACAGACCTTTTAAAAAAGACAGTGATTTTTTGCGGCATATCGGAAAAAAAGTGGAGATTAGGTTATACGCGCCTATTCGCGGCGAAAAATATATAGAAGCGGTGTTGACTGAGTATAATGCGGAAAGCAAGAATATAGCCGTTGAAAGAAACGGAGAGACGGTCAAGCTGAATCTTTCGCAGATCGCAAAGATATGTGAAGCGATCGAATTTAACTGAGAAATATTGATGCAATAAAGAATACAAACTTAAAAAGGAACGAGGAGACAACGATGGTAAACAAAGAGTTTTTTCTTGCATTGGCGGACCTGGAAGCGGAAAAAGGAATCAGCAGCGAGATCTTTATAGAAGCGCTTAGAAATGCGCTTGTTTCCGCATATAAAAAACAGTATGAAAACGGTGCAGGTTCGGTGGATGTGGTTCTGAATCCCGAGAAAAGCACGATAAAATTTTATATTCTGAAAACAGCGGTGGAAGAAGTGACCGATCCTGAAAAAGAAATTTCTCTTGCCGAAGCGCAGATGATCAAGAAGAGTTATAAACTCGGAGATGAAGTCCGCGAAGAGTTTGTTCCGAAAGATTTCGGAAGAATTGCGGCACAGACCGCAAAGCAGGTCATCATGCAGAAACTCCACGAAACGGAACGCGATAATACTCTCAGTGAGTTTTCCGATAAAAAAGATGAGTTGATGAGTTGTGTCGTTCGTAAAGTGGACGCTAAGAATGTTTACGTTGAACTCGGTAAAGGACAGATCGAGGGCGTAATGTTGCCGCAGGATCAGGTTCCCGGTGAGAAATATAATGTCAACGACAGGCTCAAAGTTTATGTGAAAAACGTAAAAAACAACGGCAGAAACGCGCAGGTTTTGGTATCGCGTACGTCTGCGGGGCTTGTCAAGAGACTCTTTGAAGAAGAAGTTCCTGAAATCAAGTCGGGCGTTGTAGTTATAAAATCCATTTCCCGTGAAGCGGGACAGCGCACAAAGATGGCGATCGCATCTGAGGATCCTCAGGTGGACGCAGTCGGCGCATGCGTAGGTAATAAAGGGGCGAGAGTCAACGCTGTAGTATCCGAACTGAACGGCGAAAAGGTCGATATCATTCTTTGGAGTGAAAATCCTTTGGAATTTATCGCAAAATCTCTTTCACCCGCAAAAGTGATTTCGGTAACGCAGGTTGACGAGAAGTCTGCGATAGCGGTTGTTCCCGACGATAAACTTTCGCTTGCGATCGGCAGAGACGGTCAGAATGCCCGTCTTGCTGCGCGGCTCACTGGCTGGAAGATAGATGTGAAGAGTGAAAGTGCTGCGGCAAAATTAGATAGTTTGCAGAACAAAGCGGAGAAAGAAGAAACCGAGGAATGATCCGGGAGTAAAGAAATTGAAAGTTAAGAAAATCCCGATGCGCATGTGCATTGCCTGTCATGAAATGAAACCGAAAAAGGAAATGCTGCGTATCGTCAAGCCAAAAGAGGCAGAAGCATTCATAGATCTTACCGGAAAAGCGGCAGGTCGGGGTGCTTATATCTGTGATTCGGCGGATTGCATAAAGAAACTGAAAAAGGCCCGTCTTTTGAACAAGACGTTTTCCTGCGAAATACCTGCGGAAGTTTATGACCGCATAGAGGAGGACTTTTTTGCAAAAAAGTAAGTCGGAAAGGTATATCGGTCTGTGTATGAAAGCAGGTAAATTAACTTGCGGTTTCAATGCGGTCGAAGCGGAGAAAAAAAAGATATATCTGTTGATACTTTGCGCGAGCGCAACGGAGAATGCGAAAAAAAGCGCAATCAAAATAAAAAATAAAATCGGATGCCCGCTTGTACTGGCTTGCGGTTCGTCGCTGGAAGAGATAACGGGTAAACCTAACTGTAAGCTTGTTGCGGTCAGAGAAGAGAATCTGGCGGCGGCAATCTTATCCGACAGTGATGAAAACTTGAAATTATATTCGGGAGGCAACATTTAAGGAAATGGCAGACGCAAAAAAATACGCGAATATTGAAAATATCAAAAATCTTCTCGGTTCGGAAGGAATCGGCGCGCTTTCCAAGGAAGTGCAGAGTACGGAAAAGAAAGTAAGTGACATTCTTCGTAAACTTTCCGAACTCGAAGCGGCGGCAAAGACTCGCGCACAAGAAGAGGCTGCCAGGGCGGAAGAAGCGGCAAGAGAAGATGCTCGTCTTGCGAAAGAACGCGCGGAAAAGGCGGAAGCGGAAAGAAAGGCGGCGGAAGAAGCTGCTGCGAAAGCTGCTAAGGCTGCCGAAGAGGAACGCCTGAAACAAGCAGTAAAAGAACCTCCCGTAAAAGAAGTTCCTGAAAAACAGGAAAAAGTCGAACAGGCAGAAAAGAAAGAAGAGGTAAAAGCGGAAGTTTCTGAAACTGAAAAGGTAAAAGAAGCGGAAAAAACGCAGCCAGCTCGTAAATTCGTAACCGAGGAACGGGAGCGTAAACAGTATACGGAAAAACCTGCGGAACGTCGTACTAACGGGAATTATGACCAGGCGCCCAGGCAGGATCGTCCCGGTTTCAACCAGAACAGACAGGGCGGTTCAGATCGTTTTCAAGGTGACCGTGCGGGCTATGACAGAATGCGTCCGCAGGGAGATCGTCCTCAATATGGGGATCGTCAGGGATTTAACCGTCCGCAGACATCCGACCGTTTCGGAAACGCAAACAGAACAGGGGAACGTCCTGCATTCGGTAACCGAGCAGATCGTCCGATCGGTACAAGGCCCGCAGTGCCCGGTCAAAGGCCCGCAGGAACAAGACCTCAGACGGGTGCGCCGAGATTTAATGCTGGGAGTGCGCCTGTCCTGCCTCCCGTTCAGCCGAGCAAGAATTTCGGGCAAAACAAAAAGAAAACATACGATAAGCCGTATGTTGAACAAAAGAAGACTGTATCGAAGCGTGCGCTTGTCAAACAGCAGGTTTCTGTTTCTGACTTTGACGAGGATAAGAGCGGTTACAGGAAATTAAGAGTCAAAAAGCAGAAACAACAGTCTGTGCAGACGATCAAAATCGAGCACGCTGTCGTAACGAGTGAAAACATACCTTTGAAGGTTCTCAGTGAAAAACTCGGTATCACTGCTGTTGAGATCACAAAAAGATTGTTCAAAGAAGGTATCGCAAAGACGATCAACGATTCGCTGGATTACGATACGGCGGCTTACATTGCATCCGATTTGGGTATCGAACTTGAATATAAACCTGAAAAGACGGCGGAAGAAGCCCTCAGCGAAATATATCAGGCTCAGACGGGTAACGATGCGGAAAGTATCGTTCGTCCTCCTGTTGTCACGGTGATGGGGCACGTCGACCACGGTAAGACGTCTTTGCTCGATAAGATCCGCAGTACGAATGTTACAGAGGGCGAAGCAGGCGGTATTACCCAGCATATCGGTGCGTATACGGTCAATGTCGGCGGAAAATCCATTACATTCTTGGATACGCCCGGTCACGAAGCATTCACGGCTATGCGTGCGCGCGGAGCGTCGGTCACGGATATAGTAGTCCTTGTCGTTGCGGCGGATGACGGAATCATGCCTCAGACGGTCGAAGCGATCAACCATGCAAAAGCGGCTGATGTACCTATTATCGTTGCAGTCAATAAAATGGATAAACCCGAAGCCAATCTTGACAGGGTAAAACAAGGTCTTACCAATAACGGACTTGTTCCCGAAGAATGGGGCGGCGATGCGATCGTATGTCCCGTATCCGCAAAGACAGGTCAAGGCATCCCCGAACTTTTAGATACGATCAACCTTGTGGCGGAGATCAAGGAACTCAAAGCAAATCCTAACCAGATGGCTCGCGGGACAATTATCGAAGCAAAATTGGATAAGGGCAAAGGTCCTGTTGCATCCATTTTGATCCAGAACGGAACTTTGCATACGGGAGATAATATAATTTCGGGAACAACGACGGGTAGAGTTCGTGCCATGATAGATGATAAGGGCAGGACGGTAAAAGCGGCAACTCCATCCATGGCGGTATCTATTTTAGGTCTCGAAGAGGTTCCGAGCGCGGGTGACTCGATCATTGCGGTCGAACAGGATAAACTTTTAAAACAGGTTCTCGACGAAAGAAAGAGAAAAGAAAGCGAATCTATGATCAAATCTCAGTCTCGCGTTACGCTTGACGATGTGTTTGACAAGATTGCAGAAGGTAAGATAAAGGGACTGAATATCATTGTCAAAGGCGATGTGCAAGGTTCTGTAGAAGCGGTTAAACAATCGCTTGTCAAACTTTCCAATGAAGAAGTCCGTGTCAACGTCTTGCACAGCGGTGCTGGTGCGATCACGGAATCGGATGTCATGCTTGCCGAATCGTCTAACGCCATCATCGTCGGTTTCAATGTACGTCCCGATACAAAAGCGAAAGCGCTTGCCGAAAAGAGCGGAGTGGATGTACGCAGTTACAGGATCATCTATGAACTGCTTGACGATATCCAGGCGGCTTTGAAAGGTATGCTTGCACCTAAGTACAGAGAGATCATGACGGGTAAATGTGATGTCTTGCAGACCTTCAAAATCACAGGCGTCGGTATGGTTGCAGGCTGTTATGTTACCGAAGGTAAGATCGTCCGCAGCGGTAAACTCAGGATCTACCGTGACGATATCATGATCGTGGAAGGCGCAGTTCGTCAGTTGAAGCGCTTTAAAGACGATGTCAAGGAAGTATCCGGCGGTTTTGAATGCGGCGTCAGCATAGACGGATTTGACGGAATCAAAGTCGGAGACGTCATTGAATGTTATATTACCGAAGAGATTCCCGCTTAAAACCGAGCGGAATCTGATATACCGATCTTAAAATTATTCGGTTGCAGTAAAAATCCGCTCTATAACAATACTGGAGCGGATTTTTGTATATGGAGATATTAATATGAAATCTTTGAGAGGCGAAAGGCTTTCTGCGGAATATCAGAAAGCGGTTTACGAAGTCATTTCCAAGAAATTAAAATATAAGACGGATAAAATAAAAGGGATCGTCAGCGTGACAAAAGCTGATGTATCACCTGATTTGAAAAATGCAAAAATATATATCAGCGTTCTTGCAAAAAACGAACAGGAAAGCCGCGAAACTTTTGAGGAGATCAGTAAAAACGCGGGATTTATCCGTTATGAATTGGCGCATATGATGCAGATGCGTACAGTCCCCGAGTTGCATTTTTTCTGGGATGATACAATGGAATACGGAGATAAAATAGATAAACTTATCAAAAAACTCAGCGAAGAAGAAAAAGGGGAGAAAGCGGATTGAATCTGAAAGAACTATCTGAAAATCTGAAAAAAATAAAAAGCGCAGTGATTTTTTGTCATATGCGCCCTGACGGTGATACGATCGGGTCCGCATTGGGGCTTGCGTACCTTTTAAAAACAGAGGGGATCTCATGCAGTATCGTGTGTGAAAGTCCGATTCCCGATAAGTTTTCTTTTCTGCAAGGTGCAGAGCAGATTTCTTCAAATGTAGATGAATCGGCGGAAGCCTTTATTGCGGTGGATTCGAGCGATGAAAACAGGTTGGGGTCGCTTGGGGAGATCTTCCGCAGGGCAAAAAAACCGAAATTCAATATCGATCATCATATTTCCAATACCCGCTATGCGGACTATAATTTTGTAGAGGATCGAGCGGCAAACTGTGAGAATATAACCGAACTCAGTGAGTATTTTTCTACGCCGCTGACGCCTGAGGCGGCGACCTGCCTTATGACGGGATTAAGTTCGGATACAGGGAATTTTGCTCATAAAAATGTAGGGGAGTCTACCTTTCTTGCTGCCGCAAAACTTTGCCGTTTAGGGGCAGACGTGCATCTTGTTCAATATAATATGTTCAAACGCCAGTCTAAGGCTCGCGCACAGTTGTTCGGGGAAACGATGTCCCGCATAAGATATTTTGCAGACGGTAAAATAGCGCTGATCTATGTACTCAGAAAAGATCTTGAACGTACGGGCGCAACTTCTGATATGACGGAAGGATTTATAGATTTTCCGCTGAACGTAGACGGGGTTGAAGTTGCTGTGTGTCTGCTTGAAACGGCGGATTATAAGTTCAAGATTTCTCTTCGTTCCAAAGGTTTGGCAGATGTAAATAAAGTTGCCGCAGTGTATGGCGGAGGCGGTCATGTTCTTGCAAGCGGTTGCATGATAGGCGGTGCGTTGGAAGAAGTGATCGATAAATTGCGTTATACCATTTTGCAGCACCTTGAAGACTAAAATACGGGTGGCTTTGAGTGGAAAAACTTTGCGGATTTATCAATGTAAATAAGCCTTCGGGTATGTCGAGCGCCGCAGTTGTTTCTAAAATAAAGAGATTAACGGGAACGCCTTGCGGTCATATGGGTACGCTTGATCCGATGGCGAAGGGCGTTTTGCCTGTTGCGCTAGGGAATGCTTGCAGATTGTTTAACTACCTGTTGGAAAAAGAAAAAGTATACAGAGCTGCTTTTCGTTTCGGTGTGGAAACGGATACTCTCGATTCGGAAGGCGTCGTCATCAGAGAAGGATTGCGCGTACCTTCGATTGAAGAGGTTCAAAGTGTTCTCGGTGAATTTACGGGCAAAATTATGCAAATGCCGCCCGCATACAGTGCGAAAAGCATAGGCGGAGTGCGGGCTTATAAACTTGCAAGGCAAGGTAAAGAAGTGGTTCTTACGCCAAAAGAAGTGCTCGTAGAAGAGATTTGCCTTGAAAGACAGATAAATTCTGATTCTTTTGAATTTGTTATTCGTTGCGGCGGAGGGACTTATATCCGTTCTTTGGCGAGAGATATTGCGGCGCGTCTTGGTACTGTCGGGATAATGACGTCTTTGATTCGGGAAAAGAGCGGTTATTTTACGTTGGAAAACAGCGTGACTTTGGAAACGGCAATGGCGGAAGGTGCTGAAAAATTTCTGATTCCCGCAGAACACGTTTTTGAAATGGAAACAATGTATTTTACAGGCGAGAATGCGAAAAAGATACGTTGCGGACTAAGTATTGCCAGTGAAAAAGAAAGCGGTTTATATAAAATATATCTTGACGATATTTTTTACGGCATCGCTGAGGTCAGTGAAGGTCAGATTCGGGCAAAGAGCAAGATATGCTGAAACTTATAGATTACGGAAAAGAAAATTATCCTGAGGAAAGCGTGTTTCTTCTCGGTTATTTTGATGCCGTGCATGTAGGGCACAGGGCATTGATTGCGTCTGCTCTTTCGCTGGCGAAAGGCTCAGGGAAAAAAGTCGGTATTATGACTTTTTATGATGCAAAAAACGGCGCACAGGTCTATGTGTTTGAAGAGCGTCTGCAATTATTTGAAAAGCTTGGCATTGACTTTGTCTGTGCGGCTAAATTTGATGAAAACTTTAAAAATACCGAAGGGAAAGAATTTCTTGATACGCTTGTGCGTTCTCTGAATGTAAAAGCGTTTGTTTGCGGAGAGGATTTTACTTACGGCAAAGGTGCGAGTTGCGGCGTGTCGGATCTGAAAAAGTACTGTGCGTTGCGCAATTTAGATGTGCAGGTTTTGTCGCTGGTTTCCGCTTGCGGAGAAAAAGCTGCCGCTTCGTTTGCAAAAAGATTGCTGGATGAAGGAGATCTTTCGGAGCTTGAAAAATTGCTCGGAGGAAAGTATTTCATTTTCGGTAACGTGGAGACAGAAGGTAGGCATATCGGCAGGAAATTGGGATTTCCTACCGCAAATATACATTTGTCGCCACAAAAATACCCTATAAAAACAGGTGTGTATGCCGTGAGTGTGGTTGCTGACGGTAAATTATACAGAGGTATAGCAAATTACGGAACAAGACCTACTTTCGGGGATCAAAGGGTTATTGCCGAAGTTTATATCGACGGATACAAAGGTGATCTGTACGATAAAGAAATTACAGTATTTTTTGATTTCAGAATTCGTGATATTAAAAAATTTGCTTCGGCGGAAGCTTTGAAAAGACAGTTGATTGAAGATTTGGAGAAGATCAGATGATAAAATTCGGACCGAGCGGAAACAGTGAAAGTTTTTATGCGGCAGGTTTTTCGCATACGGAACAGTCGGCGGAATTTGTCCGCAAGGCAGGGCTTGATTGTTTTGAATATTCCTTTGGCAGGGGCGTAAGAATGACGCGCGAAAAGGCTTTATCGATCGGTGCGGCTTTTGCCGCGCAGAACGTAGAGATCAGCGTGCATGCGCCATATTATATCAATTTTGCAAATCCTTCGGAAGAAAGCGCGGAAAAATCTTACGGGTATGTTCTGGACAGTGCGCTGATACTTAGGCTTATGGGCGGAAAAAGGTGTGTTTTTCATCCGGCAGCACAGGGCAAGGCTACAAGAGAAGATGCTGTAGCTCTTACGGAAGAGCGCCTGAAAATACTAAGGGATAAAATTTATGAAGCGGGGTTACAGGACTTATATTTTTGCCCTGAAACGATGGGTAAGATCGCTCAGATCGGAACTCTTGAAGAAGTCGTGCGTTTTTGTAAGATAGATCCCGTATATCTTCCTGCTGTAGATTTCGGGCATATCAATGCAAGAGAGCAGGGCAGTTTGAAAACATCTGCGGATTACAGGCAAAGATTAGAATACATGATCAGCGAACTCGGGTATGAACGGGTGAAGCATTTTCATGTGCATTTTTCTAAAATTCAATATTCTGATAAAGGTGAAGTGCGCCATCTTACTTTTGAGGACGGTGTTTTTGGACCCGAGTTTGAACCGCTTGCTATTGCACTGAAAGATCTTGGTTTGGAGCCGTATATCGTAAGTGAATCGGCTGGCAAGCAGACGGAAGATGCGGCAGAAATGAAGCGTATTTACAATGAAATAGCGAGTCGTTGATGGGTTAAAAGAAAAATAAACGCAAATACTATCGGTATAAATTGACTTAAACGAAAAAATTTGATAAAATAATTTTATGGATAACACAAAGAAGGTTTTCCGTGAAATTGAAGCGGATGCGATGCTGACTGTAAGCGAGGATCTCAGAAAATATCTTACGGGTTTTGGCAGTTCTTTCGGGTACGTTTATACAGATGCGCAGGAGAGTATATTTTTTACTGATCCGCGTTATATAGAAGGAGCAAAGTCCGCACTGAAAGGCGAATTTATCAGTGTTGAAGTTGCTCAAAGTGAAGCCAGTGTTCTAGAATATATAAAAAGTAAAAAAGTAAAAAAACTTGCAGTTCCGGTGAACAGGCTGACTGTACCGAATGCCGAAATTTTAAAAAAATTTCGGTTTAAGGTTGTTGACAGTTCTCCTGCTTTTGAAAAGCTTATGTCGGTCAAAAATGAAGAGGAAATGTCTTTGATCCGCAAAGCTTGCGAGATTGCAGAAAAAGCGTACAGTGAATTTTTAGGCTTTCTCCGTGAAGGAATAAGCGAAACAGAGTCTGCTGGCTATCTTGAATATTTGATGCGCAAATATGGAGCAGAGGACAGGTCGTTCCAGACGATAGTTGCGTTTGGTAAAAATACTTCGGTTCCGCATCATGCGCCTGATGAAACATCGTTAAAGAAAGGAATGCCTGTATTGCTCGATTTTGGCTGCCGATATAAAGGGTATTGTTCTGATATGACGAGAACATTCCTGTTTGGTAAAGGCGACAACGCGGAGTTTTGCGATATTTATGAAGCTGTGTATGGAGCCCATATGCGTGCTTTCGAAAATATACATTCAGGTATGACAGGACGGGCGGCAGATGCGCTTGCGCGGGATTATTTGAAAACGAAAGGTCTGGATAAATTTTTTACACATTCTCTCGGGCATGGCATCGGGATAAATATACATGAATTCCCAAGGCTTTCGGTTTCCAGCAATGATGTATTGAAGGACGGATATGTTTTTTCGGTGGAGCCCGGGGTATATTTTGAAGGTAAGTTTGGTATACGCATAGAAGACAGTGTGTATCTGGAAAACGGAAAGGTGTATTCATTTATGAATACGGATAAAAAGTTAATGACGCTGTAAGGCGTTTATAGAACGGGGTGCGTTTTCCCCATAGGATTTAAGAATTAATTAAGGAGAAGAATATTTATGATTTCAGCAGGTGATTTCAGAAAGGGTGTAACTATCGAATATAACGGCAACGTTTATGTCGTTGTAGAATTCCAGCACGTAAAACCTGGAAAAGGTGCGGCTTTTGTTCGTACAAAGTTGAAGAACGTAGTAACCGGTGCGGTTTTGGAGCAGACGTTCAACCCTTCCGAAAAAGTGGAGAATGCGCACATTGAAACGAAAAAGATGACTTATTCATACAGCGACGGTGAACTTTATTGGTTCATGGACGATGAGTTTAACCTTACGCCGCTCAATTACGATCAGGTTGAAGACGCTCTTAAATATATTAAGGAAAACGATACAGTTACGGTTCGTTTCTATAAGGGCGCTGCGTTCTCCGTAGAATGCGAAAACTTTGTTGAACTTAAAATCGTGGAATCTGAGCCGGGTGTAAAAGGTAACACGGCTACAAACGCAACCAAGCTTGCTACTCTTGAAACGGGCGCAAAAATTCAGGTGCCTATGTTTGTGAATGAGGGCGAAGTTATCCGTGTCGATACCCGTACGGGAGAATACATGGAGCGCGTTAAGTAATCTAATTTAAGATTTGGTTTAAAAGCGGGTCGCGAATTTCAGCGACCCATTTTTATAATTAAAATATTAAGTGATTTATTTTTAAGAAATATTTTTTATACGGTGGTGAAGAATGAGGGCAGTTATACAGCGCGTCAAAAAAACAACATTATCAGTTGAAGGAAAGTTGATTTCTGAAATTGACAAAGGACTGGCGGTTTATCTCGGAGTCGGTGAGGGGGACGGTGAGGCGGCTGTACCTATGATGGCTAAAAAGATTTCGCAACTTAGAATTTTTGAAGATGAAAACGGTAAAATGAATTTATCCGTGAAAGATATCGGTGGTGAAATTTTGCTGATTTCTCAGTTTACCCTGTACGGTGATTGCAGCCATGGAAATAGGCCCAGTTTTATCTGTGCGGCAAGACCTGAAAAAGCGGAGCCTCTGTATTTGGCAGTGGCGGAAAAACTGAGGGAATGCGGTATAAACGTAAAGACAGGCGTATTTGGCGCAGATATGAAAATAGAGCAATATAATGACGGACCTGTCACGATTTTATACGAGTGCTGATAAGTTAAAAAATAAACGGAAGAAGAGGCTTAAAATTGAAGATCACTTATTTGGGTACTGCGGCAGCTGAAGGTTTTCCTGCAATGTTTTGTAATTGTCCTTCATGTGAGCAGGCAAGGAAGAATTTAGAGAGAGAAATGCGGACAAGATCGCAGGTTCTTATTGATGATAAATTGCTGATCGATTTTCCTGCTGATTCATATTATCATTCTCTAAAATACGGAATAGATTTTTCTGCGGTAAAATATTTGTTGGTTACGCATTCTCATACGGATCATTTTTACGGTGCAGAACTTGTGAACAGGGGATATAAATTTGCTCACAGAATGCGTTCAGAACGCTTGGAAATTTTTGGAAATTCGGAAGTCTTTAAAGTATTCACGGAGGAGACTTCGCGTGAGATTCGTCAGGAGGTCAGTGAAAAAATTACATTCCGAACGATCGTTCCGTTTTCATTTATCAAAGTAGGTGAGTATGAAATTTTTGCTTTACCTGCCGTTCATACTGAAAAAGAAAATGCATTGGTTTATTGTATATCATCGAACGGTAAAACGCTTTTATATCTGAATGATACTGCAATTTTGGAAGAGGAGACTTTACTGTTTTTATTTCAAAAAGGTATAAAAGCAGATATGGTAAGTATGGATTGTACTTTGGGTGTATCAAAAGCGGGGATCAGTAAAAGGCATATGGGATTTACTGATAATGAAATTTTACGCAATAAATTAGTTAAATATAGTCTATGCGATACAAATACAAAGTACTATGTCACACATTTTTCTCATAATAGTGCGCCTTTTCGGGATAATATGGAGTCCGAAGCTAAAAAACGCGGTATGATTGCAGCGCATGACGGTTTGGTTGTTGAAATTTGAAAATGCAATTTTGTAATTAAAGTAATTGACTGAAATTTATCTTTCAATATTAAAATTTCGGTTGATTAGTTGTGTTTATCTGTTAAAATTTCGATAAAAGACGGCACGGACGAAATGTCTGTGCCGTCTTTTATGAAAGTAAGGATTCACAATTTTTAGTTTTATATTGAATTAATTTTTATTTTTTGAGAGCAATTCAGGACGAATATTTTCAAAAATAACATTGTCTACATAAGGGGAAACTCTATAGTATTCTTCCTCTGTGCGAACTGTCCAGGCGAGAAGAAGTTTGTTTTTTTTCTTGGCTTTTGAGAAGGGCAGGTTTTGACTGTTGTAACTTATAAAGTCGGGTTTTGTTATAAAATTAAGATTCATGTTTTTGATGATATGATTTTTGAGACTGAATTTTTCCATAAAGGTTGCAAGCTGTCCGCGCAGTATTTGAGGGGCTGCTTTTTTCATTTCCAAAACATACAGAGGGTGAAAGGATTGTAAGGCGAATTCACCTTTATAATTTTTTAAGCAATCTATTGTTTTGCTTACAAGATCGCTTCGTTCCGGTTGATGTTTTATTTCGATCAGAAGAGGTACTCTTCCGTTTATATAATTTAAAAAATCGTTAAATTCAGGTATCTTTTCTTCAGATGATCCGAGTGTATATCTTTGTAATTCCTCAAAAGTTTTATCATAGACTTTGCCCGTTCCGTCGGTCATTCGGTTTAATGTGTCGTCGTGGAACAGAACGATTTTGCCGTCTTTGGTGAAGCGAACGTCAGTTTCGATCGCATACCCGAAATTGATTGCCCGATCGAAAGCGGCGTATGAGTTTTCGGGAATGTTTAAGGATTGGTCGTGATAACCGCGATGTGCGATAGGGGTGTTTTTAAGAAAACTGTCGTCAGGGATACGCATAATGCTTGTTGCCTCCGTGATTTTACGAAAATATTATATAGCAAGCGTGAAAATTTTGCAATTCGTTTGCTAATTTTTAAGAATTTTTATATAATAGGAGGGAAGTAAAAGAGTCATTTTTTATCTATATGAAAAATGAGGTCAAAGAAGTTACTGATGGAGTAAAGAATGGCAAAACCGAATCGTTTTATCAGAAATTTTTGTATTATAGCGCATATCGATCATGGCAAGAGTACGATTGCGGACAGAATTATGGAACTTACGGGACAGGTTTCTCAGCGTGATATGGAAGAGCAGTTGCTTGATTCAATGGATCTGGAACGCGAGAGAGGTATAACAATAAAACTGACGCCTGTAAGAATGTTTTATAAGGCTGATGACGGTAACGAATATGAATTTAATCTGATAGATACGCCAGGTCACGTTGACTTTACTTATGAGGTTTCTCGCTCGCTTGCGGCGTGTGAAGGGGCGATCCTTGTTGTCGATGCTACGCAGGGTATCGAAGCGCAAACCTTGGCAAATGTTTATCTTGCGCTGGAAAACGATCTTGAAATTATTCCCGTGATCAATAAGATAGATTTGGCGTCAGCGGATATAGAAGGAACAAAAAAAGAAATAGAAGAAGTAATCGGCCTTGATGCTGCAAATGCGCCTTGTGTATCGGCAAAAGAAGGCACAAATATGAAAGATGTGCTGGAGAGTGTCTGTAAACTGATTCCTCCGCCGGAGGGGGATACGGAAGCTCCGCTTAAAGCACTGATTTTTGACAGTTATTATGATAATTACAAAGGGGTAATTCTCTTTGTGAGAATTAAAGACGGAAGCGTAAAGGTTGGGGATCAGATCAAAACTTTCCGTTCGGATAAACAGTACGAGGTGACTGAGGTCGGTGCTTTCAGTCCGAAATTGGCGCCGAAAGATATTCTTTCAGCGGGTGAAGTAGGGTATGTAGCGGCAAGCATCAAAAGTATTCAGGATGTTGCAGTGGGTGATACTCTCACTAATGCGGTCGGGGGAGCGGAAAAGCCTTTGCCTGGTTATAAAAAAGTGCAGCCGGTGGTGTTCTGCGGTATTTATCCTCTTGACGGCAGTAAATTTAACGATCTGAAAGATGCTTTGTTAAAACTTCAACTGAATGATGCCGCGTTGATTTTTGAACCTGATACCTCGGTTGCGCTTGGTTTTGGCTTTCGTTGCGGATTTTTAGGACTTTTGCATATGGAGATCATTCAGGAGCGGATCGAGCGTGAATTTAATTTGGATATTATTACTACCGCACCGAGTGTGTCTTATAAAGTGCATAAAACGGACGGGGAAGAGTTTTTTGTGGATAACCCTTCCCATTTGCCTGAGACAACGGATATAGAGTATATGGAAGAACCGATCGTGAAAGCGGAAATTTATTCTCCGCCCGAATATATCGGGTCGATCATGGATCTGTGTCAGGAAAAGCGCGGTGTTTTTAAGGACATGACATACCTTGACGCGAAGAGAGTAAAATTATTGTATTCTCTGCCTTTAAATGAAATCATTTATGATTTTTTTGATGGGATAAAATCCAGGACGCGCGGTTATGCTAGTTTTGATTACGAAATTACAGGTTATGAAAAGAGTGATCTTGTAAAACTGGATATTTTATTGAACGGAGATGTTTGTGATGCGCTTTCTATGATCGTGCATAAAGACAGGGCATATCCGAGGGGAAGAGAGCTTGCTGAAAATTTAAAAGAGGCAATTCCGAGGCAGTTGTTTGAAATACCCATTCAGGCGGCTGTCGGGGGTAAAATTATTGCAAGAGAAACAGTAAAAGCGGTTCGAAAAGATGTCTTGGCTAAATGTTACGGCGGAGATATAACGCGTAAAAAGAAGTTGCTGGAAAAACAGAAGGAAGGTAAAAAGCGTATGCGCAGTATAGGATCTGTGGAAGTACCTTCTGAAGTTTTTATGTCAATACTGAAAACAAATAAGTAAACAAAAAGCAAGTTTTTTCAAAAATTTTTTTGGTATATCGCAAAATGAAAGATCAGGGATTTTTTGGTAGGGTATACGAGGTTGTATCTCAGATTCCGAAAGGGCGCGTTGTTACTTACGGACAGATTGCGGCAAAAATAGGATCGCCCCGCTCGTCACGTGCGGTTGGGTATGCGCTCCACGTCAACCCTTTGCCTGGTATTATTCCTTGTCACCGTGTGGTAAACAGGGAGGGGCGGCTTGCTCCCGCTTTCGCTTTTGGTGGTGCAAATATCCAAAAGCAGCTGTTGGAAGCGGAAGGTGTTAAGGTTTTTGATAGGGATGGTTGTTTTTACGTTGATTTGGGAAGGTTCGGAATTTTGTTGTAAATTAATCAAAATTACCTAAAAATTAATTTCTACAATGTACTATGCGTGGCATAATATCATAAAATGGAGCTTTTTTGATGGCTGGGATCTATATTCATATTCCTTTTTGTAAATCTAAATGCCGCTATTGTGACTTTACTTCTTATCCGGGGAAGATAGGGTTTGCAGAGGCGTATATGGCTTGCCTTTATAAAGAAATGAAACTGCGCGGCAAGGAATTAAAGGGTAAAATTTTTGATACTGTTTATTTTGGCGGAGGTACGCCCTCTGTTATCGATGAAAAGCTGATTGTCGGTTGCATGAACTGTATACGCAGATATTTTACTCTTTCCGATGGAGCTGAAATAACTATTGAGGTAAATCCGGGTACGGTTACAGAGGAGAAGATAAAAACTTATAAAAAGTGCGGAATTAATCGGTTTTCAATAG
The DNA here is from genome assembly GCA_949287815.1 of uncultured Bacillota bacterium. Classification (GTDB taxonomy): domain Bacteria; phylum Bacillota; class Clostridia; order Christensenellales; family Borkfalkiaceae; genus Borkfalkia. Next base: position 7,145 of record CASEHS010000003.1, on the reverse strand, counting down.
GGCTGCAATCTTCGGATAATGAGGAACTTGAAGATCTCGGCAGAATTCATACAGCTGATGATTTTGCGCAAACATGTAGATTGATCGGAGACGTAAATAAAAGCGCTGATGTCATGATCGGTTTAAAAGATCAGACGTTTGAGAAAGTGGAAAGGACAATTCGTTTCGCCGATAGCTTTGGAGTAAATCATATTTCGATGTATGCCTTGACTCCGGAAGACGGCACGCCGATCTATACCGATTATCTGAATGGGGAGTTGCCGGATGGGGATGAGGTTGCAGAAATCTACGACAAAGCGAGAAAACTTTTGGCCTCATTAGGATATTATCGATATGAGGTTTCTAATTTTGCAAAAAAAGGTTTTGAATCGAGACATAATTTAAATTATTGGGAAAGGGGAGAATATATAGGTTTTGGTGTGGCGGCAAGTTCGTTTATGTGTGGCAGAAGATTTACCAATACACCTGACTTGGACGAATACATAAAATGTATTCTTAGTGATTTTTATCCGGTTGTGGATGATGAAAAAATCAGCGGCAGGGATGCAGAATTTGAAAAGATAATGCTGGCTTTAAGAACCAGTGAGGGACTTGATCTTGTGGCTTTTGCGAGGGAATTCGGAAAAGATTTTAATACTGAATATGCCGAAGCTATTAAAAAACATTTGTCTCAACTGGATATTTCAGATACGCGCCTGAAAATAAAAGATGAATATCTTTATGTGCAAAATACAATCATTATTGATTTTTTAAAAGATTGAAAAGTATTATGTCAGATATAATAACGTTAAATCCACCCGATTAATGAGATCGGGTGGATTTCTTTTATGAATTAAGAATATTTTATACTTGAAAAATCAGTCTGCTTTTTCTGCAAGAATTTTTGCGGTTTCTCCGTCTGCAAGAAAGGCGATACATCTGCCGTCTTTTCCGATAAATCCTACATAGTAATAGCATTTATCGGCTTCATAAATAAGTCTTACGTAAATTTCTCCGTTAAAATCTGTGCCGAAATATTCTTTGATGTTTTTCATTCGTTCTTTGGCAATAGAGGATAGCAAAGATGAAACGGAAAGTGTTTTTTCGGTTTTTACTCGCTTTGCCGTAAAAGTCAAGGTTTCTTCGTTTTCTTCATCTGTAACGGTGAAGGTGAGTTCATTTTCATTCGGACAAGGAATTCCTTCGGAGTAGGTATATTGTTGAGAGACACTGTCGAAACTCATTTCACCGCCATATTTTTTCCCGCCGATGTTAAAAGAAATATTTCTTGTGCGCGTTTTATCCGGTAAGGAAACATTTACTTCAAAATAGATGCTTTTCTTTGAAATAATACCGTCTGCGGTGTAGGGGTATTCACGTTCAGACCAATACGCGCGAAGATAGCTGTCGTTTTGATCGGAAGCGTAAACTTCGGATCTGTTTTCGGAAACATAATCTGAATAATCTGTTTCATGCTTACAGGCGGAAAGCGGAAAAAGAATGGTCAGAATCAGTAAAAGTACAGATACAGTTAAAATTTTTTTCATAAGGTTTATCTCCTCGGAGAGTTTCTTTGTTTAATATTTTATTTTTTATGTGGGCAGAAAATGATAATTTTTTCTGAATCAGTTGATTTTTTTTGGCGGGTATGATAAAATAACTCAAATTAGATTTGTTTTTATGGCCAGAATCTTGCGCAGCAATATCGCATCAGTCTTTTGTAAGAAGTAATGTGATATTGCATTATCGATAAATTTATGTTTTGCGGAGAGAGAGTTGGGTAAACTAGTAACAAAAACTGCATTGATCACTCTTGCCTGTTTTTTGGCTTTTGTGTTAATATTGTTTGGGGTTTTGTCTCTGATTTTTCCGTCTGTGATGCTTACAATAACGGACCATTTGGGCATGGAAAAGGCGAGTACAAGCTATGCGGTTTCAGTCTACAACCGCACGGGCGAAATTGAAGATCTTGCAGAAGTAGTTGAATACGGTTATGCGTCTCAAACTTGGAAGGTTGTTTCTGAATATGGAGATAGGTTTATTTCCAAGAAAGATTTCAGAAAGTTTTGCGAGAAAAAAGATCATTATGCACAGATCGGCAATTCTCCTGCTGAACAGGGAAATGAAAATTCAGGAGAATGGATCTCTTATTCACAATATTATACTTCGATAATTTCGGAGGCGCAGTACCGTGTCGGCAATAAAAAGGAATCGATCAGAACTGCTTTTTTGATGAACAGAGATCAGTTTTCGAGTAATAATGCAGTAATGTTTTTGTCGGTTATTGCAATGGATGCGAAAGATTATGATTTTACGGGTCAGATTTTGAACGAGTTAAAGAGCATTTCGGAAACGGTTGATTTTGACTCGGAGCCGGATGGGAAAAATCTGAGTGAACTTATTGAGGTGCTGAGTTTATTTATGGAGCAGCAAGAAACGGCTGCTGAGTGATTGCTGAAATAAATATATTAAACAATTTCAGTAGCTATTGAATACCAAAGGATAAATTTTTTTCAGGAGATCGTTATGAATAAAATTGTGCAGGAAGGATTGACATTTGATGACGTATTGTTGATTCCGTCGGCATCTGATGTGTTGCCCAGCGGTGTCAATTTAAATACGAGGCTGACGGATGATCTGAAATTGAATATACCGCTCATGAGTTCCGCAATGGATACGGTAACAGAGAGCAAGCTTGCAATAGCATTGGCTCGTGAAGGCGGAATAGGCATTATTCATAAGAACATGAGCATAGAAGAACAGGCGAGTCAGGTTGATAAGGTCAAACGCAGTGAACACGGCGTAATTACCGATCCTTTCTTTCTTGAGCCTGAAAACAGTGTAAAAGAAGCTGTATCGCTGATGGAAAGATATAAGATCAGCGGCGTACCGATCACAAAGAACGGCAAATTGGTTGGTATCCTGACAAACCGCGATCTTCGGTTTGAATCTAACTATGATCAGCCGATCAACAATATTATGACCAAAGAGAATTTGGTTACAGCACCTGTGGGAACATCATTGGCTGATGCACAGAAAATTCTCGGTAAGCACAGAATCGAAAAGCTTCCTATCGTGGATAAGGACGGATACCTGAAAGGGCTCATCACGATCAAAGATATCGAAAAAAGCATACAGTATCCCAACTCTGCAAGGGACAAAAACGGAAGGTTGCTGGTAGGTGCGGCGGTAGGTACTGCGGCAAATACCATGGAGCGTATTGCGGCATTGATTGCGGCAAAAGTAGACGTTATCACGGTGGATACTGCACACGGTCACAGCAAGGGCGTTTTGGAAGAAGTAACAAAAATCAAGGCTAAATATCCTAATCTTACTCTCATTGCAGGTAATGTGGCAACGGCAGAAGCAACAAAAGCGTTGATCGATGCCGGTGCGGATGTGGTAAAGGTGGGTATCGGGCCCGGCTCGATTTGCACGACACGTATTGTTGCAGGTATCGGAATGCCTCAGCTTACGGCAGTTTTGAACTGTGCGGAAGAAGCGGACAAGCATGGCAAACGCATTATTGCGGATGGCGGCGTGAAATATAGCGGAGATATTGTAAAGGCAATCGGAGCAGGTGCATCCGCCGTAATGATCGGCAGTTTGTTTGCTGGAACTTTGGAAAGTCCCGGTGAGATTGAAATTTATCAGGGAAGAAGTTTCAAGGTTTATAGAGGAATGGGATCTCTCGGTGCAATGGCAGCGGGCAGTAAAGACAGATACTTCCAGGAAAACGCCCAGAAATTTGTTCCGGAGGGTGTGGAAGGCCGTGTTCCTTATAGAGGAAGTCTTGCGGATATCGTTTTCCAGATGCTCGGCGGATTGCGTGCAGGTATGGGATATTGCGGAATGCATACTATTGACGAGATGCGTAAAAATGCGAGATTTGTTCGTATAACAAACGCGTCGCTTGTGGAAAGCCATCCTCATGATATTTCAATAACAAAAGAATCACCTAATTACAGCCCCAGAGGTCTGTAATTCAGGAAGCAAAATCGGAAATTCAGCAAGAAACGATGTACCTATAACGGTACATCGTTTTCCAAAAGCGCGAAAGGTCATTTTAATCGGAGATAATTAAGAAAATATTTATGCAAAAAAACAAGGGACATCAGAAAGTTTTGATTCTGGATTTCGGTGGGCAGTATAATCAGTTGATTGCTCGCCGCGTGCGCGAACAGAAAGTGTATTGTGATCTTTTGCCGTACGATATCAGTTTTGAAAAAATCAAAGAATATGCACCGATAGGTATAATTTTTACGGGCGGACCGAACAGTGTTTATGAAGAAGGGGCTCCGCGTGTAGATGAACGTGTATTTGAGTTAGGAGTGCCCGTTCTGGGTATTTGTTACGGTTGTCAGCTGATCGCTCATGAATTGGGCGGTAAAGTGATGCACGCAGATACCCGCGAATACGGTAAATGCGAAATAGAATATTCAAAAGACTCTTTATTATTTAAGGATGTTTCATCTCGAAATGTTTGTTGGATGAGTCATACCGATTATGTAAGCGAAGTTCCTGCGGGATTTCGGATTACGGCAACTACAAAAACGTGTCCTGCTGCGGCTTTTGAGAACAGTGATAAGAAAATTTACGGGGTTCAATTCCATACGGAAGTGCATCATACCGCCGAAGGAGAAAAAATTCTTCATAATTTTCTTTTTGATGTGTGCAAGGCTGACGGCGACTGGACTATGTCTAATTTTGTTGCGCAGCAAGTCGAGAACCTTCGCGAAAAGCTGGAAGGTAAGAAGGTGCTTTGTGCGCTTTCAGGCGGAGTAGACAGTGCCGTGGCGGCTGCGCTTATTCACCGTGCTGCGGGAGATAATCTCACCTGTGTGTTTGTGGATCACGGGCTTTTGCGCAAGGGAGAAGCGGAAGAAGTTGTCTCCGTATTCGGCGAAAAGCTGAAAATGAATCTTATAAAAATTGATGCAAAAGAGCGTTTTCTTTCCCGTCTTGCGGGTGTATCCGAGCCGGAGAAAAAACGTAAGATCATAGGCGAAGAATTTATTAAAGTTTTTGAAGTTGAGGCGAAGAAAATCGGCGCGGTCGACTTTTTGGTGCAGGGTACGATTTATCCTGATGTGATCGAAAGCGGCAAAGGCGTTTCAGCAGTCATAAAAAGTCATCATAATGTAGGCGGTTTGCCTTCTGTAGTCGATTTCAAGGAAATTATTGAACCTTTGCGTGATTTGTTCAAAGACGAAGTTCGCAAGGTAGGAACAGAGTTAGGACTTCCCGATACAGTAGTCCGCAGACAACCTTTCCCCGGCCCGGGACTTGCGATCCGAATTATGGGTGAGGTCACTGAGCAAAAATTAAAAACACTGCGTGATGCAGACTTCATTTTGAGAGAGGAGATCGCAAAAGCGGGGCTGGATAAAGAAATTTGGCAATATTTCGCGGTGATCACTTCGACCTCTACCGTAGGAGTTATGGGGGATTCAAGAACATATGAACCTGTGATTGCTTTGCGGGCTGTGACATCAGTAGATGCAATGACGGCAGATTGGGCAAAAATTCCGTATGAGGTTCTTGAAAAAATTTCGAGCAGGATCATTAATGAAGTAGATCACGCGAACAGGATCGTTTATGATATCACATCAAAACCGCCTGCAACGATCGAATGGGAATAAGATTTTGTCATCAGAAAGTTTAATATAACGAATAAAATCGAGACACGGAGGAAGAAATAATGGAAAACAATAAACGTCCCGAAACAATGGAACGTATCACAACTGCTGCATTGGCAGAAAAGTTTATTGCAGAACAGGTTGCTGCAATACAGGTACAGGTCAAGGATAAAAAAGTATTGTTAGCACTTTCTGGCGGGGTGGATTCATCTGTTGTTGCGGCCTTGCTGATTAAGGCGATCGGACAGAATCTCGTATGTGTGCACGTCAATCACGGACTGCTTCGTAAAGGTGAACCCGAACAGGTAATAGAAGTTTTCAAAAATCAGATGAAAGCAAATCTGGTTTACGTAGATGCGGTCGACCGTTTTCTCGATAAACTGGCGGGAGTTGCGGAGCCCGAGAAAAAAAGAAAAATCATCGGCGCTGAATTTATCCGTGTATTTGAAGAAGAAGCTCGTAAACAGTCCGGTATCGAATTTCTTGCACAGGGCACGATTTATCCTGATATTTTGGAAAGCGGTCCTGTTAAGGCACATCATAACGTCGGCGGACTTCCCGAAGATTTAAAATTTGAACTTGTTGAGCCGTTAAAGTTCCTGTTTAAGGATGAGGTTCGTGTAGTCGGAAAAGCATTGGGATTGCCCGACGGAATGGTTTACCGTCAGCCGTTCCCCGGCCCGGGATTGGGCGTGCGCTGCCTTGGTGCAATTACACGTGACAGATTGGAAGCGGTTCGTGAATCGGATGCGATCCTACGCGAGGAGTTCGCGAAAAACGGCCTCGAAGGCAAGGTGTGGCAGTATTTTACGATTGTCCCTGATTTTAAATCGGTAGGTGTAAAGGATAATAAGCGTTCTTTTGAATATCCCGTCATTATTCGTGCGGTAAATACGGTAGATGCGATGACGGCGACGGTAGAAGATGTGCCGTTTGCGCTTTTGCAGCATATTACGGATAGGATCACGAAAGAAGTCAAAGGTGTAAACCGTGTGCTTTATGATCTGACTCCGAAGCCTACGGGAACTATAGAATGGGAATAATCATAATAAAAAAACAAGGCGGAAGAATGATTTTCTTCCGCCTTGTTTTTTTGTATAAAGAAAACCACGCGATAGTCGCGTGGTTGAAAAGAGGTTTACCGATGAGTCTTGAAAAAAAGACTCCGATTGTGTAGAATAAGAACTGACCTGCCAGTCAGAAAAGAAAAACACAATCGGAGGATATTAAAATGAAAGACTCATCTAATACCATAAACAGTTTAGCACATACAAAATGGAATTGCAAGTATCATATCGTGTTTGCGCCGAAATATCGGAGAAAAGTGTTTTACGATGAACACAGGCAGGAAGTACGAGAGATATTAAGAAAACTCTGCGAGTGGAAAGGCGTGGAGATCATAGAGGGAGAAGTGTGTCCGGATCATGTGCATATTCTTGTATCGATCCCGCCCAAAATGAGCGTTTCGGTATTTATGGGATATCTGAAAGGAAAGAGCGCGACGATCATATTTCAAAAATGGGGAAA
>CASEHS010000002.1 GCA_949287815.1 uncultured Bacillota bacterium | reverse complement strand
GCGAGTAACAATTGCATGACTGCCAGGTCGTCATAGGCGCGGCTTGCGCGCTGCCGGTAATATGAGGGCTAACAGCCCGAAACTGAAAAACCACCGGCTCTGCCGGTGGTACTTGACTAAATATAACATAGCCGATCGCATTGCTAACAAAAATTATAAAAACCCGCCTATAGGTCGATTAACGGATTATAGACGAGTTTTTAAGCGTTTTTTAAAGTTTTAATATTCAGTCATTTCGGGCGTCTGTCCGATTATTTTCAAGGTGTCGTAAAGTCGTTGTTTTATATTCATTTTCAAATCGCCGCGGTACCAGTTTTTAAACTCGCCGTATTCAGCGCACTTACGATGTTTTAAATAATCGAACAGATATCCGCTCGCTTCAAGAATAGATTTTCTCATGTTCTCGCCATCGGCTCCGTCGCGGTAAATTTTTGCGTCGTGCAGGGCGACGTACCATTTATAAATATAGTTAAGCGTTTTTGCGGAAAGCAACCATTTTATCTTAAAATGCGTTTTAAACGGTTCGCTCAGGTTTTCGGTTATTTTTTCAAACCTTACGCAAATTTCGTCGCTGTTTGCAATAATCGGTTTTATTGCGGCGGCGTATTCGTGGCAAAGCCATTTATTAAGATCTTTATCGAAGTTGTCGGTCATGCGCTTGCCGTAGTCTATAATACTGCCTTCTTTTAAAACAAAGTTGGTAATTCCCGCGGGCGGGGCGGTTTTCGTGTAGTTAAAATATGTACTTAAATGCTTTTCAAGGTATTTTGAATCGAGTTCGGGGAAACTTTCGTAAAAATCGGTTATCGCATTCTTTACTTCATCTGCGTGTTCGCCGAACTTTTCGCAGTAACGGTTTAAATAATCGTCGGGTACATAGCGACTCATGCTCCAGGCCGACTCGGCGTACGCTTTCAGTTCGAAAACGAACTCGCGTACGTTGGAAACGTTCATTATAAAATAATCTCTGTCGCCTTTATCGTAGGCGAGTTTCATATTATAATACAGTTTTTTAAGCCCCGTTTGCGGTACAAGGTGCGGTCCGCATCCGTAGTACTGTAAATGGTAATAAATGCCGTATTTTCCGTCTTTTTCGCGCGGAACGCGATCGTACTCGTCGCCGTAAAGCTGAGTCGGGGCGGTATCCGCAAAGACCATTGTCACGCCTTCCGGGAACTTTAAATATCCTTTTTCCACGAGCGCCGAACCTTCCATCCAGAGCGTAGAAGTAAAATGTCCGGCTTTGCCGTCGGTCGCGGCAAGAATAATATCTTTTTCTTTTTGGTAGGCTTTGCTTATGAACTTGCCGCTTTTTTCAAGAACTTTTTCGGTGGGAACGTCGTCCTGCCAGATGGGGCGGTCATCGCCTAGTCCGCGCAAACCTATCTGCCACACGACGTTATCGTATTTTGCCCATTTGTCAACGTAAAAACTCCATACGTTTTCCATTATTTCAGGGCATTCGCTGTACGAAAATCTGCCGGTTTTTCCGTATTTTTTGCAATAATTTTCAAACGTGAACGACGAAACGCCGAGCGGTTCGCAATGGTGTTGCGAAAGATAAATTCCGCGCTCGGCAACTGCGTCGGCAAGGTCTTTTTCAGGCGGGTTGTCAAGGTCGATAAAAGTCGCGGGGATAACGAGGTTCAATTTTAGGCGTAAAACGGTTTCAACCACTTTTTCTATCACGGTTTTTGCAACCGTAACGTAATAATATCCGCCGCCTACAAGCCTTGCGCCGCCGCCGTCTTTCCAGCCTTGCAGTAAATCCTCGTCGTTTATAAATACGCCGCGGAATCCGAATCCGTCCGGTTTATCGACGATATTAACCTCGGGCATTTCTATGGCGTCTTTTTTAACGATTTCAAGGTCGTTGAAAAGGTAGCAGGGATCAACGTCCAAAAACTTTTCGCTCAGCGTATAAATTCCCCACATAGTGCCCAGATATCCGTCGGCGCGAATTACGATGTTTCCGTTTTCGGTTGTTATCGAATAGCTCTCGTCTGCGACAGGTTCTGCCGAAGTTCGCGTGTTTTCCTCTATTATAATGCAGTTTTGCGTTACGTTTTTAACTATTTTCGGTTTTACGCCGAACGTGCTTACGCGTTCAAAATCGCTTATAAGGTCGTTTACCGCTTTAAAAACGTACTTATTTGTGTTTTTAAGGCAAATATCCGCGCACTTTTTTTCGTTGAATAAAAACATAAAAGCTCCTTATTCCGGGTCGATATGCTAATTTTTGTTTGACCTCGGCGAAACGCCGAATTTCTTTTTGTATGCTTTGGTAAAAGCGTCGGCGGAAGAGTAGTGCAGTTTATCCGCAATTTCGCAAATTTTAAGCTTACCTTCCTTAACCAGAACGTCTGCCGTTTCAAGTTTGCGGTTCAAAAAGTAATCCCGAAGCGTGCTTCCCGTGGTCTTTTTAAACATAGAAGAAAGGTAATTATAGTTGTAATTTGTAATCTGAGTAAGTCCGTTAAGATTTTCTAAATCGTAAATATTTGCGTCGATAAAATTCATAATACGATTGCAAAATCTTTCGTTTTCCGACGCGTTTTCCGAGAACACCGCTTGACTTTTTTCACCGAATTTACGAATCACGCAAATAATAATATTGTAAATCGTGTATAAGAGATATTCCTTATAATAAATTTGTTCGTTTGCGAGTTCGCCGATTATATCTACCATTAGGGAGTGTAGGCGCCTGTCGTATATAATGCGCGACTCGGGGTCGGCGTGCTCGATCGCTATTTTCCTCATAGGCTCGCCGAGTTCTTTTTTGTCGATTATAAAAGCTAAGTGGTCATACTGAATAGGGTCGTCCACCGAAGCGACTATACCATGTAAATCGCCCGGGAATCCAACGAAAATATCATTCTTTTTTACGGGTATATATTTATCGTTGGTAAGCACCGTCGCGCTGCCTCCGTTAACGACCGTGAGTTCGTAATATCCGTCGTGAACATGATCGGCAACGATCGTTCCCGGGCTGCAGTAATATCTTCCCGCCTGAACCAGTTTTATTCCTCCGAGATCGACCGGATCTTCAAAGTACTGATTGCATATTTTATAACCTATGAGTTCTACCATATCTGTATTATAAAATGATTTTTCTTCTTAGTCAATCGAAAATCAGATAAATTGTTTTTTTTCTTCTTTTTTGAGTGCAAATATGAAAAAAAGACGGAAAACGCATTAAAATACGACATTGACTTTAATCATTCGGTGGGGTAGAATTAAGTTGCAAACAAAGAAGTTTATCGTTTGCGGTTTGTATTTCGGCTTATTATGCTTTGTTGTTGCCGCCAAAATAAGTAAAAAAAGAAAACTAACAAGTAAAATAAGTATTGAAAAGCAACGTTGGACAATATAATTCATGAACGTGTAAACGGTATGTTTTGCCGTCATATACGCTAAAATAAAGAAAAAACTTTGCAAAAGGCATGCCTTTTGCTTGACAAAGAACCTTTGTCAAGCAATACGTCTTAACTGCGAAAGTATAACCGCAAAAAATTAAAAAAAGAAAAAAATAAATTTAAGACTAGATTCAAAAAAATTCACTTAAAGGAGATAAACCATGAAAAAATCACTTTTCAAACGTATCGTCGGTTTCGGGCTTGCATGCATCGCCGCAATATCTATGGCGGCGTGTAGCGGCTTCGGTAACGAAGACGATTCTGAGAAAGATGATCCTACAAAGACCACGCTTAACATTTTTACCTATAAAGCGGGTTACGGCGACGAATGGCTTAACCGTCTTGAAGACGCTTTTGAAAAAGCATACGCCAACGTTTCGTTTGAAGAGGGTAAAACGGGTGTTCAGGTTAAACATACTTCGGATATGTTGCAGTTTAACGCCGCACAGGTTCAAAAATCGGAATACGATATTTTCTTCTTCGAGAATGAACATTATTATAAATATATTGACGTTTTAGAAGATCTTAGCGATATAGTAAACTCCAAAGCGTCGGCAGATGATTCGCTTACCGTATTGGAAAAACTTGACGCACAGCAAATCGATTATTACGGCGCGAAAGTCGGCAACGAAACGCATTATTATGCGTTGCCTTCGTATTTCGGTAACTACGGGATAATTTACAACAAAGACCTTTTTGAAAAAGAAGGGTATTATCTTGCTGCGGATAAATCCAACGGCGCGATTATAGGCAACGACAAAAACGCTAAAAAATCCAGCGGTCCCGATGGTAAGGAAGGCACTCCCGACGACGGACTTCCCGCTACATACGAAGAATTTTTCACTCTTTGCGATGAAATCTTCAATGCGAACGATACCCCTGTATGCTGGCCCGGGAAATACAGACAGCATCATCTCGGCAACCTCATGGATAATCTCGTTTCCGATTACGAGGGTGTTGAGCAGATGCGCATAAACTACGATTTTGACGGCACGATTGCCGAAGATCTCGTTGTTTTAGATGCAAACGGTAAAGTCACAAAAGACAGTAAAGGCAATATAGTAACCGAGAAAAAGGAAATCTACTCGTCGAACGGTTATGATGTTGCCCGCCAGATCGGTAAACTATATGCAATGCAATTTATCGAAAAACTTATAACCAACGATAACTACTATAATAGAGATGCGTTCACCGATTCGTTCAGCCATACCGATAACCAGGAACTGTTCCTTATGGAAGGTACCGAAGATTTTGGAACTGACAATACGTCGATTGCTATGCTTATCGACGGACCGTGGTGGCAGGAAGAATCGGCCGGCGTATTCACCGAAATGGAAAAAGTGGACCCGAAGTATGCCAGAACAAACCGTAATTTCGGCTGGATGCCGCTCCCCAAGGCTACTGCGGACAAAGTAGGTAAGGGCAACGTTTACTCCGATTATCTTAACGCTTTCGTATGCGTTAAGGGCGGACTTTCCGAGGGTGTTAAAAAGGCGGCAAAAGAATTCGTTAAATTCTCCTGCACCGATGCAATGCTCAGAGATTTCACCGTTACGACGGGCGCGCCCAAAGCGTATAAATACGATATGAGCAGCGATATGAACAAACTTTCGTCTTTCTCTAAAGACGTTATAAACTACGTTGCCAACTCGAAAATTATCTACAAATATTCTTCGAGCAACTTCTATAACGCAAATATAGCAAATCTCCAATATGACGTTGTTTATTCGGCAAGAGTAAACGGTTCGCTTTACAGAAACGTTGTAGACGGAATAAAAGAGGGCGGCGCAACCGGAACCTCGTACTTTGAATCGTTCAACGATTACTTCAAGAAATACTCCTTCTGGAAATAATAATTATGCTCGTTCGGGCGGGCGGGGGAACCCTGCCCGAACGACTGCATTTTTTTTTACTTTGCCCGTATCGGGGGTTGAATGATGAAAAATCTTAAATCAAAATCTTTTAAAAGCGCAAAAAGCATGTGGTTCTTCATTGCTATTTTAGCAATTCCGCTGCTTCAGTTTTGCATATTTTATATCGGGGTAAACGTCAACTCGTTTATTCTTGCGTTCAGAAACATCACGCTCGATGCCGAAACGAAAAAATATGTTTTTTCGTGGACGTTCGATAATTTCATAAACTGGTTCGGTGACGAAAACGAGTTTTTGCAACTTACCCAAACGCTTTTGATTTCGCTTAAGTCGTATGCTATTTCGCTTATAATAGGCGTTCCGCTCGGCTTGTTTTTTGCGTACTATATTTTTAAAAAATTACCGGGGGCAATGTTTTTTCGGTTTATGTTGTTTATGCCGTCTATCATAGCGAGCATAGTTCTCGTTTCGATTTTCAGGTATTTTACCGACTACGTCGTTCCCGAAGCTTTAAACGTTTTCCATATAGAACTCAGCGGAGCGCTGTTATCGGAAAAAAGTACGAGGTACGCAACGGTTATGTTCTATAACCTGTTCGTAAGTTTCGGCACTACCGTTTTGCTTTATTCAAACAAAATGGCAAACATTTCGCCCGAAATAATCGAAGCCGCTCAGCTTGACGGAGTAAGCCCCGCGCGCGAATTTTTCAGTATTGTCCTTCCGCAAACTTTCTCTACTTTATCGATCTTTTTAGTTACGGGCATTGCGGGTATATTTACGAACGAGATAAACAACTTTTCGTTTTTCAACTATTACTGGAAACCCGACACGGCAACTTTGGGCTTTTTAATGTATTTCAGAACGCAAAAGGCAAAAGGCGATATTTCGCAATATCCGCCGCTTGCGGCTCTCGGTCTTATGATGTCCGCCGTGGCGATTCCTCTTACGTTTTTGGCGCGTTGGTTCTTGAATAAAGTAGGACCGAGCGAAGATTAAGGGCGGAGGTGAGAACATGAAAACACATAAAAGACGTTTAAAAAGCAGATTATCGCCTCTTACCGTCGTAATGCTTGTCGTTCTTATTTTATACTGCGCGTTTTTGTTAGGAATGCTTTTGTGGGCGGTGCTTACCGCGCTTAAAGAACCGCTTGCGTTTAACCGTAACAGGGTAGGACTTCCCAATCCGTGGTATTTTGAAAACATACCTTACGTTTTAAAAAATGCCGAAATACGGAAAGAACAGGGCGTTGTGCCTTTCGGCGAAATAGTCTGGAACTCGATTTTATACTCGGTAGGCTGCGCGTTTGTAAATACGTTTGTTACCGCCGTGGTGGCTTACGCATGTTCAAAGTATAAATGCGCTTTCTCAAAATTCATATACGGGCTTGTTCTCGTGGTAATGGTAATTCCCGTGGTCGGCAATCAGACCTCCGAAATTCAGATGTCTATGAACCTCGGGTTATATGATAAAATGATAGGCATGCTCGTAATGCGCGCAAGTTTTTTGGGTATATACTTTCTCGTGTTTTACGACATGTTCGGCGCAGTGCCTTCGGCAGTCAGCGAAGCCGCCGAAATCGACGGTGCGAACGACGCACAAATCATGCTCAGGATATTCTTTCCTATAGCGAGCAACACGTTCCTTACCGTATTGCTTATAAACTTTATAGGTTATTGGAACAACTATCAGGTTCCTATGATTTACGTTCCCAACCACCCGACGCTTGCCGAATACGTATTTCAGATCAGCACGTTTTCTAAATACCCGTTCAGCAAAGCGCCCGTGCAACTTGCAACTTCGCTCATTCTGCTGTTGCCCGTTGTCGCATTGTTTTGCTTTACGCACAAGCGGTTGTTAGGCAATCTTTCGATCGGCGGGGTTAAGGGCTAAACCGATAAAAACCGATAAAAAACAATAAGAAACGAAAACTATAATAAACACAAAAAATTAAAGGAGAATAAGAATGAAACGCAGATTAACGATGATTATTATCCTTTTGTGCGTGGCGATTTGTTCGATGGTTACGGTTTTTGCCGTAGGTGCGAACGCCGCAGTGTGGAGCGAAGTCAATATTGCCGAGTTTTACGCTTACGGCGATACTTTTGCTGTTCCCGAACGCACTCTTACCGTCGGCAACAACACTGTCAAAGCGCTTCACACCGTATCTTTCCCGAGCGGCGATGCCGTTCGCGGAAAATCGGTAAAACTCAGTGAAATGGGTAATTATACCGTGCGCTACTATGCAAGTATAGGTAAAGAACAGTATTCTGACGAAAAAAGTTTTACCGTTCAGGGTTTCGGTTACGGGGTTAATAGCGCTGAAAGTTCGGTGGTTTATGGTCGCTATACCGAATTCGGCGCGGATTCCACGGGGCTTATAGTAAAACTCGCAAACGGAGATAAACTTACGTTCACAAAACTTATAGACGTTGCCGCTCTTACGCAAAGCGACGCGCTTTTCAAGTTTTTCATAACGCCCGAACATCAGGGCGCAGCCGACTTTAACAAACTTACTCTTACGCTTACCGACGCGCTTGACAGTTCAAAATATTTGAAGATTGACATTAACCGCGGTCAGTTTTCATCGGGCGGCGTAGGCGTTTCATGGGTTATGGCAGGCGGAAACGGTCAGGATATGGTCGGTTACGAAAAAGGTAAAAAACTGCATGTAAACGACGATGTCGGTACGGCGTTATACATTTCGTTTGTGGCTCAGAACAACTCGGGCGACGGTTGGTCGGGACCCGCGGTCAACGTAAAACCCGATTTGCGTTACGGCACGATATCTTTTGATTATAATTCTAAAATCGTTTATGCCAATTCGGATATAGTGTCCGATCTCGACAGTTCAGACTATTACAAAGATTTATGGCGCGGCTGGTCGTCCGATAAAGCAAGACTTACGGTAAGTGCAAGCGGATATTCGAGCGCGACCGCAAACTTCTGCATAACCGATGTTTTCGGCATGTCGGCGGACGAATTAAGAGATAACAATTTCATCGACGACGAAGCTCCCGTAATCACCGTTGACAGCGACTATACCGAAATGCCGCGTGCCGAGACTGGCAGGGCATATTCCGTTCCCGCGGCTACCGCATACGACGATTATGCGGGCACTTGCGAGGTTGCAACCGAGGTTGTTTACGGTTATCACACCGAAGAACCCGTTTCGGTAACTCTTTTAAACGGTGTTTTCGTTCCCGACAGGCCGGGGATTTATACCATAGTTTACACGGCAAAAGACGGTTTCGGCAAGACGGGAAGAGAACTGCTTTTCGTTCAGGCGGTTAAAACCGTTCCCGAAATAGTAATAACTCCTCCGTCCGTTTTATCGAGCGTAGAACTCGGCACATACGTTGAAATTCCCGAACCGATCGTAAGCGGCGGCAGCGGAAAAATCAATATCGAAACCGCAGTCGTTTTCGGCGGCGAACGCACGATTATAAACGGCGGTTTCCGTCCCGAAACTGAGGGCGAATATACCATAGAATTTGTGGCAACCGATTATATCGGCAAAACGCAGTCCGCGACGCTTATCGTCGAGGCGAAGAGGGGCGATAAGCCGGTATTTGTCGACAGCGTTAATTTGCCGCCCGTATATATAAACGGCGGAAGATATATTCTTCCCGAACTTTATGCAAACGATTACACGTCGGGCAGCTTAAAGCGCGCGCTTTGCGACGTTAAAGTCGTGGATGCGAACGGCGAAAAGATTTATAAAGCGGGCAGCGAATACATTCCCGCAGTCAATAGTAACGGCGATATTGCCGAAATAACTTATTATTCGGGCAGTGCGGTATATCCCGCGTTCAATGTTCCCGTAATTATAGGAAGAACGGATAACACCGTACATATGTCCAACTATATTTACGGCAAAGATATTACCGTAACTACCCGCGACGAAAACAATGCGTTATATACCACAGGGCTTGCGGTGATACCGTCCTTAGGTAATTCGAGTTGGATTTTTGCAAACGCTTTACTCAAAAACGAAGCGTCGGTTACCGTAAGCACGCTTGCGGGCAAAACCAATTTCGGCGCGTTTGAATTTACGTTCATCGATGCATTAAACGGAAAGAAAATTACCGTTGCCGCGGAAATCGGTTCGGCACAAGTAACGTTTACGCATGGCGGTGAGAGTTATGTTTTAGGTTCGTCTGTTAAAAACGGCGGCGAACTTAAAATAACGTTCGGCAACGAAAAAATCAACATAGTGTGCAACGATTATGCGGCTATGTCTATTCCTCTTACCGTATACGATGACGGCGATGCGTTCGACGGATTTACTTCCGACAAAGTTTATATCGGCGTAACTACTAAGGATAACAAAGCGGACAGCCGTTATATGGTTTTATCGGTAAACGAAAACGCGCTTTCGTACAGAAATCGGGATAACGGCGCGCCTTCGTTCACTATTCTCGGCGACTACGGCGGAAAACAAAAAGTCAATTCCGAATACATTATAAAACGCGGTATTTGCAGCGACGTATTCGCTCCCGAAGCAAGCGGAACGCTTTCCGTTACCGCTCCCGACGGAACGATCATGAAGGACAAAAACGGTAAACTCTTGAAAGACGTTTCGATCAACGAAGAATACGTCATAACGCTTACACAATACGGAAAATACACCGTTTCGTACGTTATCTCTGAGGTAGACTGGGTAGGCAACCGCAACAAACCCAACATAACCATTACCGTGCCCGATGAGGAAGCTCCTGTTATAGAATTTACCAAAGTTCCGTCTGCTACGGCGACTGTCGGCGATGTAATCGTAATGCCCGAATACAAGGTTAGCGATAACATTTCCTCCGAAAGCGAAATCACGGTAAGGTCGTTCGTTATAAACGCACAGGGCAGGTTTATCGAACTGACCGACGGAGCGAACGCAATCAAGTGCGAAAACGCGGGCAAATATACCTTTATTGTGTATGCAACCGACGCGGCGTACAATTCTTCGTCGCTGTGCTTTGAAGTAAACGTGAGGTAAGGTGGAAAATATGAAAAAAAGCATATTCAAAGCAATTATTCTTTTGTTAACCGTTATATTTATGTTTTCGGCTTTTTCGGCTTGTAAAAACAATAATACGTCCGTCGACGGCGACGACGTAAAGATGGTTACAGACGAAAAAACTCATAAAGTAGAAGGCACGCTGCACGACGTAAACGTCAATTATAACGCCCCCGTCGGCACGCTTTCGGCAAACGGAAGAACCGAATACACGGTTGTTTCGGCATCCGAATACAGCGTTGCTTCAAAGTTTGTTTCCAAACATTTAAGCGCGGCAACGGGTGTAAATTTCCCCTTAGAATTTGCCGAAGAATGTAATTTGTCCGCGGGCAAATATATCGTTTTCGGTTTGAATGATCTCATAAAATCGACGGTAACCGTTCCCGAGGCTTCGGTTCTCGGCGATCAGGGTTACTACATTAAAACCGTAGGCGACGACGTACTCGTATATTTCACAAGCGAAGACGGCGCACAACTTGCGGCTATAGCGCTTCTACGCGCGCTCGTCGGTTACGATATGATGTCGGGCGACTGCGTTATTTACGAAAAAGCGGGCGACGTTTTGCCCGCAATCGAAATAACCGAACGCCCCGATTACGAATTCCGTATCAACAGTAACGAAATGAAGGGCGATGCCAAATACGGCATGGGTTTCACGCAAAAATCGGGAATGCTTCAGACCGAAACCGGCAATGTTCACAACCTTTACGATTTCTTTACGCAGGAAGACGTAGAAAATCACAGCAAGTGGTTTTCCGAAGGCGCTATCGTTCAAAGAGAGGCTGTCGGCGGCGGTTTGGAACGCGTCCGCATAGGTCAGCCGTGCTTTACCGCTCATGGAGATAAAGAGGAATACGAAGCTCTTTTAAACCACATGGCTGATCAAATCATCGAAATTTTAAAGAATAAACCCGACGTTGTGAATATGCGTATATCGCAGAATGACGTTATGGATGAAAATATGACGTGGAGATGCACATGCGCCGCATGTAACGCAAGTTACGATTACTACGGAACTTTGGGCGGGGCTATGATTTCGTTTGCGAACGACCTTGCAAAAAAGGTTAACGCATATATCGACGCTAACGAACCCGGCAGAATTTTCAATCTTATAGTTCTTGTTTATCAGGAAGCTTTGCAAGCACCCGTTCAGCGCAAAAACGGCGAGTACGTTCTCGACGAAAAAGGCAAGGGTATTCCCGAAACTCGTTACACGTTCGACGAGCAAGGCAATAAAACGGCGGTTTTGGACGAAAACGGTCAGCCCGAAAAACTCGTTTGCGGTCGCGGCGTGGCATATGAATTCGCGGCGTCCAAGGCAAACTGGATACATTCATTCTATGAAGAGGAAAACAGGGAATTCGCTTCGGCAATCGAAGCGTGGGCAGGGCTCGGTTCGTCCAACCTCTATATTTGGTCTTATGAAATAAGTTATTATCAATATTTGTATCCGTATAACAACTATCACATATTGCTTGATAACTTCAAATACTTCAAGGAATTCGGCGGTAACTACATTTACCCCGAGGGCACGTGGGAAAACATGAATAACCCCGGCTTTGCCAAACTGCGCGACTATATCAACTCAAAGGGCATGTTCGACGTGAACTCCGATTATAACGAACTTGTTGATAAATTCTTCAAGTACTATTTCAGAGAAGCCGCGCCCATCATGCGTAAATACTTCAACGAAGTACAGGTTAACTTAACCATCAACGAAAACATCACCGGCGGTCGAGTTCACTCTTACGGCTTGTCAGATAACCGAGTATGGCCCGAAGCGCTTGTAACGGGTTGGCTTAACTCTTTCGAAGTTGCTCAAAACGAGATTTTAAAATATAAGGAAACCGACGCCGAATTATACGAAGCTTTATCCAAGCATATTTTAATCGAATCTTTGTTCCCGAGATACGTTTTATGTACCAAATACGATAAATCGTTCAGCCCAAGTCAAATAAAAGAAATGCGTAAATCGTTCCTTAAAGATTTTGAGGATCTGGGCAACACCACGCATCAGGAACACTATGTAATTTCCGACGTTACTTCCGGTTGGAATCTGGACTAAGGGGGGGGGAACGATTATGAAAAACAAATTATTGAAAATTGCCGTTTCTTTAATCGCGGTAATATCGCTTGCCGTAGCATCGGCAACTTTGCTTATCGGTTGCACCAAAAACAACGATAACTCGGGCGATTTGCCCTCGGGCGGAGAAGATAAAACCATAGTGAAAATCTCGGCTGAAACAGCGACGATTGCCGAGTTTGAAACCATAAAACTTTCCGCCACCGTAGAAAACGGCGACGAAACCGTAAAGTGGAGCACGAGCGACGGCTCAGTTGCCACGGTAGACCAAGACGGTCTTGTGCTCGGTGTAAAAAGCGGCAAGTGCAACATTATCGCAATGTCGGGCAAGGCTATGGCGACTTGCGCGCTTACCGTAACCGACAGCGTTTACGCACCCGTTATAAAAACAGCCGATAAAATCACCGTCGAAAGCGGAAACAGTTACGTCGGCAAAATCAGCGTTTTATTCAGGGGCGAGGACGTAACCGAAAGGACTAAAATCGAATGGTCGTTAGCAGACGGTTACGAACAGGTTTGCGACGTGGTAAAGGGCAACGGAACGGTTACTTTTGTTGCGAAAACTCTCGGCGAGGCGGTCTATTACGTTTCGGCAACTTTTAACGGAATTTACGTAAATAAGAGCGTGTCCGTAAAGGTCGTAGAGCCGATAGCGACCGTTGTGCCCGACGGAGGAATCACGGTCAGCGACGACGGCTACGAATTGAAATTATTCACCATAGCCGAAGCGGGACAAACCGAAATGCCTTTAAGTTTTACGGCATATCAGGGTAGTAGCGTAGTTGAAAATGCGGTTATCGATTGGGATCTCGATTCCGAACGGTACGATCCCGACATTGCCGAAATTACGGGGGCGAACGGAAATTATACCGTTAAAAAGGTTTCCGCCGGTACGACCGACATTATCGGCGCTTACCGCACGCCGAATGGCAAAAACATTACCGTTTCCATAAAAGTTATCGTCGAAAAGGCAGTTAAAACGCTTGATATCCGTCCGGAAATCGAGGTCGAAGATTTAAAGCCTGTAACGCTTCCCGACTCGTTTAACGAAAACGTTTTGTCGCTTACGTTAGACGGAGTAAACGTTTATTCTTCCGTGTCGGGCAAGAACATCGTTCTCAACAAGGATAAACTTCCCAAAACGGCTGATAAACTCGGCGCAAGAGAGATGATTTTGTCTACCGCCGACGTTGAATACACGTTTACAGCGGATATTTACACGCTTATAATAAGCAACAAAGCGGAATTCGATCAGATGCGCAGTCTTGCCCGCGCGAACGGCGACATAAGCAACACGGGCGTGCTTGACGGTTATTTTGTGCTCAACGGAAATATTGAATATAACGCAGGTTTTGTTTCTCTTACAGACAGCGGCGAAATATATACGATAAACAAAAAACTCGGCGGCGCAGGCTGGAACGATCCGTCAAAGTACGGCTTCAGGGGCGTATTCGACGGGCGCGGCTATAACGTAAACGGAATTACCGTCAAAGCGGCTATGAGCGGCAGAGAAAGCGGCGGTATCTTCGGATTTACGGGTAACAACGCCGTTATCAAAAACGTTTCGTTCACAAACGCCGGTGTAGAGGAAAATAACGGGTTTATCTGTTCTTTCGGCGGCGGACTTATAGAAAACGTCAATATAACTTTCGCAAAATTAGGCGTAGGCAACGAAAACAGGGATTTGTTCAGCACAAACGGCGATCCCAGAACCATGGGCGCGTTTTTCTCGTGCGGGGCTTCGGATTCTGCAAAGGTCAGGAACTGTTTCGTGGACGCAATAGGCGCGGATATCGCTTACGTTACCAATAAAGACAGATCCGATCTTGCAAACGTAGTTTTGGGAACAAGAGCCAAAAACGTAGAAAATCTCGTTGTTGCATGCGACCATGCCCGCGCAGATAAAATCTTGACCGAAAGCGGTTCGTCTTATACCGCTACGTCTTATAGCGATTTTTCGACTTCTGTTCCGTTAAAGAGCGTAATAAGCGAGTTCGATGAAGACATATGGTCGGATATAAACGGCATACCGTTTGTTAAACACGCAATCGAAACTATCGACCTGGATCAGAAGATAGAATTCGTTCAGATTGCCGAAATGATTGCTTTAGGCGGCAGTTCGATTGTTAAGGTAAATACTCGTTACGCAGACATTACAGCCGAAAATCTTTTTGGCGGCATCACGCTTGAAAACGGCGTAATCAGCGTACCGCAAGATGCCGGCGCCGGCAGTATTACGATAAATGCGATTTCCTATCTGAATGATTCGAGTGTAACCGTTGAAATCGAAATAGCCGATTCGCGTGACGTAACCGTATCGCGTGAAAGACAAATTGTCGAAACGACCGCAAGCGAAATCGATCTTTCGTTCGCAAGCGTTTACGTCGGTGAAAATGCGACCGTAACTTATAACGGCGTAATACTCGGAAACGGCGCTGTAAACAACGGCAAACTTACTGTAGATTTAACAAAAGCGGGTGCAACGGGCGAACTTACGTTTGAAGTCGTATCGAAGAAGGACGGTGTGTATTACACGTTCGATTACAACGTTTTACTTGCAACAAAGATAATCCGCAATGCGGAAGATCTCGACGTTCTTAAAATTAAAACGATTAGCGAGTCGATTTACGGTTATTACGTTCTCGGCGACGATATAGATATGAAAAATGCAAAACTTTCGCAAGAAACGGTTCCACTCAATTTTTGGGAAGGCGGTTTCGGATTCAGAGGTGTTTTTGACGGTCGAAATCATACTATATCCAATTTTACTGCGGGCAAAAACGGCTTGTTCGGTCATATAGGAAATGGTGCAATAATAAAAGACGTTAATTTTGCAAACGTAAGCTGTAATAACGACTATCTTTCCGCAGTGCTTGCAAGAACAATAATAGGTGCCGAAATAAACAATGTAACTATAGGTGTAATCGGTTTTGCGGGAACGACGTTTGACAGAGGACTTTTAGCGTCGAGATATACAGACGGCGCTATTATGAAAGACGTGAAAATCGACGCAAGCGAATGTACTGTTTATTCGTTATTCGGATATGAGGTGGGAGATAAAGCAGACAACACCTACAGCGGAGTCGAAATCAAAGTAAAATCGTACACAATGTTTGCATATCAAGGTAAAGACGTAAACAGCAGTAATAAAGCGATTGCTCCCGCAGGAGTGAACGTCGTCGTTGCATAAGGCAAAGCGAACAAAAGGTTCAGACGCATTTTGCGTTGTAATATAAGATAACAAAGTTATCGAAAAATTGGAGGGAAAAATATGAAAAAACTCAAAGCACTGCTGGCGGTTCTTTGCATCGTTTTCGCTGCATGCGCCGTTATGGCATGCGGCTCTGAAGACGGTGAATCTGCCAAAACCGTGGTCAACGCACCCGTTATAAATTCAAAAGTTTATAACGGCGAAAAGCAGGTGGCGACCGTTGAAGCAAGCGACGCTTACACCGTTATCGAAAATAACGGCGGCGTAAACGCAGGCGAATATAACGTCGTGTTAAAACTCACCGACGAAAACGCTTACGAATGGAAAACACCGGACGAAGCCGACGCAACTATGCTTACGCTTAAATTTGTCATTACAAAGGCGACAAACTCGGTAAGCGAGCTTACGCTTGATGGATGGAGAGAAGGTGAAACCGCAAACGTACCTACGGCAAATGCGGAATTCGGCGAAGTAAAATTTGCTTACGCTACTGAACAAAACGGCACTTATACCGAAAACGTTCCAACGGCGGCGGGTACTTACTTTGTAAAGGCGTATGTAGAAGCGACCAAAAACTATGACGGCGCGGAAGCCGTAATTTCTTTTGAAATTACAAAAGCAAAGAATGAAAACGCCGTTACCGTTTCCGCCGAAGATGTTAAATACGGCGAAAACGTAACGCCTGTTGTAACCGCTAATGCAACTCATATTCCGGATGGCGCAGAGATAGTTTATACTTACGCTCTCACTTCCGACGGCGAATACGTTGCATGGGAAGCTATCGAAAAACGCGCAGGCGCATATTTCGTAAAAGCAACCGTTGCCGAAGACGACGATTATAAGGGAGCTTCCGCTATTGCCGAATTTGAAATGACAAAGGGCGACAACGCGATAAACGATTTCGTGATCGATGCCGTTACTTGTAAACAGAATATAGTTCTTAACGCAACCGCAACTGCGGGTACGGTCGTTACTTATAAATACGCAACCGCGGCTGACGGCGAATATATAGATATTCCCGCCGACGGTCTTGTTGCAGGTACTTATTATGTTAAGGCTTACACGGCAGGCAACAACAATTATGCCGCAGCCGAAAGTAATCCCGCAACACTTACCGTAAACCACGCTTACACATGGACTACCGACGCAAACGATAACGATTACCGCGCTTGCGCATGCGGCTCTGCCGAAAGATTTGTTTTCGATACGAGCGCAGAAGTACTTGAAAAAACCGAAAGCGGTTACTCGCTTAAACTTTACACCGCGGAAGACGAGGGCAAACCCAACAAAGTAACGTTCTCGTTCAAAGTAACGCTCGGAACAACCGTTACCGAAAATGCCGTTATGGCTTGGACTCAATCGACCGAAGGTATTGTTGAAATTGCGGGCAGTGACGAATATACCGTTAAAGCTCTCGCTATAGGCGAAGCCGTTTTAACAGGTACTTATACCGCCGCGGATGGCAAAAAAGCGCACGTAACTATCAACGTAACCGTCGAAAGACTTACAAAAACGGTTGAAGTCGACCATGGAACAATCCTTGCCGATTTAGAAACCACCGAACTCGATCTTTCGTTCGCAAGCGATTATGTCGGCGAAAATGCAACAGTAACCTATAACGGCGTAATACTCGGAAACGGCGCGTTAAACAGCGGTAAACTTGCCGTAGATTTCAGCGAAATGACCGACACAGGCAATCTTACATTTGTCGCCACTACAGATAAAGACGGCGTGTACTATTCGTTCAACGTGAACGTTCTTCTGGCAACAAAAATTATTCGCACGGTAGCCGATCTCGACGTTGTAAAAGTAACTCAGACTAATATCGATAACAATACTTCGATTTACGGTTATTATGTTCTTGGCGACGATATAAACGCAGAATGGAAAAAGACTATGATGGTAAGTTTGAAGTACAATGATACTGTACATAATTGGGAGGCAAATTTCGGTTTCCGCGGCACGTTCGACGGTCTCGGTCACACGATATCCGGTTTTATGGTTAGTACAAACGGTATGTTCGGACATGTCGGCAAAGGCGCTGTTATTAAAAACGTTAAGTTTGATAACTTCAAATATAACGGACATTATAACGGCGGATTGTTCGGCGGTACGGTACGCGGAGCTGAAATAACCGACGTTACCCTTAGCAACGTAATATATACGAAGCCTGCAATAGATCCTGAAAGTACGGGGTTTTTTGCCGGAAGATTTATGCAAGAAAGCAAGCTGACCAACATAAAGATAGATGCAAGCGAATATGATGTCTACTCTGTTTTCGGTCGTAACATATCTAATAACACTTACACTGATGTTGAAGTCAAAGTAAAATCGTTTACTATGTTAGGATATAACGGCGATACCATGAGCGACGAAACAATGTTGTGTGAATTGGAAGGCGTAACCGTTATAACTGCGGATACAACCGTCGAAGCATAATTATACAGTAGGGATTCCATTCGTCATCACTAACAAAACAAAAAGCGTTGCCGTTGCCGAACGAACACCGGCGACGGCAACAGTCTATTAAAAACTTTTATTAAATCTTTTATTATGAAACTGAACTTTGAAGAATACAAAAGCAAGGTCTATGCCTGTTGGACGGGTAAAAACATAGGCGGCACGATAGGCGGTCCTTACGAGGGCAAGCGAGAAATTTTAAACGTAACGGGTTTTACCACTAAGCCGGGCGAAGCTCTGCCTAACGACGATCTCGATCTGCAGCTTGTATGGCTGCATGCGGTCGAATCCGAGGGGGCAAAAAACATTACAGCCGAGGTGCTCGGCGAGTATTGGCTGTCGTTTATAAGCGGATACTGGAACGAATACGGTATTGCGCACGAAAATATGTTAAGAGGCATTATTCCGCCTCTTTGCGGCGATTTCGATAACGCCTGGAAACATTCCAACGGCGCATGGATTCGTACGGAAATCTGGGCGACTCTTGCGCCCGGTTATCCCGATCTTGCCGTTCGTTTTGCCATGGAGGACGCAAAAGTCGATCACGGTTCAGGCGAGGGCACTTATGCTGCTGCGTTCGTCGCCGCAATCGAAAGCGCGGCGTTTGTCGTTTCCGACGTAAACGAACTTATTGAAATAGGTTTGTCAAAAATTCCCGAAAACTGCCGGATGGCTCAGACCGTCCGTCTTGTAATAAAGTGTTTTAACGAGGGTAAAACGGCTATAGAAACAAGAAATATCGTTCAAAAAGCAAACGCGGATATCGGCGACGGTTGGTTTCAGGCTCCATCCAACGTAGGTTTTGTAGTAATCGGCTTGCTTTACGGCGAGGGTGATTTTAAAAAGTCCATGCTTACCGCGCTTAACTGCGGTGACGATACCGACTGCACGGCAGGTACAATCGGCTCGATAATGGGCATTATTTACGGCGAAAAAGGGTTGCCCAAAGACTGGTGCGAATATATCGGTGACAAAATAGTTACAGGCACTATAAACCCGTGCATTGCTTTTCCGTCGGTAAAATCCTGCAAGGAGTTAACCGAAAGAGTTTGTTCGCTCGCGCCCGCCGTTTTGCGACTTAATTCTACTAACGCTTTGAGCGTGGAATTATGCGATAAAACCGAGCTTTCTTCAGACGAAAAAGCCAAATTGCCTTTACCCTACGGAAAAGCGGAAGAAACCGACGGCATGCGCGCCTCACTTTTTTCGCTTAAAGAAAACGCGTTTTCTAAAAAAATCGGCTGTATTACGGTTGTTTTAACTTACGAAAGCGGTTTAAAAATCACGCCGAACGAGGAAAAGACGGTATCGCTTAAAGTTATAAACAACGTAAAAGCGTACGGCAATCTTCCGCATACGGCAAGATTTAAACTTTGGCTGCCCGACGGCTTTACGTCGGATAAATCGTCGTTCGACGTTTTTGTGCCGCACTGGACGCCGTTTACGCTCGATTGCGTGTCCGACGAAGTCAAAATAAAAATCAAAGCGGGTGAAGAAATCGACGCGCTGAATGAAATTCTTATAGAAGCAAGCGTAAACGGCAGATATACAAAAGAGTATATCTCGCTCGTGTTCATTGCTGCAATATAATCCGATAAACATAACAGAAAAAAGTGCGAATAAGAATAGTTGGTTTGCGATATGAGGTCGCGTAGCGGAAACGCAAGATTTTCGGGCTTTGTCAAAAGTTGAATAAAAGTCCGAAATCCACCCGAATAGTGCGGGTAGTTTGTTTCTTTGCTTACTTGGTTAATAAGGCATTCGGCAAAAGTAACCAAAAAGACGTCGCAGGTCAGTTTATAATCGAAATCCGACGATGAAAGATATTCGGTTTTTATTTCGTTTATATGTTTATCTCTACCGGGCGATACCTGAAATTCGATTATATCGGGGGCGAATAACCTGTTCAATATGTCACGGCTTAAAAAATTCATAAAACGGTGAATTGTTCTATACCTATGTGGCAGGTGATATAAGTAGAATCCGGGAGGTTCTGATGTGTAGAATGTTCGTCATCCGGGCGCAAAGCGCACAAAGTGTGCGGTTTTAAAATACGTGTTTGCTTGTTGATCGTATGCGTATATTCGCCCGACGTTATATACATAAACTCCCACGAACCATGGTGATTATGGTATGTGGGGTAGTCGCCCGTTCTGAAATTGAAATAGAATTTTTCGTAATCGATATAAAGAAATAAGTGTGTATAAGAAAGATATGTTTTGTATAATCGGCAATCCGAAAACATTCGGCAAGGACGCTTATACCGGAATCTCTGTAAATTAACAACTTGACCGCAATTTTTTATAAATGGAGAAAGCATGAGTTTAGATAAAAATTTTATTTGGGGCGTTTCTTGTTCCGCTTATCAGATCGAGGGTGCCGAAAACGAAGGCGGCAGAGGCGAAAGCATCTTGGACAGTAAGTTTACAAAAGGAAAAACCCTCGGAGATATGAACGGAAAAATTGCTTGCGACCATTATCACAGATACAAAGAGGACGTTGCGCTTTTAAAGGACCTCGGTATTAAAAATTACCGTTTTTCCGTTAGTTGGTCAAGAATTTTCCCGGACGGCACAGGAGATATAAATCCGCAGGGGGTAGAATTCTACAAAAACCTGATCGATGAACTTATAAATGCGCATATAACGCCATGGGTTACGCTTTTTCATTGGGATTTACCGCGTAAACTTTACGAAAAAGGCGGTTATCTCAATCCCGAAATAAGCGGTTGGTTTGCGAATTACGCCGAAAAGGTCGTTGAAATTTTCGGGGCGAGAGTCAGTAATTATATTATCATGAACGAGCCGCAGTGTATAGTCGAAGAAGGGCATTTTTCGGGTACGCACGCGCCGTTTTTACAACTTTCCAGAAAGGAAACTTTTACCGTTGCCCACAATTTGCTTTTGTGTATGGGCAAAGCGGAAAAGGTAATGCGGAAAGCCGCAAAACACAAACTTAATATAGGTATCGCTCCGTGTTTTACGCCTATAATGCCGACTAAAGAAGAAGATAAAGAACTTGCGTTAAAATACAACTTTTTGCCGAGCGGAGATTTTTGGGACGGGTGCTATTTTACCGACGCACTCATAAAAGGCGAGTTTACCGACGACTATAAAGAATGGTTTAAGGAATACGACTATAATCCGTCGGTAGAAGATATGAAGATAATAAAGAGCGATCTCGATTTCTTCTGCGCCAATTTCTACAGAGGTTTTTATATCGAAAAAACCGCAAACGGAATAAAAAGAAAATCCGCTTTGCCGACGGACGATTTTACCGCAATGAACTGGGCAGTCACGCCGGAGGCGGTCGATTATTTAATTGAATATTACTATAACAGGTACAAAATGCCGATTATTTTATCCGAAAACGGGGTTGCGCTTTCGGAATGGAAAACGCTCGAAGGAGATATACCCGACGATATGCGTATCGATTATATGAAACGCCATATCGAACGAGTGAAAAAAATGGCGGAAAAATATCCCGTAAAAGGTTATTTCTATTGGTCGTTTACCGATAATTTTGAATGGGCGTATGGCTATTCGAAACGGTTCGGGCTTGTTTATGTGGATTATAAAACGTTGGAGCGTATCCCCAAAAAGAGTGCTTACTGGTACAAAAAAGTAACAGAAACAAACGGCGAAGATCTTTCGAATAACTGATTTGTCGTAAAATTGTTTTTATAACTTGATTTGAAAGGTTTATTATGAGAGTAGGTATAATAGGACTTGGAGCGATTTCTCCGCTTCACATAAGGGCAATTTTAAAGTACGGACAAAAAATAACGGCGATTTGCGACGTGGATTCCGAAAAACGCCAGAAAGTCAATGCCGAGTTCGGACTTAATGCGGAAGAATACAGCGATTATAATGCGCTTCTTGCAAGCGGTAAGGTCGACGTCGTTCACGTTTGTACGCCGCACTACCTGCATGCGGAAATAATTTGCACGGCGCTTGGGGCAAACATACACGTTCTTTGCGAAAAGCCGCTTGCCATAAATTTTGAACAACTTAACGCTATCGAAAAAGCTGTTAAAAATTCTTCGGCAACGCTCGGCGTTTGCTTTCAGAATCGCTATAATGCTTCGGTGTTGTATCTTAAAGAGTTTTTTAAGGATAAAGAAATTATTGCCGCAACTGCTAATCTCGTATGGAACCGGGGCAAAGACTATTATTCTTCGGCAAAGTGGCGCGGAAAAAAGCAATACGAGGGTGGCGGCGTTATGATAAATCAGGCGATCCACTCGCTCGATTTGTTACAATGGTTTTGCGGAATGCCTGAAAGCGTTATCGCGCATTGTTCGAATAACTCGCTTCAAGGCGTAATCGACGTCGAAGATACGGCGTATGGTTTGTTTTCGCTTAAAAACGGGGGTAATTTTATTATAAACGCAACAAATTCAGCGGCGAGCTGTTTTCCGATAGTTCTTATGTTTCAATCAAAAACCGATGCAGTGGAACTTTCGGGCGATAATCTTATAGTCAACGGCAAGTTCGTTACAAAGTCCGACGGGGCCCCGATTTTCGGCAAAGAAGAATGGGGCGTCGGGCATGATAAACTTATCAAAAAATTCTATAATTGTCTTGAAAACGGCAAAAAATTCCCGATTGATTTTTACGAGGCCTCAAAAACCGTAAAACTCATATTAAAAATGTATCAATCAAACGGTGAAAAGGTAAATATTTAATAAAAAATGAAGAAGATTGTTATTTTAGGTTGTGAAAATTCTCATGCCGATATATTTCTCGGCTTCATAAAGAACGACGCGGCGTTTTCCGACGTTGAGGTTTCAGGCGTTTACAGCGATGATAAAACCGCAGCCGAAAAACTTGCCGAAAAATACGGCGTTAAAGTTATGAGTGCGTATGACGAAGCGGTGGGTAGGGTTGACGGCGTAATAGTTACCGCTCGTCACGGCAATAATCATCATAAATACGCCGCTCCGTACGTAAAAACGGGCGTGCCCATGTTTATCGATAAACCTATAACCGTAAACGAGGGGGAGGCATTGAAACTTGCGCGCGAATGTAAGGCTGCGGGTGTAAGACTTACCGGCGGTTCTACATGCGTTCACGATGAACGTGTGCAAACTCTTAAAAACGAGCACGACAATAATAAAGACGGAAAAACTATTTCCGGTTTTATACGGTGTCCTATAAATCTTAAAAATAATTATGGCGATTTCTTTTTCTATTCAGAGCACCTCGTCGGTATTATGTCAACCATTTTCGGCTATTATCCCGAAAGCGTAAAGGCGTATAAAAACGCCGAAAAAATCACCGTCGTGTTCAGATATAAAGATTATGACGTAACCGGTTTATACGTTGACAAAAACAATTTATATTACGCAATGCGTATTGCAGAGAACGGCGTACATGGAGAAGAGTTGCCGATAAACGAATTAAATCCATGTTTTAAGATGGAATTCAATAGTTTTTACGGGCTCCTTTGCGGCGAGAAACAACGCCTTTCTTATGAAGATTTCATTGCTCCAGTCTTTGTGCTTAATGCAATTCAAAGATCTTTGGAAAGCGGCAACGAAGAGAAAATAAATAAATTCAAGGTGTAGTAATGAATAAACTGATATTATCCGCTTTTGCGGACGAATATGCCGACAGTCTGAAAGAACAATGCGAGGCGTTGAATAAGTTCGGTATCGAATATATCGAGCTTCGCGGAGTGAACGGTATAAACGTTTCGGTTCTTACAGAAAGCGAAGTAAAAGAAACTAAAAAAATACTCGACGATTACGGAATAAAGGTTTCGTCGATAGGTTCGCCGCTCGGCAAAATCGATATAAAGGGCGATTTGAACGGGCACTACGAAACTGCGAAAAGAGTTTACGAAACGGCAAATATTCTCGGCGCGAAGAACGTGAGGATATTCTCGTTTTATTCAAAAGAAACGCCGTTTGATAAATGTAAAAGCGAAGTTTATGCGGGGCTTGAAAAACTCGTCGGTTTGTCGGAGAGTGCGGGGCTTACGTTGTGCCACGAGAACGAAGCGCGCATTTATGGCGAAAGCCCCGAAAAATGCCTTGAAATAGCCGAATATTTCGGCGGTAGAATCAAGTGCGTTTTCGATATGGGCAACTTCGTTTTAGACGGCTACGAGCCTTTGTCGGCGTATAAACTGTTGTTTGATTATATCGAGTATTTTCACATAAAAGACGCGTTTTTTACGGGTGCGATAGTTCCCGCGGGCAAGGGCGAAGCCAAGATAAAAGAAATTCTCGACGATTACAAGGAAAGCGGCAGAAAAGATACGTTTATTACCTTAGAGCCGCATTTGCAGACTTTTTCGGGGCTTAACGCGCTTGTCGGTAAGAGCTTTGATAACCCTTATAAATACGAAAATCAAAAGGCGGCGTTTACTGACGCCGTGGAAAAATTGAAAGGTTTATTATGAAAACTTTTGTAAAAGACAAATTAGAAGTAGAAATATTTGAAAACAGAACGCTTATGGGCGAAGCCGCTGCGAAAGATATTTCGGCTAAGATAAAAGAATTACTTGCCGAAAAGCAGGAAATCAATATGATATTTGCAGCCGCGCCGTCGCAAAACGACGTTCTGAAAGCGTTGGTCGAAGATGAAACCATAGAGTGGAACAGGGTAAACGCTTATCACATGGACGAATATATAGGTCTTGATAAAAACGCGCCGCAAGGTTTTGGAAACTTTTTGAAAGCTCATATTTTCGGACTTGTCCCCTTCAAAAGCGTTAATTATATAGATATAACCGCGAGTAATCCCGAAAAGGAAGCCGAAAGATACGGCGAATTGTTGAAAGCCAACCCGACGGATATTGTCGTAATGGGTATAGGCGAAAACGGACACATAGCGTTTAACGATCCCGACGTTGCCGATTTTAACGATAAACGGGTTGTAAAACCCGTTAAACTCGACGAAATTTGCCGCAATCAGCAAGTGAACGACGGTTGTTTCAAGACGATTGACGAAGTGCCTACGCACGCAATGACTTTAACCGTTCCTACTCTTGTAGCCGCTCCGTGGCTCTTTTGTATAGTGCCTGCGGCAACTAAGGCAAAGGCTGTTTACGAAACTATAAACGGCAGCATAGACGAGCATTGCCCCGCAAGCATTTTAAGAACGAGAGATAATGCAAAATTATATCTCGACGATAAGAGTTCGGCGTTGTTATGATAGAGATTAAAAGCGATAAAATAATAATCCCAAACGGTTTGCATTCTGGGTATTTATATATCGATAACGGACTTATAGACGGTTTTTTTGAAAAACAAAGAACCGATATTGCTTGCGAAGAACGTTACGATTTTACCGGCAAATATGTTTCGCCCGGGTTTATAGATTTGCACACTCACGGCGCGGGCGGCT
The DNA here is from genome assembly GCA_949287815.1 of uncultured Bacillota bacterium. GTDB lineage: Bacteria > Bacillota > Clostridia > Christensenellales > Borkfalkiaceae > Borkfalkia. The sequence goes on along the minus strand of CASEHS010000002.1, from coordinate 46,952 downwards.
ATCCGTTTATAAACTGTACCGAAGATGACGTAATAAACGCATGCAATTTTCACTTAAAACACGGCACTACAAGCATTATGCCGACCGTTACGGCGGGCGCGTTTGAAACAATGCGGGATGCCGCAAAGAAAATAGCCGCAGTCAAGAGAGAAAATAAAGCAAATAGCAATATAATCGGCGCGCATTTGGAAGGACCGTATTTATCCGCAAAACAGTGCGGCGCACAGTGTCCACGATTTATAACAAAACCGCAAAAAGCCGACTATAAGTCGATTATCGAAGAGTTCGGCGATGCAATAGCGCGTTGGACGTATGCTCCCGAGAACGACGAAAACGGCGAGTTCTGCAAATATTTAACCGAACACGGCATAATCGCGTCTGCCGGGCATACCGACGCTAAATACGAAGACATGAAAACGGCAATCGAAAACGGTTGCAATCTCGTAACTCATTTATATTCGTGTACGTCAACCGTAACGCGCGACCATGGTTTTCGCTCTCTCGGAGTTATCGAAAGCACTTTTTTACGCGACGAACTCTGCGCCGAGATAATAGCCGACGGCAAGCATTTACCGCCCGAGCTTATAAAGATGATTGTAAAAATCAAGGGCGTTGACAACACCTTACTTTGTACCGACAGCTTAGCGATAGCGGGAACGGATATAAAAGAAGGTGTGATGAGCGGCACGGAATTTATCGTAGAGGACGGAGTTTGCAAACTAAAAGACCGTTCGGCATTTGCGGGCAGCATTGCCACCGCTGACCGCCTTGTGCGAGTGATGACCAAAGAATGTGGTTATGATATATTAACCGCTGTAAAAATGATTACCGAAACGCCTGCGAATATATCAAAAATAAATGCGGGCAGTATTGAAAAAGGCAAAAGAGCCGATATTATCGTATTTGACGACGATATAAACGTCGAAGCAACTTTTGTTGTCGGACAAAAAATTGATTCAATACAAATTCAGGAGATAAAAAAATGGAAAAATTAAATCTTGCAATAATAGGACAAGGAAGAAGCGGTCGCGATATACATGGCTCGTTTTATCGTTCGGAGCGAAACTTGTATTACAAGGTAAAATATGTAATAGATTTCGACGAGGGCCGTCGAAAAAAAGCTGAGATATTATTTCCGGGTTGCGAAACTTTTTCCGATTATAAGGAATTATTTGATAAAAAAGACGTGGATCTTGTTGTAAATGCTTCTTATTCGGAAATGCACTTTGCCATTACAAAAGATTTGTTAATGCACGGAAAACACGTTTTGACCGAAAAGCCGTTTGCCCGCAATCAATTTGAGTGCGAAGAACTTATAAAAACAGCCTGTGATAACAACGTAAAACTAATAGTGTTTCACAATACTCAACCCGCGCCTTTCTATGTTCACGCGCTCGACGTTATAAAAAGCGGAATATTGGGAGACGTCAAACAAATAAGTATAAGATATAACGGGTTTTCTCGCAGATGGGATTGGCAAACGTTGCAAAAGAAGATGGGAGGCAGTGCATATAACACAGGTCCTCATCCTATCGCTATGGGGCTGGGCTTTTTAGATTTCGACGAAAACTTTAAAGTGGTTTATTCAAAATTAGACACTGCGCTCACAAGCGGAGACGCAGAGGACTACGTTAAAATATTGCTTACAGCTCCCCAAAAACCGCTTGTCGATATCGAAATAAATTCTACCGACGCATTCAGCAATTATACAATCAAAATTCAAGGCTCACGCGGCACGTTCAAAAACACGCCGGAAAGTTACACGATGAAATACTATAAAGACAGCGAAAACGAAAGTCATGCCGTCGTCGATACTTTTTTGGAAGATGAAAACGGAAATCCGATTTATTGCAGAGAAAAACTTAATGTTCACGAAGAAAGCGGAAATTATCAAGGGACGGCATTTGACGTCGGTACTGCGGCTATTTATGAAAACGCTTATTTTGCTATAACCGAAAACGCCGAACTCGCAATGCCTTTAGAGCATGCGACTATGGTTATAAATGTAATCGAAACGGTTCATGCCGAGAATCCGCTTCCCCTCGAATTTCTATAATCGAATTACATAGCCTTATTGCGGTAAATAAAATATGTTTTCGATTTAAACTTATTAATAGCATGAGTAAAAAGCGCGACTAAGTCGTTTTTTGTTGACATAGCGAAAAATATTGTATAACATTAAACGCGTAGCAGATTTAAAGCAAGTCGCGATGAGTACGCATACGAAAGATTTTTGATAAACGGTAAATATTTATGGGTGAAAATTACGGAAAATTCAACAAAAAACCGGGCGGTTACAGAATAGAAAAGTTACCCGAAGCGGGCAATTATGAGTACATCTATAAAAACGATGAAACATTAGTTAAAGTCGACCAGTACGGAATAATAACGGCGCAGATAAATCCGCCTGTAGGCGAAGCTGTTTTCAAACGTGAAGAACGTGAAGTCGGTTCGCCGGTTAAAGCTTATTTTTCGGACGGAGAAAGCGTATTCAACAATTTTGACGCGCTCCGCGCTGATAAGTTGACGATTGACTTTTTGCCCGAAAAATCGATCTATAGGCTGACTTTTGGTAAAACCGAAGTGGTAACCGAACTATTCGTAACCGAAAAAAATAAACGGTTTGTAATGAATGTTACGGTTAAAAACCTCGGAGAACAAGTAAAAGAATATTCAATTTTAAAGTGTGCTTTTCCGTACCTTAATGAACTTTTAATGGCTCCGTGGGATAAGCCGGAATGGTACACGAGAACGGAATATTTAAAAGATAAAAATGCATTTTTAACCACGAAATACAGCGTTGCCGGCAAAAAGGAAGAAAGAAGATATCTGACGATTGTTTCAAACGATGAAACTAATAACAGAGAATTGAGTCTTGAACGTCTTACTGCCTTAACCAAAAATTTCAGCGTTATACCGGATAAAGTCGGCGGAGTAACAGAAGATACGCTTTATGCGTTTAAACAATGCGTTTCAACTCTTGCAACGATCAATCTTAAAGGTGGCGAAAGTTATTCGTTCACGCAGGTATTTGCCGTAACCGATGATGAAAAAAAAATAGTAGAAAATATAGAAAACTCTGTAAAATACTTCGATTCAACGGTTCAAAAAGCCGAAGAAGAAAAGCTGGCTGAAAAATACGCTGAATTATTCTCGGTGAGAACGGTTAAGACGGGCGATCCCGATTTTGATAGTTTCGTAAACGGATTTTTGCCGCTCGAAATGTACTGGGTGTCTTCGCTCGATCGCGGCTGGCCTACGGGAATGCGCGGCGTAAGAGACGCGGCGAACGATTTTGAGGGCATGCTTTGTTATGATAAACAAATGTGCAAAGGCGTAATCGAAAATATCTTCTCTAAGCAGCGTGGCGATGGTTGGTATCCTCGTCAGGTTCCGTTCGGCACCGGCACGAAATTCGATTTAAGAGAGTTTGTAGATTCGGCATGTTTCTTTACCGAATACGTTTACGACTATCTTGCATACACGGGCGATTATTCCATTTTAGAAAACAAGTATGGTTATTACGATTGCGAAACGCAGGAAAGCGGCTTAACGCACCTTAAAAAAGGTATGGACTATCTTTTATCGGATGACGCTTTGGGTGTGCATGGGCTTGTAAAAATGCGCGGCGGCGATTGGCTCGACTGTCTAAGCGGAGCAGGCAAAAAGGGCAGAGGCGAAAGCGTAATGGTGTCTTGCCAACTCGTAATGTGTCTTAAATATTTGGTTGAAATATTAAATAAAGTCGGACAGGTAAACGAAGTAGAAAAATACGAAAAGGCTGGCTATAGGTTGAAAAACGCCATAAACAAAGCCGCATTTAACGGTAGATTTTATAATGCCGTATATACCGATAACGATACATGGCTGTTCTCCGAAAAAGATGAGGACGGCGAAGAAAGGGTATATGTTCCGACTAATGCTTATGCGGTTATAAGCGGAGTGGCAAGCGGTAAAGAAAACGAAATCTTTAATGAAATCGCAAAGTTGAAAACTTCTGACGGATACAAGCTTTTCTCAAAGCCGCTCGGCGGAAAGTTCATAGACGGAATAGGAAAAATGGGCACGGGCGACTTTCAGCCGTACTTTGCCGAAAACGGAAGCGTATACAATCACGGCTCGCAGTGCTTTTTAATAAGAGCGCTTGCAAAGGCGGGAAGATATGAAGAAATATCCGACGTATTAGGTTATGCTTTACCGCTCTATGCAGATAAACACTCGCCTGAAAAAACTTGTTCCGCACCGTATGCAATTACAAACTGTTATCATCTGGTACCATCGTTTTACGGCAGATCGGGTTTTTCGTTTTTAACGGGTAGCGTGGCAATGATAGAGCGTGCAGTCTATTCGTGGGTTTTCGGTCTTAACTTTGCGTTGAATAATATCGTCATAACCCCATGCGTGCCGAAAGAATACGCGAATGCGGAAATAACTACGCCGTTTAACGGTCACAATTTAACGATAAAATACGTCGGTTACGGCGCGCAGATCGAAATTGCCGAAATCAGCGGCAAGTCGTTCGATGTATCCGCCGAAGGACGTTCGGTGTTGATTGATAAAGCATTGATTACCGATGATTTGACTATCATCATAAAACTCAAATGAATAAAATATTATAGAAATAATGTAAAAAGCCGATTAAAATCAACTATGCGGAATATGCCTATGTGGAATATATAAGGATGATTATTTTTGAATGGTAGAGTTACACAACAGCAACAACGAAAGGCAATGAAATATGGGAACATTGATATATCTACAATTTCTTCCTAATGTCGATAAGCAATTTAATGTGTAATTTTGCTTGATAAATCTGATTTCATTTGGTATCATAGCAAGCGAAAAATAGAGTGTCGTTTGGCGTTAAATTTTTTGAAAACGGCTATAAAAATTGGTATTGTTTTTGGTATTATTTTAGTTTGAAAATTATTTTGAAATCTAAAATTTACCGAAAAACCGAAAGAAATTAGCAGTTTTAGACGAAATATATTACTCAAAACGCCCTAAAATGCGCAATAATTGCCTATTTTAATAGAATTTTGAGAATTTTTCAAAACTCCTAAGGGGCCGTTGTGGGTTCGATTCCCGCCGGGAGTACCACTTTGACCACAGGATATTGTGGTCTTTTTCTTTTCTACAACATTTGGGAGAGATTTCCTAAAATTGGTATAAAAATCGGGTTATACCGGAAAATTTTACCATCCGGCAAAAAGGAATGACCGCAAAGGCCATTCCTTTTACTCTGTCAGGCGGTTCAAAGCGTTCACCGCGATGCTCAGCGTATCAGGGATAAAGGGTTTCGCTGTACGGAATTATTTAGCCAAATAATATTTGATTAGACTTTTTTGTCCATGTATGTTATAATATATATATACAGTAGGAAAGAACACAAAAGCGATAAAAGAATACATAGAAAACCAGTTGAAGAAGGATAAAGGAAGCGAGCAATTAAGTATATTCGACCCGCGCGACCCGTTTACGGGTAGCAAGTAACCAATGCATGGCTGGCAGGCCAATAAAAAGCACACTTGTGCGCAGCCAGTAAAGTTTAGGGTTATACCCGAAAATGAAATACCCCGCGTTTCCACGCGGGGATTTTTATTGATAAGTCGATCAAATAAAAGCATGATTAAGACTTTTTGATAAGCCAATGAAGCAAAAGCATGATCTGGAATGTTCGGAAACAAGTTTAGAATGCAGGATCGTTTAAACGTATCAAGACGTATTATTTATGTCTTTGTAAATCGTTCAGGATAGGGTTTATCCTTTTGATCGGTTAATTCAAAAAATTTTATGTAAATATATTTGGGAGATTTTACTATGAAAGAGGAAATTGTTAAAAATATGTGTGGCGGAGAAGGAGAGGTCCGTATTAAACGTCTTCTCAATGAAAACCAGCTGAATGGCAAATGCGGTTTATTTGCGCAGGTAACTATTGCGCCGGGCTCTTCCTTGGGATATCATACTCATCACAATGAAAGTGAAACGTATTATATTCTTTCCGGGGAGGGGGAATACGACGATAACGGCAATAAAAGAGTCGTCAAAGCGGGCGATGTGACATTTACGCCGAACGGATGTGGTCACGGAATGAAGACGCTCGGAGATGAACCGATTGTGTTTATGGCATTAATTATTTTTGACTAATCAACATTGTGGTTTTGTCGGTTAAATCAGCAATCAGTAACTGTAAAAAATATTTTTTATTAAAAACGTCTCGTCTTTTCGGGGCGTTTTCTTTTTATGTGTAGCTGATTGCTTCATAAAATGCAAGAGGTTCAAAAGAGATCAAAAAGATACTCCCAAAATACGACAGGTTACGGCAAAGAAGGGTAAAATCGGCATAGCCTTTAAAGGTATAATGTTGTTGTTCCGTCGGCGGGAGGAGGAAACATGATCGTATATCTCGATCTTTTGATTCTCGATAATTTTTGTGCAGATGCTTCGTTGTTATATCTTGCCGTGAAAACGGTACGAGGGAAAGTATCCTTGATGCGTATTTTTTTGGTCGCATTATTCGGTACGATCGCAGGGGTAGGGTATACGATTTTCAGCATCTATTATACATTGCCCAAAATTGTTGATTTATTTATCAAATACAGTGTGGCGGCAGTATTGCCGCTGTTCGCGGCTAAATTCAGAAAAAAAAGTTCGTATGCTTTACTGTCATTGGCGTTTTGTGTTTATATGTTTGCCTTTTCAGGATTGCTCACGGCTTTCTTTTCAGAATTTGTTCTTACGGGAGAAAATGTTTATACAGTCAATGCCGTACCTTCGGGGATAATTGTGGCGGCGTCGGTGGTTTTTTCCGTGGCGGCGGTAAAGCTGTTCGGATTTCTTGCTTCCAGAGTAAAACTGAACGGTATGATTTTTGATTGCCGTCTTAGTTTTAAGGGACAGCAAATCAAAACAAAAGGATTGTGTGATACGGGCAATCGGCTTCGTACTTCCAAAGGAAAAGAGGTCGCCGTAGCAGACAGATCGATAGCCTGGGCATTGCTGAATTCTAAGAACTCTAAAATACATACCGCATTTGAAAAAGTGCCTGTAAAGACAGTGAACGGAAATTCTTATATGACTGTGTTCACAATTGACAAAATTGAGATATATTGCGGTAATCACGCGAATATAATAGAAGATGTGGCGATAGGGATCAGCGGAGAATCGCTCGGCGAATACGGACTGATTTTGCCGCCCTCTTTCACGAATGAAGAAAAATGATGAAAGGCGGAGGTTAGATATGGGATTACTCGCATCGCTGAAAAATTTATTAAAACATTTGCGTATAGAAGAAAATGTTCTCGATTATATCTGCGGAAGCGAGGCGCTGCCTTTGCCGTACAGTGCAGAAGAGGAATCGGACTTGCTTGGGAAACTTTCTTTGGGAGATGAGCGTGTGAAATCCGACCTTATTGAGCATAATCTTCGATTGGTTGTGTATATTGCCAGAAAGTTTGAAAATACGGGTGCGGATTCGGACGATCTTGTGTCGGTAGGTACGATCGGACTGATAAAAGCGATCAATTCTTTTAAAGCGGATAAAAATATCAAGCTTGCCACATATGCATCCCGCTGCATAGAAAACGAAATCCTTATGTATTTAAGGCGTTTGGTGCGTCTGCGGGGCGAAGTTTCTTTTGATGAGCCGTTAAATACCGATTGGGAAGGCAATGAACTGCTTTTATCCGATGTTCTCGGTACGGACAGCGATACAGTATACAAAGACATTGAAACGAGTGCCGAAAAAGAACTTTTGAGAGAAGCCCTTTCCAGGCTTCCCGAACGGGAAAGAAAGATCATGTATCTTCGCTTTGGTTTAGGAGGTGCGGAAGAGATGACGCAAAAAGATGTGGCGGATCTTTTGGGGATTTCGCAGTCATACATATCCCGTCTGGAAAAGAAAATTATCGGCAGACTGAAAAGCGATATGAGTAAACTGATATAAAGATTTATATTATGATAATCTTGATTAAAAAATCAAGTAGATAAACGGCCTAGAAAATAAAGTATAAAAGAAGCGATAAAGCACATACTCACCTTAAAGAATTGTACATACGGGAGGTGAAAGTATGTTGCAGAAAGTTGAAATTTGCGGAGTAGACACATCGGGACTTCCGCTACTGACGGCAGAAGAGAGTGAAAACCTGATGCGCAGACTCAAAGAAGGGGACGAGCGTGCGCGCGAAAGGTTTATAGTAGGAAATATGAGGCTTGTTCTTTCGCTTGTCAAACGGTTCTGGGCAAAAAATGCAAATGCAGACGATGTGTTTCAGGCAGGATGTATAGGCCTTTTAAAAGCGATTGACGGATTTGATCCGAATCTCGGTGTTAAATTTTCCACGTATGGTGTACCGATGATCTTGGGTGAAATAAAGAGATATCTTCGTGACGGAAATTCGTTAAGGGTGCCGAGAAGTATAAGAGATACAGCATATAAAGTATTAAAGGCGCGTGAAAATATCGAAGGGAGAGACGAAGAAGCAACGATAGAAAAAATAGCAGAAGAAATGCAGGTTCAGGAAAGAGAAGTTGTTTATGCTCTGGATGCAATTTCAGATCCCGTTTCTCTGTTCGATCCTGTATATAATAAATCGGGTGACACATTGATGCTTATGGATCAGATATTCGATGAAAAAAACAACGACGAAGTATGGACGGAACACGCAGCACTTTCCGAAGCTATGGCAAAGCTCGAAGAACGTGAAAGAAAGATTTTGTTTTTAAGATATTTTGAAGGGAAAACACAGACAGAGATATCCGATGAAGTAGGTATTTCTCAGGCGCAGGTATCAAGGCTTGAGAAAAATGCGATCGGGGAAATACGTGCAAAAATAGCTTATGAATTCTGATAATAAAATTAAAACCACCGCAAAGCGCTCAAATTGCGCTTCGCGGTGGTTTTTTGAAATGATTACAAAAATAAAGGTGATTGTTCAAAATAAAATTATAATAAAATTGACGGATGAGCGTAAAAGGTTTATACTGAAAAAAAGATCTTTTCATGTATTATTAAAAGTTCAACGCAGGAGAAAACGCAGGTGATTTTCAATAATATTGAATTTTATAATGTTGCAGAATTAAAAGACGGTGTTTTATACCGTTTTCCCGAAAAGGTTTGTAATGCGCTTGGTGTTCCCGAATATGACAGAGCGGGGAATTATTTGCGGGAATATAAAGGGCATATCGTTTCAGCACGGGCTTCTTTCGGTTGTGAATTAAGATTTATTACGCAATCTCAAAAGATCAATTTCTGTTTTGAATCGGAAAAAAGTATTTGGCTCAATGTCTATAACGGGGATTTTCTTTTGTTTTCACAGCAGGTAGAAGCGGGGAGAAATGAATTCTCTTTTACGTATCCTGACGGTTTAGACGGGTTGAAAGAGAAGGCAGATAAAAGATTTGATCCGAGAGTTTGGAGGATTTGTCCTGAAGGGGAAGGGGATATTCGATTTATTTCCTTGATCACCGAAAACGGGGAAAGAATTTCTCCTCCGCCGAAAAACTTTTTGCCGTCTTATAAGTTACTGGTGTATGGTTCTTCCATATCGCAGGGAGTGGGTACGCCTTATACTGCTCTTAATTATGTAAGCACGGCAGCGCAGATTTTAAATATTGACGTACTGAACAAATCGATGGCGGGCGGCTGTTTTTGCGAAAAAGAAGTTGTGGAATATCTTTGCTCGCAGGATTTTGACGGTATATGGCTTGAATGCGGGACAAACATAGCGGACAGACCTCGACAAATTGCCGAGGAACGCATCGTTTATCTTATCGATACGATTTGCAGAAATTTTCCGCAAAAACAAGTATTTTTGGTGACACCGTTTCCCGCATTTTCGGATGTAAGTAATAATTCTGTTGATTATGAACAAAATTTTGCCAACACGAGAAGTATTATTTCTGAAACAGCAAAACATTATCCGAATACGGTACTTGTTGACGGTCACGTATTGATGTGCAAGGCGAATTATCTTTCGGCTGATCTTTTGCATCCTTCGGCTTACGGACATGTGATGACGGGAATAAATGTTGCCGGATTTTTAAGAGAAAATCTTAAAAGAAATATCTAAGTTGAATCAGATTTTTTAAAAGATTGTCTTTCAAGTTTAAATTAAAAAAGGGGATATAAAATGAATTCGATTTATAATCTTCATCCGAATGCTGTTTTTGCAAGGGAAGGCTTTATTCTTCTCGATGGTGAATGGGAAATAAAAATAGGAAGAAAAATACATAATATAAAAGTGCCTTTCTGCCCTGAATCGGAGTTTTCCGGGGTGGGTAAAAAGGATTTTATAAGAAATTGTATTTATAGAAAGACTTTTAATGTCCATAAACAGGAAAATTGCCGGACTTTTCTGCATTTCGGTGCGGTAAATTATGCGGCTCAGGTGTTGGTGAACGGAAAACTTGCGGGAACGCATGAAGGCGGTTATACTCCGTTTTCTTTTGATGTCACGGATCTTTTACAGGAAGGGAACAATTGTCTTACCGTAAAAGTCAGAAACGATCTTAGAGATAAAGTGCCCAGCGGTAAGCAGTCACCGAAAAAATATTCCTTCGGATGTTTTTATACACGTACGACTGGGATCTGGCAGAGCGTCTGGCTGGAAACTACACCCATAAATTATCTGCGTGCGGTCAGGTTTTATCCCGATACTGAGAAGGTGCAGGTAAAGATGGAAGTGGAGGCGGAAGGAAAGGCAGACCTTTCTGTGCAGATAAAATATGGCGGAAAAACTGTCGGTGAGTACAGCGGCGAGCTTAATTGGAACGGTGAGTTTACAATTCCTTTGTCAGAAAAATATCTTTGGTCAATCGGTCAGGGTAATCTTTATGAAGTCGTTTTAAATTTCGGCGGCGATACTGTATATTCTTATTTCGGACTTCGTTCGGTAAAATATGAAGGGCTGAATTTTCTATTGAACGGGGAAAAGGTGTTCCAGCGCCTGGTACTCGATCAGGGATATTATGAGGGCGGGGTTTACACGCCTGAAAATTATGAGCAGTTTAAAGAGGATATTTGTCTTTCGCGTTCGTTAGGGTTTAACGGGGCAAGACTTCATCAGAAAGTGTTTGATCCCAGATATCTTTTTGAAAGCGATAAGCAGGGCTTTTTGGTTTGGGGCGAATATGCAAGCTGGGGCTCTGATTATCATAATCTTGACAAACTTTCCTGCTTTCTCGGCGAATGGCGTGAAGCGGTAGAAAGAGATTTTAATCACCCTTCAATTATAACGTGGTGCCCGCTCAATGAAACATGGGGTGAATTGGATAATTCCGCAAAATCGCGCGATTTGAGATTTATTGACAGCGTATACTCAATGACTAAGGCTCTAGATCCGACAAGGCCGTGTGTGGATGTGAGCGGCGGCCAGCATGGCACAAAGACAGATGTAGCCGATTTTCATTGTTATGAAAAATATGATACGCTTGAAGAACGTATGAACGGGATCAGAAAGGGTATATTTAATTTTTATAATATGTACAAAGACGGCGAAGGTATTGCATACGGCGGGGAACCTTTGAATCTGAGTGAGTTTGGCGGAGTTTCTTTTGGCGGCGTTCAGACGAAGTTGTCAGATTGTGTAATGGAACAGAGCGCATGGGGGTATGATACCGAGAGCGACGAAGAATTGTTTATTTCGAATTACGAAAAGACTGCAAAAATGTTGCTGTCCTTTGAATTTTTGTCGGGTTATTGTTATACTCAGTTATACGATGTAGAGCAGGAGCAGAACGGCCTTGTCTATTATTCCAGAAAGCCCAAATTCAGTGAAAATTCGATGCGCAGGATCTGCGAGGCGAATTCGGAAAAGGCAGAAATCGAAAAATAATTTTATGAATACCGCTGTGATATTTAAGCACGGCGGTATTTTTGACTATTTGATTTTATAAACAATATATTTTAAATCGGTCCGCACAAAAATGCATAGGGGCGCATATTATGATAAGAGAGTATTTTTCGTTGTAAATAACGGCGAAAGGAGGCATTGCGTGGAAACTTCATACAGTGAACTGAAATGCAAATTTGTGGTCAATATTCTGGACGGACGAAATTTAGGAAAAACAACCGATGTGGTGTTTACATATCCTGAGGGAAAGGTTTTAGGAATAGTTGTGCCGGGCGGAAGGCGTATCCATCTTTTTCATAATACGGATATGTTTATTTCTTTGAAAAATATAGTTAAAATAGGTGCTGATGTCGTACTGGTGGAACTTAAAAATGCACCGAGACAAGAAAAACCGTGCAAGAAACAAAGATTTGAATGTGTCTGTGAAGGGGAAGAACGGAGAAGTTACGAAGAATACGAATAATTTTTCTTTTTCCTTTTCTCCAGTAGGTGATGATGAACAGTGGTTTTGAGGACAAGCTTTTATTCATAAAATAGTAAACCGTATTGGTTGACTTTTCTAAAAAATTGTCATAAAATCATAATAATGGCTTATATAAAATAAATCATGTCATTGGTATAAGCTAAAAAATCGATCTCAATTTATCGGGGACGAAGGAGAGAATCATGATCTTTGAAACGACAGACCTTTTTGAGTATTTTAAGTTTGACAGGGGAAATAAGGTAGCGGGCAGACTGGTGGCTTACAGACACGGACAAATGAGCGAACTGAATGTAATTAAAAAGCGTCCTGCTATGCTTGTCCTTCCCGGTGGTGGCTACGGTTTTGTATCCCAGCGTGAGGCAGAGCCGATCGCAATGGAGTTTTATAGCCGTGGGTTTGACGCGTTTGTTTTGGAATATGATATTGCGCCCGCTTTTTGTTATCCCGCACAGATCACAGAAGCGGCTATGGCGATGGTATATCTCCGCGAGAATGCGGAAAAATTAGATCTGATCCCCGATAAGATCGCAGCTGTCGGGTTTTCGGCAGGCGGACATCTGCTTGGCTGCATCAGCACCCTTTGGGACGACCCTGCAATAGTTTCTCTGTTTGGAGATCGTTGTACACTTGTGCGCCCTGATGCGTCTGTTTACTCATATCCTGTCGTTACAAGTGATCCTGAATATTATCACGGCGGATCTTTCCGTAATTTCTGTTCGGATAAAGTAAAGCATGAGGACTACTCTATTGAAAAGAAAGTAAGAAAGGAATGTTCGCCTGCTTTTATCTGGTCAACTTCGGAAGATACTTGTGTGCCGCCTATGAATTCAGTGCTTTTGTATGAGGCATACCTTAAAAACGGCGTCCCTTGTGAATTGCATATTTTCCGTGAAGGCTGGCACGGTCTTTCAACTTGTGATTTTGAGGTTTATAAGGAAGATATTATAAAGGATTTTATGTTGCACGTAAAAAGCTGGCTGAATCTTTCCGCTGAATTTTTGAAAGGACTCGGCTTTCAGGCAAAATAAATATTCGATTTAAAAATTTTCTTTAAAGTTTTGATTAAAAGGTGATTTTGAACATGATCATAGAAAACTTGGATCTCTTTGAGTTTTTCGGTATTGAAAGAAAAAATGCGAAAGCAGGTGTTTTAACGTCATATCGTCACAACCAGAGGCGCAAACGTGAAGAACAAAAAAAATATCCAGCAATGTTGGTGCTTCCGGGCGGAGCGTATGCTACGATCTCCGAAGGTGAGGCTGAACCTGTGGCAATGGAGTTTTACAACCGTGGGTTTGATGCGTTTGTGTTGAATTATGATGTTGCGCCTGTATGTTATCCCGCGCAGATTTTGGAAGCCGCAATGGCTATGATCTACCTTCACGAAAACGCGGAAAATTTAAATCTTCTTGCCGACAAAGTTGCTGCGGTCGGGTTTTCGGCAGGCGGGCATCTGCTCGGCTGTATCAGTACTTTGTGGGACGATCCAGCAATAGTTTCACAATTCGGGGATCGTTGTCAGCTTGTTCGTCCGGATGCCTCTGTTTATTCTTATTCGGTGATCACAAGCGATGCCGAATATAATGATAAAGAATCTTTCGGTAATTTTTGTTCGGACAAGGTGTCTTTTGAAAGTTTTTCGATAGAAAAAAAGGTGCGTAAAGAATGTTCGCCTGCATTTATTTGGGCAACGACCGCGGATGACGATACATCGCCGATGAACTCTGTTGGCCTGTATAAAGCATATCTGAAAAACGGTGTGCCTTGTGAACTGCACTTGTTCCGTGAGGGATGGCACGGCCTTTCTTCGTGCAATTATGAGGCCATAGGGGAAAAATCTTCGGCAAGTTTCATACCGCACGTAAAAAATTGGCTGAATCTTTCAGAGGCTTTTTTAAAGGGGCTCGGGTTTCAGTTGAAATAAAAAAGTCGTTTTTTACTGTACATTTATAAATAGAGGATTAGACAGACTGTGTTTAAAAATTAAGCCGCCTGTCGATACTTAGTCATCAGAGGATAAAAGAATATGCTGGCATTGAATATATTTTTGCTTATTGTAGGTTTTCTGCTTTTGGTGCAAGGGGCTGATTGGTTTGTCGAAGGCGGTTCGAAAATTGCAAAACTTTGTAAAATTTCTCCGCTCGTTATCGGTCTTACGATCGTGGCGTTCGGAACAAGTATGCCTGAGCTTGCAGTGTCGATAACTTCCGCTATTGAAGGTTCGACGGATATTTCTATCGGAAATGTGGTCGGAAGTAATATTGTTAATATTTTGCTGATACTTGGGCTTTCCTCTCTTTTCCATTTATTGCCCGTTCAACGCGAGTCATTGAAACTTGATCTCCCCGTATTGCTTTTGGCGAGTGCGTTGCTTGTCGGATTAGGTAGGTGGGGTAATGCAGTGGAATGGTGGGACGGATTGATCCTTCTCGTAATTTTTGCGGCATATATGTCAGTTCTTCTCGTTCAGGCAAGAAAAAAACAAAAAGCGGAAATGTGTTCGCTTTCTTCCTCTGAGAGTTCTTTAAGCAGTGAATTGCCGTCTTCGGGGCAAAGTGTTGAAAATTTAGAAAAATCGAATGATGAAACGACTTCAGAAAAGAAGAAGAGTGCTTACAAAGTTTGGTTTGAAAAAATGGAAGAGAAAAAGTGGTTTCTTGTTGTGCTGTTGCTCGTGGGACTTGCCATGGTCATCGGCGGCGGAAAACTGCTTGTAGATTCAGCGACTAAGATCGCGGAATATTTTAAGGTTTCCGAACGTATTATAGGCCTTACCGTGGTTGCGATCGGTACTTCCTTACCTGAACTGGTAACTTCCGTGGTTGCGGCTATCAAAGGTGAAACAGACATTGCAGTTGGAAACATTATCGGAAGCAACATATTCAATATTTTTGTCGTGGCAGGGGCGGCATCCTTATTTTATCCGCTTACTTTTACTTTCGGGAATATGATCGATGCGCTCGTTGCTCTGGGCTGTGCGGTATTGCTTTTCGTATGTTCTTTATTTAATAAGCATAGATTAGGTAAATTGAGCGGAATTGTGATGTTATTATGTTTTGCAGGATATTACACGTATTTGTTTATTTCGTAAATTGATTTTATTAAAGTGCAGAACCGCCCATCGCCGTTTAAAACGGCGAAGGGCGGTTAATTTATAAGTTTAAGAGGGTGTCTTCGCAAAAATTTTGCGCAGACACCCTCTTAAACTTGTAAACCGTATTATTTTAGAATGCTCAGGATTTCACGGATAATTTTTTCGTTTCCGCGCCGCAGAGCGCTGGTTTGCAAAGCTTCTTTCAGTTCATAGTCTTCTCTAAGATCGAGAAGTTTTTCCTGTAAAGTTTCAGGTGAAAGATCGGGTTCTCGCAGGACTTTGCAAAGTCCTTTTTTTTCAAAATAATCTGCGTTTTCTATTTGGTCTCCGCGAGAGCGCTTGTTTTCGAGGGGAATGAAAAGGGCAGGTTTACCGAGCGCGAGAATTTCAAAAACAGTGTTGGAGCCTGCCCGTGAAAGAACAAAATCCGCGGCGGCATAGGCGGATGCCATATCCGTTTCGTATTCTTTTTGTACATAGCCTTCGATTTTGCTCTCACATAGGTTACCTTTCCCGCATATATGCAGAATGTCAAACGCTTTCATTATGGGGAAAAGTGCTTCACGAAGTACCGCGTTGATCGCGCGGCTGCCGCTACCGCCGCCGAACACCAAAAGTACGGGTTTGCCTGACTTAAATCCGTATGCACGTTTTGCGGAAACGGGGTCTTTACCAAACAGTTCATCGCGGACGGGAGAGCCTACATATCTTCCGTTTTTAAGTTTTTTTGCCGTTTCGGGAAAACTTGTCAGCACATATTTGCTTTTTTTACTGATGAGTCTGTTGGCAAGCCCGGGGGACAGATCGGATTCGTGTGAAAGAACGGGGATTTTCAGACTTTTTGCCGCAAATACAACGGGTAGTGCAACATATCCTCCTTTGGAAAATACGGCATCTGCCCGAAGTTCTTTCAGTGCTTTCTTTGCTTGTTTTATGCTGGACAGAAAACGAAACGGGATCGCAAAGTTTTTCACGCTCATTCCGCGGATAAATTTTGTGCATCGGATCGTTCTGTAAGGCAGTTTATAGGGTGCAATGATTTTCTTTTCAATTCCGTCTGTGCCGATATAGGCAAGATTGCAATGATGTGAAAGTTCGGGAATCAGGGCGGTGTTCGGAACGGCATGCCCCGCGCTTCCGCCTCCTGTCAGGACAAGTGTTTTCATATGCGGTTCTCCTTTTTATGGTTTACGGTTTTAGTATATTGGTTTTATGCGTAAAATATTATTAAATGCGTGCGGTAAGGATAAAATCCCTCGCAACTGTTTACAAATCAAAAAAAGTAGGGTAAAATAAAGTCAGGAGGTATATTTATGAACTTTTCATCCTTTGACGGAAAACCGATCTATGTTCGGGAATGGGAGAACGTAAAAGAACCTTGCGGAGTTGTTCAGATCGCGCACGGCATGAATGAATATACGGGGCGTTATGAGTGGTTTGCCCGAAATCTGAATGAAATGGGCTATGTTGTTGTGGGGGACGATCACAGAGGCCACGGCGAAACGGATCCGGATACTTTGGGATATGCAGACGGAAATATGTTTTCGGATACGGTGAAAGATATGGCGTCGATCGCAAAATATTACCGTGAAAAATATCCGAATTTAAAGTATATTCTTTTCGGATTTTCGTACGGATCTTTTCTGACGCAGGCGTTTATAGAAAGATATCCGCGTTTTTTGGACGGAGCGATCATAGCGGGAAGTGCACGCCAAAACGGAGCGGCTGTACGTTTGGGGGATATGTTGTCTTCTTTGGGATGTATGGTAAAAGGAGAAAATGCTCCTGCGAATTTTGTGAATAAAACCGTGTTCGGCGGATACGATAAGAAATTTGAGGACAGAGAGTTTTTAAGTACAGATTCGGAAAATAACGAAAAATACCATGCAGACCCGCTTTGCAACTTTGTTTGCAGTAACAATTTTTATCGTGGCTTTTTTCGCGGGATGAAGAGACTTTACACTAAAAGTGCGGCATCCGGTCTGGACAGGAATCTTCCGCTGTTGTTGATATCAGGGAAAGATGACGCCGTAGGCGGCTTAGGAAAAGGCACTCGGCGCCTTTATGAATTTTATAAAAAGCAGGGTATCAAAGATGTGGATTTGCATCTGATTGAAGGTTCACGTCACGAGTTTTTAAACGAGAAAGAGAATAGGGACGAGGGAATGCAGGTGATCAAGGATTTTATCCGCCGCATTGATATCCGTAAAAAATAAAAGATAAAACAGTCTGCGGTCAGCCGTTTAAAACGGTATCGCAGGCTTTTTTATATAGAAAAAGTCGGCAATAGAGGATTTGAATTCGTTAGTGTTTTTTTGGTCGAAATTCTTGAAAAAAAACGCTATATATGGTATACTATACATATATACTAAGGCGCATATTGCGCCGAAAGAAAAACAGATCGGAGGGAAAAATGTCATCTCAGAAATACAGTGCCGAGGATATAAAAATACTGGAAGGATTGGACGCGGTGCGTCTCCGTCCCGGTATGTATATCGGTTCTACGGGCCCGAAAGGTCTGCATCATATTTTATGGGAAATTGTAGATAACGCGATCGACGAGGCTGCAAACGGATTTGCTTCCAGGATCGCAGTGAAATTATATGCTGACGGAAGTGCGTCCGTAGAAGATAACGGGCGCGGTATTCCTACTGATATACATCCTAAGACGGGCGTTTCAGGCGTTGAAGTCGTATTTACGCAGTTGCACGCAGGCGGTAAGTTTGACGAACACAATTATTCTTTTTCGGGTGGATTGCACGGCGTAGGTGCATCGGTTACGAATGCGCTTTCCGAATGGCTCAAAGTCGAGGTTTACAGGAATACTGTTTATAAAATGGCTTTTCGTTCTTACTTTGACGAAAAAGTAAACAAGTATATGTGCGGTATTCCGAGCGAGCATTTGAGGGATACAAAAGAAAAGACGGATAAGAAAGGTACCTTTGTACATTTTAAACCGGATGCAACGGTTTTTGATAACGTCAATTTTAATTTTGACGTGGTTTCAAAGCGTCTCAAAGAACTCGCATTTTTGAATAAGGGATTGGAAATCGAACTTTGTGATGAGCGCGTACCCGAAGGCAAAAATCCGATTACTATCAACTATAAATACGACGGTGGATTGAAAGATTTTGCTGTTTATCTCAATGAGGGAAAAACGCCGCTTTACAATGAGCCGATTTCTTATAAGGCTGAAAAGGACGGTATCCTTATTGAATTTGCGATACAGCATACTTCGGAGTTTACCGAAAGCCTGATCTCGTTTGTCAATAATATTCCCACCCCTGAGGGTGGTTATCACGAAACGGGGTTCCGTACAGGGCTTACGAAATCTTTTAACGATGTTGCGCGTGCAACAGGTGCGCTGAAAGATAAAGACCCGAACCTTCTCGGCGAGGATTTCAGAGAAGGTCTTACGGCTATTCTTTCGGTAAAAATGAAAAACGTTCAGTTCGAGGGGCAGACAAAGACAAAACTCGGAAATCCCGAAGCGCGCGTGCCGGTAGAAACGGTTACGACAGAAGGGATCGCTCAACTTTTTCAGGATAAACAGTTGAAGCCCGTTTTTGATGAGATCGTTAAAAAGGCGCAGGGTGCGGCAAAAGTCCGCCTTGCAGCCCGTCAGGCAAAAGAACTTGCAAGAGCGAAGAACAGTATAGAAAACCTTACTTTGGTCGGAAAACTTTCCGCTTGTACAGGCAGAAAGCCCGAGCTGAACGAGTTGTTTATCGTTGAGGGCGATTCCGCAGGCGGTACGGCAAAACAGGCGCGTATGCGTCAGACGCAGGCAATACTGCCTCTTCGCGGCAAACCGCTCAACGTGGAGAAAAAACGCACCGATCAGGTACTTGCCAACGAAGAGATCAGAACGATCATCAGTGCGCTGGGCGCAGGTTACGGCGGGGATTTTAACCTCGAAGACCTTAAATACCATAAAGTTATTATTTTATCCGATGCGGACCAGGACGGAATGCACATCCGTTGCATACTTCTGACTTTCTTTTTCAGGTATATGCGCGATCTTATCAATAACGGACACGTGTATATCGGTATGCCGCCGCTGTATAAAGTGTATAAAAAAGACGTCGTCGAATACGCTTACGATGATGAAGAATTGCAGAAAAAAATCGAAATCGTGGGCAAGGGCTATCAGATCCAAAGATACAAAGGTCTCGGAGAAATGAGCGACGAACAACTTTGGGAAACAACAATGGATCCTGCGCGCAGAAATCTCATTCAGGTGAATATTGAAGATGCTGCCGAAGCGGAGCAAATGGTAACCGCGCTCATGGGCGACAGGGTAGAAGCTCGTAAAGAATTCCTTGCGCAAAATGCAAATTTCAATAAAATCGATACTTTTATCGATAAAGTTAGTCTGTAACGGGGAGGAGAAAGGTTTTGGCGAAACGAAAAGATAAACGGGAAAGCGAAAATCAACTTCCCGTGGAGAGCAAAGGAGAAGTTTTTCTGACTCCTCTGGAAGAGGTGTTGCCGAATTCCATGCTGCCTTACGCGGAGTATGTTATTCTTGACAGGGCGCTCCCGCGTGTGGAAGACGGATTAAAACCCGTTCAGCGAAGAATTTTATATACCATGTACGACATGGGGCTTCTGCCCGACAAACCGCATAAAAAGAGTGCGCGTATCGTCGGTGAATGTATGGGTAAATATCACCCGCACGGCGACTCATCGGTTTACGACGCTATGGTGAGAATGGCGCAGAATTTCAATATGCGTATGACGCTCGTCAACGGACACGGTAACTTCGGTTCGGTCGACGGTGACCCCGCCGCGGCAATGCGTTATACAGAAGCGCGCCTTGAACCGCTTGCTTTGGAATTATTGAGGGATATCGAAAAAGAAACCGTTCGTTTTACGCTCAACTTTGACGACAGTCTGAAAGAGCCTGAAACTTTGCCGGGAAGATTTCCGAACCTTCTCGTAAACGGTGCGTCAGGTATCGCGGTAGGTCTTGCGACCAATATTCCACCGCATAATCTGGGCGAAGTCATCGACGGTGTCGTGGCGTATATCGATAACCCGAGGATCCGCTTGTTTGAAATGATGAAATATATCAAAGCCCCCGATTTTCCGACGGGCGGATATATCATTGCGAACGAGCTTGTACAAGCTTACGAAACGGGCAGAGGAAAGATCACGCTTCGCGCAAAAGTGAGCGTGGAAGAAGGGGATAACGATAAACGCCTTATAGTCATCACCGAACTTCCTTATCAGGTGAACAAAGCGAGACTGCTTGCTAAAATTGCAGAACTTAGGGAAGAAAAGAAGGACATTTTAGGCGGTATCAGCGATATTGTCGACGAGTCGGACAGAAACGGAATGCGCGCCGTCGTCAAGGTCAAAAAAGACGCGGATGTCGACAAAATTCTCGCCGCTCTTTATAAGTTCACTGATCTCGAATGTTCATTCGGTATCAATATGGTTGCGATTGCAGACGGCAAGCCGCAGCAAATGGGACTTTTGGATATTATCAGCCATTATGTCGCTTACCAAAGAGAAGTGGTACTGCGCAGAACAAAGTTTGATCTGAATCAGGCGAAAGAGCGCTGCCATATCCTCGAAGGTTTGATCATCGCAGTCAGAAATATCGATGAAGTCGTAAAGATCATTAAGGAATCTGAAAGTGTTCCCGCCGCTCGTACAAGACTTCGTGCAAGGTTTGATCTTTCCGAAAGACAGGCTCAGGCGATCCTTGATTTAAGGCTTGCCCGTCTTACGAGGTTGGAGATATATAAACTCGAACAGGAACTGGAAGAACTCAAAAAGTTGATCGCGCGTTTGACTGCTATTGTAGAGAGCAAGAAGTTGCAGATGGAAGTTGTCAAAGACGAATTGAGAGAGATCAAAAAGCAATATAAAAGCGAAAGAAAGAGTGCGCTCGTATTTGACACTACCGAAATTAAAGTGGAAAAATTTGATGACGTGCGCCCCGTAGAAAAGTGTGTGCTTTGCTATACGGCGGACGACAAAGTCAAAATTGTTTCCGAAAAGAACTTTAATATGTCGGATAAGGAACTTGGCGAAAAGTCCGATCTTTCCGATGTTTTCAAACTCATTCTCAGGACAACGTCGGATAAGACAATTTATTCGTTCACTAATTTGGGCAACTGTTATAAAGTCGATCTCAATGAATTTGAGATCGGTAAACTGAAAGATAAAGGTATGCCTTACAGTGAACTTTGTCCTGATGCCGTTGAGGGCGAAAAACCTGTGGCCTTTTATGAGGTGGGAGAGAAGTTGCCGAAGGGAAGCCTTCTTTTCTATTCTCGCGGCGGATACGTCAAAAAGAGTGAATGGAAAGAGTACAATATTATCAAATCTGCGTTCCAGGCTTGTAAAGTCAATGAGGGCGATGAAATCATCGGCATAGAAACGGACGATCCCGAGCCGACGACGACACTTTTCTTTGTAACGGAACAGGGTATGTGTTTGAATGCCTATAAAAACGATATTCCCAAGCAGGGCAGAATTTCTGCCGGTGTCCGCGGTATCAATCTGGCGGAAAACGATCGGGTCGTGTTTACGGGTCAGATCGACGGAGAGGGCGAAATCATTATCGGTACAGACGGCAACAGGTATAAAAAGATCATTGTATCTCAGGTAGATCCGATGGCTCGTTACCGTAAAGGCGTAAAGATATTCGATCCGGACGGAAAACATAAGATCATTTATGCTGATTATGTGACAGAGCCTTATAAGATTGCAGTACAGATGGATGACGGATCGCTCGTAATGGCGGATACGGAAGATGATATCAAAATCGAAGACCGTTCTACAAAAGGTAAACCGATCAAACTGAAAAAGGGAGCAAAGGCACAGGCATTCTGGTCAATGAAATACCTTTTGGAAAAGTAAAATCAATTTAAGTTAATGATTATTTATTTGTAAATTCGTAAGATTGAAAACGATTCAATAGGAAGCCCCGCGGCAAAGCTGCGGGGCTTTTTCTTTGATAAAAAGCTATGATAACTGGAAGTTACATATATTTTACAAATTTTACCATATTTTATTGCAAAGTAATTTTATAATATTATAAAATCAGTGTTAAAGTGCAAGAGATATGAAAAAATTGTATACCCGAAAGGCTGTTTTGTTTGTAATACTTTGTATGGCCATTGTTCTCGGTATTATCTTATCTTCCAGATTAGGTTTGCCTGTTTGGCTGAGTAGTGCGATCGCTTTTGTTATTGCAGTGATACCCGATTTTATCATACAGTATTATTATCGCTGTCCGCATTGCAATATCCGTTTTGGTATCTGGAATCGCTGGCTGCCGTTCAAAGTATGTCCGCATTGCGGAAAGAAACTCGATGAGGAAATGTAACGGCTAAAAAATAAAAACAGATAAAATTAGTTTACAATAAGAAAACGTCCTGCGTCCGAAAGGAACGCAGGGCGTTTTTTTGGTATAATCGGCAATTTCGGCTCATATAAATATGATACAAAATATTGCGGAAAAGAAAATTGAAAATCGCGCAAAACAGTCGAAAATCGTCAAAACTGGATAAATTTCGACAAGCAGTTTTTTGTAAAATAAGAGGTGGAAAATGAAAGTATTCGTTTTCGGAAAAAGAAGGGTAATTTTTGCGGTAGCAGTGTTTGCGGTTGTGTTGATTTTATCTCTTCTTGTACGCACCACAGGTGCTTATGCAGTTTATACAGGCGGAACGGTAAGAAAGCTTCCGGTGTATAGTGTGGAGCGTGAAGATAAAAAAATCGCCATCTCTTTTGATTGTGCATGGGGCGTGGATTCGACGGATAAAATTCTGGAAATTCTCGGCAGAGAACAAGTGCGTGCTACTTTTTTTATGGTAGAGTTCTGGGCGGAAAAATATCCCGAATACGTGAAAAAAATTGACGAAGCGGGTTGTGAGATCGGCACGCACAGCGCAACGCATTCGTATATGTCAAAACAGAGTGAAACAGAGATCAGAAGGGAACTGGAAACGTCTTCCGCCGCGATAGAAGCGGTAACGGGTAAAAAAGTAGAACTGTTCCGCGCACCTTACGGCGATTATGACGACCTTTTGGTGGAAACGGCAAAGAGTATGGGGCTTTTTACCATTCAGTGGGATGTAGACAGTCTGGATTGGAAAGACTTGTCTGCAAATGAAATAGCGATGCGAGTCATCAACCGTACAAAGAGCGGAAGCATTATTCTTTGTCATAATAACGGAAAACATACGGCAGAGGCTCTTCCGATCATACTGGATACGCTGAAAAACAGCGGCTATGAATTTGTTCCGATCGGGGAGCTGATCTATAAAGATAACTATACGATAGACGTAAATGGCAGGCAGCATGCGGCGAATTAACGCCGATAGCGGAATAAAATCGGGAAATACGTTTCAGGAGGATGAATGATATGAACGGAACCGAGAAAAACAACAAGGTATTTATCATGGGCGAAATCGTGAGCGAAGCAAACTTTTCTCACGAAGTGTACGGTGAAGGCTTTTACGAATTGAACGTAAAAGTTATGCGGCTATCGGGGCAGGCGGATATTTTGCCGGTAACTGTTTCCGAGCGTCTGATCGAAGGCGGAAACTTGCGTATCGGGTCTCAGCTTTGCGCGATAGGGCAATTTCGTTCCTATAACAAAATCGAAAACGGAAGATCAAGGCTTATGCTTACGGTATTTGTTCGGGAACTTGTAGATGTCCCGCCCGCAAAAAATCCGAACAGTATAGTTCTTAGCGGATATATATGTAAACCGCCCGTATATCGTACGACGCCTTTTAACAGAGAAATTGCTGACCTTCTGGTCGCCGTGAACAGAGCATACAATAAGTCCGATTATATACCTTGCATTGCCTGGGGTAGAAATGCGCGCTTTGTAAAGAATTTACAGGTCGGGGATAAGATCGCGCTTTCGGGCAGGATCCAGAGCCGTGAATATCAGAAAAAACTTTCCGAATACGAAGTCAAAACGATGACGGCATATGAAGTGTCTGTTTCCAAACTTGCCGCGTTTGACAGTGCGGAAGATTTTGACCTTGAACGTGAGTTTACTCTTTATACAGGAAATGCCGCGTTTTCCCATGAAGATATAAGAGAATAAATAAAAAAATAAATCGCCCGCGGGTCAGATTCAGCCTTATAGATTTTGATTATTTTAGGGTTATCTGAAATTTGCGGCGCGTTTTTTTTGAGCATGTCTTGACAAACAGCGGGTTTCGGCTTACAATAATAGTATAGAAAGACTTGTGTCCGCGTAAAAAGCGGACGAAGGGGGCTAAATATGGATAAAGTAATTACGGTAAGCAGACAATTCGGCAGCGGCGGAAGGGAGTTCGGGGTAAAACTTGCCAAAGAACTCGGTATTCCGTTTTACGACAAGGACCTGATTTCCATGGCGGCGGAGAGCAGCAATCTTTCCGAAGAGTTTATGCGTCATTATGAGGAGAGTGCGCCCGGACTATTTTCCAGAACGTTGTACTCCTATTATCAGATGCCCATGACGGATCAGATCTATATTGCGCAGTCTAATCTGATCAAACAGCTTGCGGCAAAAGGTCCTTGTGTGATCATCGGAAGATGTTCGGATGTGATCGTGGAAGACAGTGTCAAAATTTATATCCATGCACCCTTGCAGCAGCGTGTTGAACGTAAAAATGCAATGGGAATAGGTGTGCCGCCTGAAAAAATGGAAGAACACGTCAAGGCTACCGATAAAAAGCGTAAAAAATATTATGAATACTATACCGACCAGAAGTGGGGCATGGCAGAAAATCACGATTTATGTCTGGACAGCGGCAGGATCGGCGTAGACGGCTGCGTGGAATGCGCGCTCACCTTTATTAAAAGATTATCTAAATAATTAAAAGACCTTGCATGGGATTGCTATGCAAGGTCTTTTTTTGTTATAAATATATATTATTATTCGATACGCCCTAAAAGGCTGTCTACACAGCAATCGAAGGCTTTGGCAAGCTTTACAAGATTGTCCAGGTAAGGTGAAGTTGTGCCTTTCAGCCATTTATTGAAATTATCATAAGAAAACCCTGTTGATTTATGCAGTGCATATTGAGAAATTCGCTTTTCTTTTAAAAGATATGCAAATCTCTCGTAAAAGGGCGGAGCGGGCAAAAACTGCATAGCAAACATCGGATCGTTTTGCAGACCGATCATATAATCCGCTGAGCATCCGAAAATTTCCAACAGCCTTATAAATGTTTCAAAAGACGGCAAACGTGCCCCGTTTAAATACCTAGTAACGGTACTGTAATTGATATTTGCCAACTTTGAAAGGGATGCAGGCGTTAAATCTCTTTCTTCCATCAGATCGGCAAGTCTTTCAGGGAATTTTAATAAAATGTCCATCATTTACTCTCCTGAAATATTATCTACGATGTTGGCAAAAAATACTTGATTTTTGCCAACATCGTGGTATATAATATTGCTAAGATTTGTTAAAATTATAAGCGTTAAGGAGAATAACAATGGAAGAACAAATGAAATCTGAAATGACGGTCGCTGAATTATTGGATATGGTAACGGTAATTCTTAAAGACGAAATTATTGCAAAGTTTATCAAAAAAGAGGAGTCCTTGGAAATTCATTTCAACAACGGCCAAAAATTCAAAGTTTTGGTAGAGAAATTACAATAATTTAAACAATTGTATTTTTATACATATGTTTAAAATAGAATACGAGTTAAAATAAGCGAGTGTATTTGACCTTTGTCTGAATTTATTTGACAGAAATGCCCCATCGGTTTATAATAAACGGGAAAGATTGAAAGATGAGGTGTTTCGGGTTGGACAAGCAGAAAACAGTGGTCGTGGGTATGAGCGGCGGGGTAGACAGTTCCGTTGCCGCCCTTCTTCTGAAAGAGCAAGGCTACAATGTAATAGGTCTTTATATGGTCAACTGGGAAGAAGAGGGGGAAAACGGTTGCTGTACTGCGGAAGCGGATTATGAGGACGTGAAGCGGGTAGCAAACAAAATCGGTATTCCGTATTATACCGTCAACTTTGCCAAAGAATATGCCGATCGCGTTTTTTCTTACTTTCTGGAAGAATACAATCGCGGCAGAACGCCTAACCCTGATGTTTTATGCAACCGTGAGATCAAATTCGGACCGTTCAAACAGCACGCACTTGCGCTCGGCGCAGATTATATCGCTACGGGACATTACTGCGATATTCTGCATGAAGGGGAAAGACATTATCTTTTGAAAGCGGCGGATGAGGGAAAAGATCAGACGTATTTTCTCAATCAGGTCAGTCAGAAGCAGTTTGAAAACGTATTGTTTCCGCTTGGCAGATTGCAAAAGCATGAAGTTCGCGAAATAGCGGCAAAGAACGGCCTTTCCACGGCAGAAAAAAAGGACAGTACGGGTATTTGTTTTATAGGTGAGAGAAATTTTCGCAATTTTCTGAAAACATACCTTCCTGCGCGGCCGGGTAAAATTGTCAATGAAGCAGGCGAAACGGTCGGAGAGCATATCGGCTTGATGTATTATACGTTAGGACAGCGCAAAGGACTGAATCTCGGCGGCAGAAAGGGAGATGACGGCGGACGTTGGTTCGTTGTGGAAAAGGATCTTGAAAATAATATTCTTCGGGTGTCCCACGGAGATGAAAGTCCGCTTTACTCCGTTTCCTGTACCGTTTCTGGGATCAACTGGATTCCTAGACCGCCTGAAAAAGAGGAGTTTTGCTGTAATGCCAAATTCCGTTACCGTCAGGGAGAACAGGGCGTTAGGGTGAAATGCAACGGTGACTTTGCTGAAGTGATTTTTAATGAGCCGCAAAGAGCGGTAACGCCCGGGCAGTACGCCGTATTCTATGAGGGGCAGAAGTGTCTCGGCGGCGGTGTTATAGAAGAAGTCAGAAAGTAAATTTTTTTGATATTAGTCAGATTCCTGTGAATTAATTTTTAAAGAGATAAAAATATTTTTAATCAAAAGGCAGCAGCACAACATTTTGCGCTGCTGCCTTTTTGAAGTTAATTTAAAATGTTTTATCGGTTTAGGGATTTTTGTAAATAAAAACGGTGCGGATAATTCCGCACCGTTTGGCTTTTAATATTAATTTTAGCCGATTTTATTTGCGATTGTGCCTTTGAAGAAGCAAACAACTGCGCCGAGAATAGAGAAGACACCTGCAACGATAGGACCGGCTTGTAATTTAATCAGACCTTCTTTAATTGCTGCTTCCCAAACTTCTTTACCAGCCTCGTTGAATGCGATAGAAGAAAAACTAGCAGTGCAGAACAAGAATACTGCGCCGACCACAAAGCAAGCGGTGGTAATGATCTTCATCAAAAATCCGTTTCCGATAATAAAGGAAAGAATTCCGCCGATCAAAGGTAAAGCGAATCCCAAGAATATTAAAATATTAAAACCGAGCACCTCAATGCCCATTTCTTTTTTACCGAATGCAAGTTCTGCACCGGTATAGCCTTCGCCTTCTGCCCCCACTGCTTTCAGAAACATCATCAAGAAAGCGACGAGTCCGAACAGCAATGCGATTCCCCCGGGAATCCATTTTTTTACATTACTTTTTGCCATAATATCCTCCCAAAAAGTTTTTTGTTATCACTATTTTATCACACAAAAAAAGAAAAAGCAAGGATTTGTCAAATTTTTTTAATAAAAATTATAGTATTTCGTCGTAAAACTTAACAATTTTATTTTAAAAAATATAAAACTGCATAATTATAAAGATAAAAAACATTCCATAAGTAATTCGTGTTATATTTCTTGACAGGTAATTTATTTTGTAATAGAATGAATAAGGTTTTGAGGGAAAAGGATAAAAAGGAAAGAAGTGAGGGATAAAAAGTGGAATTTTTAAATACGTTTATCAGCGTGGCGGTGATCGTTGTATTGGCGGTTCCGGGTTTTGTGCTGAAAAGAGCGAATCTTTTGCCGGAAAACGCGACAAATGTTCTTGCGGCGTTGCTTTTGTTTGTTTCCCAACCTTTTCTTATGGCGGGGTCGCTATTAAATAAAGAATTTGCTCCGTCTATGCTTCCCGCCTTTGCCCAAGTATTCGTATTTGCCATAGTGTTGGAAATAGGCGTTTACTTGTTGGCAAAACCGATGTTTTGTAAATGTAAAGAAGATTCTTCCCGCCGTGCTTCCATTGCCTGTTCTTTTTTGGGCAATGTAGGATTTATGGGAATACCCGTAATGGAGATGCTCTTTCCGGGGGATCAGCAATTTATATTGTATGCAGTAATATACAATGTTGTGTTCGGGGCAATATCCTGGACACTTGGCGTATATGTAGTAACGGGCGATCGCTCGAAAATAAAGCTGTGGAAAATTATTTTGAATCCGCCTACCTTGGCTTCCTTACTTGCAATGCCTTTCTTTTTCTGTAACGTACATATTCCTGCGGCAGTTATGAAGCCGATTTCATTTTTAGGAAATATGACATTGCCGCTTTCTATGATAATTTTAGGCGTGCGGCTTGCTAACGTGAAATTTTCTTCTTTATTTAAAGATCTGAAAGTTTACGGCGTGGCTTTGATGAAGCTTGTTATTTCGCCGCTGTTCAGTTTAGGGGTAATGCTCTTAATTGATCTTATTATTCCTCTGAATAAATTTGTGATCATTGGCGTGTATATCATCAGTGCAATGCCGTCTGCGTCCGTAGTATTGAGTTTTGCGGAATTATATGACGGTGATAAGGAACTTGCGGCAAAAGCGACTCTTATGAATACGCTTTTGTGTATCCTTACAATCCCCCTCCTGATGATTTTATGCGATTTTATATAACATAAAAAAGATAATAACTTACAGGCCGCGCGGTATTCAACCGCGCGGCCTGATTTTTTAATGATACAAAAAATTATTTTGGAAAACTTTTTCGGTTTCGGGAATAGCAGGTAAAAAGTTGCGCATACTTGCGGTAAGAAGTGAGCCGCATGGCTGATTGCGGCAAAAATGGAGGGAAAATGAAAGCAACGGGAATTGTAAGAAGAATCGATGAACTCGGCAGGGTGGTCATACCTAAAGAAATCAGAAGGACGCTTCGTATAAAAGACGGTGATCCTTTGGAAATTTTTACGGATAGGGATGAGTTGATGCTTAAAAAGTATTCGCCCATTGCAACACTGGAAAAATTTTCGGAAGGTTCGGTGCGTTCACTCAACGATCTGAGCGGATATCTTGCCGTGATCTGCGATACGGATGAAATTTTATACGCTTCGGGAACTGGGAAAAAAGATCTGAACGGTAAGCCTATTTCCGAACGCTTGGAAAAAATTATGAAAGACAGGCGCAGTTATCTTGCGAACAGGTCGGAGGGCGGCGATATCGTACCTATTTCTGACGCTTCTGCACTCAACATCACGGCGCAGATCATCGTTCCGATCGTAGCAGGGGGAGATTGTTTAGGTGCGGTATCTTTGCTGGCATCGGATGACGGTGCGAAAATCGAAAACAGCGCGGTCAATCTTGCCCGTCTGACAGCGGATATTCTCGCAAATCAGTTTGAGTAAAATATTCAGTTGTTTAACCCCTGTGTAGGGTCGGATCTGGAAGGTAAATATTCCGAAAGGATTTTCCTTTCGGTTACATATGAAAAAGCAAAGTTTTATTATAGGAGCGCTCATAATCTCGGTAGGCGGAATCGTCTCAAAGGTTCTGGGCGCATTTTATAGGATCCCGCTCGCCAATTTTCTTGGCGGACAGGGCATGGGCATCTATCAGATGGTATATCCGCTCTATTGTCTGCTTCTCACCGTTTCGGCTACGGGTATACCTTCGGGACTTGCAAGACTGGTTGCTCAGGCAGAAACTTCGGGTAAAAGTTCTCTTGCCGTGCTTCGTCGGGCTTTGATTTTATTTTCTGTGATCGGGCTTGCTGGAAGTGCATTGATGTATTTGCTTGCTCCGTTTATGAGCGCGGCGCAGGGCGAAAGGCTCGCGCTTTCCTCCTATCGCATGCTCGCACCGAGTGTATTTTTTGTTTCTGTCATTTCTTGTTTTCGCGGTTATTTTCAAGGGAAAAGTAACTTTTTGCCTACCGCGCTTTCCGAAATTTTTGAGCAGATCGTAAAAATTGCGCTCGGGCTTTGGTTTGCGGTCCGCTTTGCGTCAGATCCCGTAAAAGGAGTTTCCTATACCCTTCTTGCTGTTACTGTCAGTGAAGTTGCAACTGCATTGGGCATGGCTGTCTTTTTCTTTTTTTCGGACAGAAAGAAAAATAAACCCTTATTCAGTGAAGAGCGGGGAAGTTTAAGTGTTTTGTCCCTCCTTTCCGTAACACTGCCTGTTACGCTTGCGGCGGGTATTTTGCCGTTGTCTGCAATACTCGACAGCATTATTATCGTAAATTTTCTTCCTGCGGGGGAGGTGAGTGCAACTTCTCTTTACGGTTTGTTTTCGGGCGGAGCGCTTACGCTTATCAATTTACCCGTTTCCGTGTGTTACGGACTTGCCGCGGCGTCCGTTCCATTGATTTCTTCGCTTTTTACTTCGGGAAAGGTGGCGGAAGGCGAGAAAAAATCTGTATTTGCTTTGAAATGCACTTTTTTTATTGCGATACCGGCGGCAATTTTTTTGTTTTTGTTTTCGGGAGAAGTTTCGGCTCTCTTATTTCCGTCTGTCGGCGGCAGGGAAGGCGAGATCCTTGCGGGGCTTGTCAAAATCCTGTCCGTAACGGCTGTCCTGCACGCTGCAACGCAGACTTTTTCCGCTTGTCTTACGGGTAAGGGTAAAGCGAAAATTGCCGCGGCTTCCATGGCTTGTGCCGTTGCCGTAAAACTTGCAGCGGAGTTTTTTCTGGTACGTATTCCGTCCGTGGGCATTTTCGGTGCGGCAATCGCTGCAATCTGTTGCTATTTTGTTGCTTTCGCCGTCGATTTAGTATATATTATAAGGGATAAAAACAATTTCAAGCGCATAGCGGTTCAGTTTTTTGCTTTTTTTGCCGCGGCTCTCGTTGCGGCGGGAACGGCTTACCTGATTCCGTTCGATGGTGCCGTTTTGAACCTTGCTGTAACTTGCGCTGTATATCTTGCCGTTTGTTTCGGTTGCAGGTTGATAACTTTGCAGGAACTGGGGCTTTTCAGGAGGAAACACAATGATAACCGTAGTAGGGTTGGGATGCTCCCCCTCCGATCTTTCGGAAGGAGGTAAAAAGGCGATCCTGTCGGCGCAGAAAGTTTTTCTGCGCACGGGAGAGACAAACGTCTGCGCGAGCGTTAAGGAACTGGGCGTTCCTTTTGAAACGCTCGATTACATATATTCCGCCAGCCGTAATTTCGATACGCTCAACCGCAAACTTGCCGAAGTTATCTTACAGGCGGCAAAGTCCACGGAGAATATTGTATACTGTGTGGACGGAAGCGTTACCGAAGATGTTTCCGCGCAGATCATCATTAAAAAATATAAAGGCGCGCAGGTCTTTGACAGTGTGGCAAAATCCGCATATGCTTTTTCGGTCGCAAAGATCTTTTCGCGCACGAAATATGCGATCTCCGCTTATGAATCGGAAAAGTATACAAGACCCGCTCTTCCGCTTGCCGTTTACGATCTGGATTGCGATCTCGTCGCAGGAGACGTAAAACTCCGTCTTTCGGAACTGTTCGGGGATGAAGCGCAGGTCTATTTTGTATCTGGCGGAAAAGCAAAAAAGATCAGTCTGTTTGAACTCGACAGACAAAAAAATTACGATGCGTTTACCGCTCTTGTCATTGGCGAAATACCTCTTCTTGAAAAGCAGAGGTTTGATTTTGAAGATCTTACGGAAATTCTGCGTCTTTTGCGCGCGCCGGACGGTTGTCCTTGGGACAGGGCGCAGACGCACGAGTCTATCCGTTCGAATATGGTCGAGGAAGCATATGAGCTTGTGGACGCAATCGACAGCAAGGACGACGAAAAGATCATTGAAGAAACGGGTGACGTTTTGATGCAGGGAGTGTTTCATTCCGTATTGGGCGAGGAACGCTGTGCATTTACCGTTTCAGACGTTTTAAGCGGCGTGTGCCGTAAATTGATTTTCCGTCACTCCCATATTTTCGGAAAGGACAAGGCAACTGACGCCGATTCTGCGCTTTCCGTGTGGGAAAGAAACAAAAAAGCGGAAAAGGGACAAAAAACGGGCGGTGACAGTGTCGCCGATGTTCCCAAAGTTTTTCCCGCCGCTATGCGTGCGCAGAAAGTCGGTAAGCGTGCCGCAAAGTACGGTTATGATTTTAAAGATATAAACGAAGCTGCAAATAAAGTTTCCGAAGAACTTTCCGAACTTCTCCTTGCGGTGAAAGAGGGTAAAAAAGAACACGTTTCTGAGGAAGCGGGCGATCTTCTCTTTTCTGCAGTAAATGTGGGCAGGCTTGCGGGCGTTGACTGCGAAGAAAGTTTGAAAGAGAGTACCCAAAAATTTGTAACAAGGTTCTGTAAAACGGAAGAACTGATTTTAGCTGACGGCAAAAAAATGGAAGATCTTTCCTATGACGAACTTTGGGCTTACTATGAAAAAGCAAAGCGCGCATTGAGCGCAAAAAGCGGAGAAAAGAATTGAAACCGAAAAAAATTTGTTTCGGGACGGCAGAAGCGGAAAATCTGTTCTGCGCGCCCCTTGCAGGGTATACGGATTTTGCGTTCCGCAAACTTTGCTATTCTTTCGGGGCGGGGTTGTGTTTTACCGAAATGGTGAGCGCGAAAGGGCTTCGGTATAATAACGAGGCGACAAAACTTCTGCTCTATACTCATCCTTCGGAAAAAAATACAGCCGTGCAGATTTTCGGCAGCGATCCTTCGATCATGCGCGCGGCGTGTGAGAGCGAGGATCTTGCAAAGTTTTCCGTTGTGGATATCAATATGGGCTGTCCTGTTCCGAAAGTCGTGAAAAACGGGGAGGGGAGTGCGCTTTTAAACGCTCTTTCCTTAGCGTCTTTGATTATTTCCGAATGTAAAAAGAGCGGGAAAACGGTCACGGTAAAATTTCGCATCGGGTTTACGGAAGATAGAAAAATAGCCGCAGAGTTTGCGAGAATGTGCGAAGATTCGGGCGCAGATCTCATAACGGTGCACGGCAGAACGCGGGACAAAATCTATTCGGGTGAACCCGATTACGGCGAGATTGCCGCCGCAAAAAATGCCGTAAGCATTCCCGTGATCGCAAACGGCGGGATATTTACGCAAGAGGAGGCAGACCGTATGCTCGAAAAAACGGGCGCGGATGGGATTATGGTCGCGCGCGCCGCTATGTTTAATCCGCACGTCTTTACCGAAATTACGGGCGGGGATAAGAATTGGGATATTTTTGCCGCTGTACGTACACAAATTTCGGATATGCTTCCCGTTTACGGAGAGAAATACACCGTTGTGCAGATGCGAAAAATGGTCGCTTTCTATATAAAGGGTATGAGGGACTGTGCAAAATTCCGAAATGCCCTTTTCGGAGCAAATACGCTTGCCGAACTGGAAAAAGTGTGCAAAGAAATTTTTGTACATTGAACAAATGTGCGGACAGAGTGCTTTTATGTTTAACAGACAAGGCAGACCTTTACGGGTGTGATGATTGACAAACAAGCCGAAAAAATGGTACACTTATCAAAATGTATTTAAACGGAATAAATGCCGAGCGCGCACGCGCGCAGGATTACAAAACAATGGTGGGCAGATTTTCCCGCCGCAAAAGAGATCGCTTCTGGGAGATAGATTTTTTAAGGGGAATTTGCGTCCTTTTAATGGTTTTTGATCATTTTATGTATTGTCTTTGGGATCTGATGCCCGAAATCAATGAAATGCTCGGAACATCTCTGTTTGCCGATTGGAGAAATTTGGCTATTGACTACTGGCTATGGGGCGTGCGCATCAATGTGCGCGTAGTAGTTATTCTTACTTTTTTCCTTCTCTGCGGGATCAGCTGTACGCTCACGCGCGGAAATTTTAAAAGATTTATTCCGCTCGCGCTCGTTGCTGCGGGCATTTCGGCGGTAACTTCTATCGTGAATTCTTTTATCCCGAATACGCACGTGCGTTTTGGGGTCATTCATATGCTCGCGTGCGGTGTTTTTGCATATGCCGTTTTAGATGAGGCGGTGTCTGCCGTGGCAGACGTGCTCGGAAAGGGCGAAAAAGCACAGAAGATTGTGCGGATTCTGAGGTATTTTCCCGCACTTGTAGGGGCAGGGCTGTTGATTTTTCTGTTTACCGAATGTGCCGATCTTTCTTTTGAAAACGGTGTAATAGAATTGATCCCGCTGTTTCCGCAGGTGGCAGGAAATGCAGAACTGAATAATTTTCATTCCATTTTTGTGTATGTGCAAGGGTATGTGGATGATTTTGAACAGATTTCCGCCGATTATTTTCCGCTTTTGCCTTATGCGGCGGTTGTTCTGCTTGGCGGCGGATTTGGGCGTCTTATCTATCATACATCCGCAAAATATTCCTTTGCACCGCTTGACGGGGCGTGGAACCGCGGTATATGTACCATCGGAAGGCACGCAGCGGTTATATATGTTGCACATATGGTAGTGATACCCGTGCTTTTGGGGCTGTTTGCTCTTTTGACAAAACTAATTCTTTGACGGAGATTGAATACTATGCAGAAAATCGCGCTTGAAGGGCTTTCCATGTACGAAGCGATCAGACTGAATATGTCGGAAAGTACCGTGCGGACCGCAATATCTTATTACGGTAAGAAATATTCGTTTGATCGGGTGCTTAAATGGATCGATATTCTTGCGGATAATCTTTCCGCAAGATTTTCATTAAAAAAAGGGGATACCGTTACGCTTTGTATGCCCAATTCTCCCGCCGCGCTTTTAACCTTTTATGCGGCGAATAAACTGGGTGTCGCTGTGAATCTTGTGCATCCGTATATCCCGCCCGAAAAACTTGTTGAGAGCGTAAAAAAGACGGACAGTAAATTTGTGCTCGTTTATGATCTTTATAAGGGGGACGATTCGGTTTTTTCCGTGCCCGTACTGGTGAGCGACAGTTCTTATTTTATGAGCGCGGCGGCAAAGCTGTATTACCGTTTTACCCAGAAAAGAACGATGAAAGGCGGACTTCCTTTTGAGCAGTTTTTGAAAAAATGCGGCAATCCGCATATGTCCGTTGCCAAGTTTTCGGATGACGAAGTGGCGGTTTTGCTTGCAAGCGGCGGTACGACAGGCGAGCCGAAAATCATTCTTCATAATAATTTTGTTTTCAACAATCTCTGTGCCAAAGCGGAAGAGTTTTTGAGCGAACCTATCGAAAATTATACGGCGCTCTACAATGTGTTGCCGATCTTTCACGGATTCGGACTTTGCATCAATATGCATATGTGTATGATGATGCGAAGAACCAACATTATGTGTATTCGTTTCAATGCGAAAGCAAGTGCAAAACAGATCATACGAGAAAAAGCAAATATTCTGACCGGTGTTCCCACGATGTTTTTAAAATTGCTGGGAGAAAAGACGTTTACGGAAGGGGATCTTTCCCATCTGAAAGATGTCTATGTCGGCGGAGACAGCGTGCCCGAACAGCTTGTGAAAGATTTTAACGCCGCACTGGAAAAGGGCGGAAGCAAAGCAAAAATGTATATCGGTTACGGACTTACGGAAACGGTTACTGTTTGCCTTGTCAATACGCTGGCGCATCACGCAGAGGGTTCTGTGGGATATCCGCTTTCCAATACTTTCTTACGTGTTTATAAGGATAAAAGACAACTTCCGGCAGGTGAAGTGGGTGAAATTTATATCGATACCGACCAGTTTATGCTCGGATATCTTGAAGACGGATATTCTCCTTTTGTAGAGATAGACGGGAAAAAGTGGCTGAAAACCGGGGATTACGGTTGGCTGGATGAAAACGGTTTCCTCTTTTTCAAACAGCGCATCAAAAATATGATCAAGGTGAGCGGCGTGCCTGTATACCCTTCGGAAATCGAAGCTGCGGCTCTTTCCGTGGAAGGGGTCAAAAAAGCGTGTGCGATAGGTGTTGACGATGGGGTTCGTGGACAAGTCGTGAAGCTCTTTATTGAAGGAGCGGATGGTGAGGACGCGGAAAAACTCAAATCGAGGGTTCTTGCGGCGTGCCGAGAAAAACTTATCGCTTATGCCGTGCCGAAACAGATAGAAATAAGATCTCGTCTGCCGGTCAACCTGATCGGAAAAATAGACCGTCGGGCTTTGGAAGAAGAGTGTAAGAGATAAAATTTCATAAAGAGATGTTTATAAAGAAAA
Source organism: uncultured Bacillota bacterium (assembly GCA_949287815.1). Taxonomy (GTDB): domain Bacteria; phylum Bacillota; class Clostridia; order Christensenellales; family Borkfalkiaceae; genus Borkfalkia. The sequence goes on along the minus strand of CASEHS010000002.1, from coordinate 10,357 downwards.
CGCCCGTCGGCGCAAATTCTGCGCCGACGGGCGTTAATATTTTTATCAATTCGAAAATCTTTGAAAAGTAAAATCAGTGAACGAGTTTGTCAATATCTGTCTTTTTGCACATTACGATCAGCCGTTCCGCGCTGTTAAAAATATAGTCGGCGGAGGGCAGGGGGACGAGAGTACTGCCTCGCTTGATCGCAAGAATATTCAGATTATATTTTGCTCTGACGCCTTTATCGCGTATCGTTTTCCCTTCCCAAGATTTAGGGGTGGGGATCTCGTAAATGGAGTATTCGGGAGAAAGCTGAATATAGTCGAAAATATTATTTGCGCTGTATTTTACGGCAAGGCGTTCCGCCATTTGTTTTTCGGCGAAAACCACATCGTCGGCACCGTTTCTGAGCAGGAACTTTGCCTGAATTTCGGTGGAGGCTCTCGACAGTACGAATTTTGCTCCCGCTTCTTTTAAAAGGGAGGTCGTTTCCAGTGAAGCCTGAAAATTTTCACCCACAGATACGACGCATAAGTCAAAATTATCTACGCCGATAGAGTCGAGTACGGAAGTTTTTGTTGCGTCACCGATCTGAGCACTGGTCACAAACGGAAGAATTTCGTTTACTTTTTCTTCATCTGTATCCAGAACCATAACGTGGTTGCCCAATTCGGTGAATTTTTTTGCCATATAAGTTCCGAACCTTCCCAGTCCGATGATCAGAATGGATTTCATAATATCTCCTTGAATTTTAAGTTAAAGCTTAATTTATTATATAAAACATGAAGTGGGTTTTATGCGATACGTACTTTTTCCATAGGGAGTTCCGCAGTGGGTGCGTTTGCTGTACGCAAGGAAAGCATGACGGTCATGCAGCCAGCTCTGCCGAGGAACATAAGTATGCAAAGGATAAGTTCGGAACCTACCGTAAGGCTTTGCGTGATACCGAGCGAAAGACCTACCGTGCCGATTGCGGATACTGTTTCAAACAGAATATCTGTGAAAGTAAAGCCTTTTCCCTGTTCAAACAGGCTGATCAAAATAACCGATACGGCAATGAAAAGCAGGTAGATGGTTACAAACTGAGAAGCGTTTCTTACGTTTTCTTCGTCCAGTCTTCTTCCGAAACATTCTACCGAGCGTTTTCCGCGTATGAGGGAGAATAACGATAAAAATAAGACCGCAAAAGTATTTGTTTTGATACCGCCCGCCGTAGAGCCTGACGAGCCGCCGATCAGCATCATCAAAATTGTAACAGTTAAGGTTGCTGTCTGCATGGTGGGCATATCCAAAACATTGAAGCCCGCCGTTCTCGGCGTTACCGCGGTAAAGAAGGAAGAAAGTATTCTCTCTTTCCAGGGAAGTTCATTTTCAGCAATCAGGATAATGATGAAAGGGACAATAATAAGAACCGCCGTAGTTACCAATACCAATTTTGTATGGAGGGCATATTTGCGTAAATGAAATTTATTATCTTTGATATCTTTCCAAACGAAAAAGCCGAGACCGCCGATGATGATAAGGAGGGGGACGGTAATACAGACGATCGGATCCGAAGAGTAGAGGGTAAGGGAAGAGTATTCTTCGTTGATACCCATAAGATCGAATCCCGCGTTACAGAATGCGGAAATCGAAGTAAAGATCGCAAAATAGATACCTTTGCCCCAGCCGTAGTCGGGAACAAAACGAAAAGCCAGTATAAAAGCGCCGATGCTTTCAAAAATCAAAGTGCCGATCAGTATCGTTCCTGTAAGTTTCACAAGCCCGCCCACATTGGGTGCACTGACCGATTCCTGCATGAAAGTACGTTCTTTCAGGTTAATTTTTTTTCCGCCTATTCTTAAAATGGAGATGATGACGGTCATAAAACCGATACCGCCCATCTGAATGAGGAAAAGAATTACGATTTGACCGAATACAGACCAGTAAGTATAGGTATCGTGAAGAACCAGTCCCGTTACGCATGATGCGGAAACGGTCGTGAAAAGAGCGTCCATAAAAGAAGCACTGCCCGTTTTATGAGTGGAAATGGGAAGTATCAACAGCAAAGTGCCGAGCAGTATGACTGCGAGATATCCCAAAACGAGCGACCTTACGGGTGTGAGCCGTATTTTACGTTGCATAAAGCCTCCCGATTTTTTTAAAATCAAAGTTCGACTCCGATTATAGCATGTTTTCTTTTAAAATTCAAACAAAATGACCTGTTTTAACCGAATTTTTATAAAAGCCGTTTATCAGTAAATAAAGTCCCATTTTAATTATATTTCTGATCTTGCACCTTTTTTTCAGCCGAAAAGTATAATGAAGAGGCGGAGGTGTGTATGAAGATTCATTTCGTTACCGAGGGCAGCCTGAACGAATATTGGGAAAATTCGCCCGAGTCGGGGTTCGATGTGCTTTTTTTCGGATTTAACGGTCTGGGCGATGTGGACTACGGAAACGAACTCGGGGGGAAAACATCTAAACTTGAAGACGCAGCCATTTTAAGCAGGGAACTCGGTTGTGTGATCGTTTGCGGCTGTTATACCGATTCAAGGGGAGTAAAGCGCAAGAGCGCGGTAGTTGCAGACAAGGGAAAAATACTCGGCGTTTCGGATATGGTCAATACTTTTGAAGATTCTCCTTACGCGGCGGGCGGAGCGCTGCGCGTATACGAAACGAGTGCAGGAAAGTTGGGCATACTTGTTGCCGAAGATCTTTTCTTTCCTGAAACGGCGCAGTCTCTGTCCGCATTCGATGCGGATGTGCTTTTATGCGTTTTCGGAGAAATTTCGGATTTTGTGCCTCAACTCATGATGCGCGCCGACGCTTTTGTTTCGGGCGTTGCGGTTGCCGCCTGTGCAAAGGGGTCTTCGTATATAGCAGGGGTTTCGGGAGAAATGCTGATGACATCTCCGCGCAGGGAAAGTGATTTTTCCCTGAGTGTGGAAAGGCAGTATCATATCGTAAGCCGCCGCAGGCGCGGATTTACCGAACGCAGCCCCGCAAATTTTTAAAACTAAATATTTGTAAAATGTATCAACAGTCACATTTTTTTATGAACAGTTCCTGTTTGTCAAGAAAAATAAAAACAAATGTTTGTATTCTTTAGGGAATTTTCTTTAAATCATTTACAGCTTTTTTGCCGCCTGTGTAAGTTTTGTTAAGTGATCTATTTGAAGAATGGTTTTCATTTTTCTCCTCATTGCTTTTGGTATAAAGTCATTCTTTATTTGATTCTTTTTAAAGTTAGCACATTATACCTTGAATAGATATTAGCACATACGCTTTTTTAATGTCAACAACACAGAGCTACAATTATCGTTAGCAGATAAGCAATTTTTCTCCATGATGCTTCTCTTTGTAAAATTTTTGCGGGGCGATGCTTGTTTTTGAAAATAAAAAAGCGTGCCTTCAACCGAAGACACGCCCTGCACAGTATCTCCGATTGTTGTCACACATCTTCCAAAACATACGGAAAATAGAGATACGAAATGCCTTATCGTAGCGTATGTTTTGATTATTTAGATGTGTGGCAATTGCAATATAACACAACCGGGAGTATTTTGCAAGAATAGCTCAGATATTTGCTATAAAAATAAGACATTCCCAATTACTGTAAGGTATTTTAATCTTCAAGCTCTGCAAGGACTGTATTGTGTCTTCTCTTCCATGCGCGCATGAATATTTTTGAAATCTCCACTGCGACTAAAGGGAAGAGGGCCAGCGTTACGACTATCAGGTATTGATACCATTCAAGGTAACAAAGATTAAAGAAGTCCATTACGCCCGGCGTGAAGCAAACGAAAATTACAATGAACAGCGATGCTGCCATAGCCCAGTACATAAATTTATTGTGTCCCTGACCGCGATGGAACACGCTGTCGTAATTTGAACGCTGATTTATTGCGTGCACGAGCTGGGAAAGCGCAAGCGTCATAAAGGTCATGGTCATTGCTATGGCGTGCTTTGAACCGTCGGCAGCGTTTCCGTAGAATGCCTCTGCAATCCAATATGCACCTATTGCTGCGGCTGTTATAAACAGACCGTGAAGAGCAATTCTTATTATAACGCCCCGCTCGAACAGAGTTCCGCTCTTTACAGGTTTAACTTTCATTATATTTCGGTCGGCGGGGTCAACGCCGAGGGCGATTGCCGGCAACGAGTCGGTTGCAAGGTTTATAAGAAGAACGTGGATTGCCAGAATGGGGTCTTCCCATCCCAGAACGAAGGCTAAAAACAGTGTTAAAATTTCTGATATGTTGCCTGCAACAAGGAACTGAATTACCTTTTGAATATTGCGGTAGACGCGCCTGCCCTCGCGCACGGCATACTCGATAGTATTGAAGTTGTCGTCTAGCAAAATCATATCGGCGGCGTCTTTAGCGACGTCCGTACCCGTAATGCCCATTGCAACGCCTATATCTGCCTCTTTTAAGGCGGGGCTGTCGTTTACGCCGTCGCCGGTCATGGCGGCTACTTCGCCTGTACGCTTTAAGGATTTGATTATTCTCAGTTTATCCGCAGGCGAAACGCGGGCAAAAACAACGCAGTTCTTTACGGCTCTGTCCAGCTGTTCATCTGTCATTTCGTCAAGTTCGGTGCCCGTAATTATGGTGTTGTCCTTGCGGAAAATATGCAGTTGCTTTGCAATCGTCAGAGCGGTAACCTTATGGTCGCCCGTAATCATTACAACTCGTATGCCCGCTTCGTGGCAACTCTCCACTGCGCCGATAACTTCCTTTCGGGGAGGGTCTATCATGCCAGTTACGCCGATAAAAGTCATGCCGTACTCAATATCCGCGCTTTCGTCTTCGGGCAGATTTGCATGGCGTTTTACGGCAAATCCCAGGACTCGAAGAGCATTGTCGGACATTTTATTGCACAGCGTAAGTATTTTTGCACGGTCGGTGTCAGTCATTTCACGTACACCGTCGGCTGCGGCAAAACGCGTACACAATGGCAGCATCTCTTCTACGGCGCCTTTTGTGTAAGCTATGTAGCCGTCATCCATTTTGTTTATGGTAGTCATGCGCTTACGGTCCGAGTCGAACGGTTGTTCAAAAAGGCGGGGGTGGATCTCCTCGAAGTCATCGTTATCGATGCCAAACTTATTGGCGAGCAGTATAAGCGCGCCCTCGGTGGGGTCGCCGATAGTTTCTCCGGGACGATCGGGGTCCATGTGTGCGTTTCCGCACAACGCGCAGGCGTTTAACAGCTTTTCATATTCTTTTTTGTCGTGTCGCGCTGTCAACTGGTCAACGGGGGTAGTTTGACATCTGTCAAAGTCGGAGCCGATGGCCACATCGGTTACGGTCATCTTATTCAATGTAAGGGTACCCGTCTTGTCACAACAGATTACTGTAGCGTTGCCTAATGTTTCCACGGCGGGCAGGCGTTTTACTAGTGCATTTCTCTTTGCCATGCGCTGAACGCCGAATGCCATTATGATGGTCGCCGTTGCGGGTAAGCCTTCCGGTATAATGGAAATAGCAAGCGATATGCCAAGCAGTACAAGCGATTCCCATGTTCTGCCGCCGCGTGCAAAACCTATTATCATAATAGTTACGCAGACAATAAGACCTACAACCGTAAGTATTTTGCCAACAGAGTTTAGCTTTTTCTTGATAGGCGTCTGAAAATCATCTTGGGTTTTGAGCATGTCGGCTATTTTTCCGACCTCTGTGTTCATGCCGGTGCCGACAACAATGCCTTCACCGTTGCCGTACATTACAATGGATGAAGAGTATGCCATGTTGATCCTGTCGCCCAGAGGAGCGTTTTCCTCCAATATGGCTTCACCGTCTTTGGGGGACGGCACAGACTCGCCGGTAAGGGATGCTTCCTGAATTGACATGTTGTTGTCGCGTATTATGCGGATGTCGGCAGGGACTATCGCACCGTCTTCAAGATATACTATATCGCCGGGGACGAGTTCGCTTGCGGGAACTATGCTTTCCTCGCCGTTTCTTAAGGCGCGCGCATTGGGCGCGGTCATCTTTTTAAGTGCCTCCAATGCGTCCGCAGCTTTCTTTTCCTGTATCACGCCGACAGTAGCGTTGACGACGATAACTACAAAAATAACTATTGCTTCGGCAAGCCCTTCGCCTTCGATAAAGCTCATTACAAGCGAAAATATCATGGCTATAAAAAGGATTATAACCATTATGTCTGAAAGCTGTTCAGCTATCATCTTCCAGATGCTTTTGGGCTTTACCTCTCTCAGTACATTCTTGCCGTACTTCTTCAATCGGGCGGCGGCTTCTTCGTCGCTCAATCCCTCTTCGCTCGTCCCAAGAGCTGTCATAGTCTGCTCATAGGACATACAATGCCAAGGCCGTTTGTGGTCTTCCATTTGTGTAGTTTTTGTAAACCTCCATAAAAAATTTTTTAAACGCAAAAAGGCATAGCCGCCATCTTGGGCGGTTATGCCTGATTAAATGAAATTAAATTGTCGGTTCGTGGGTTGGCGTCGCTACTGTCGCCGTCGTCCGAAGACATTTTTATCTCCTTTTGCGTTTAATTGATTGCCATTATATATTAAATTGTCATTGCTGTCAAGTAAATTATGTGTTAATTGCATAATAAGTATTGGATTAGCAAAATAATGGCTTGTAATGATTAGATATAGAGTTTTTCGGTGGGGTATTACGCAGTTTAAATTATACGCTTGATTTAACATGGCGGTATAATTCATCGGGATCAAGCAAATGTTTATTCCCATAGTCATCCAAAGCAATGGAAATAATATGGTCGTCTTTGATGCCGCTATCAATCAAGTGGTCACGGAACAACTTAAAGAGGAGATAAGACTTGTCGCACCTTCTCACGCCCGTAACGATTTTTACAAACCCGTTTTTTTATGTTGTATGAGCTTATTTAAGTAATAGTTACGTCTGATTTCCATAACGTGCTCCGAATTATTCTTTAATGATATTATAGCATACTTATGGGTGAAAGTCAGCACCATAATGAGAATTTTTGTAAAAAGTATATTCTATTTTAACTAGCATGTTGCTGGCAATAAAAGTGTTAATTTAACTGTCAAAAACACCTTTTGGCACCGTTGCGTGTGCTTGGCTGCGGCGCCTGAGCGCGAAGCGCGAAGGTTTGTGGTGCGGCGACAGCCGCACCACAATGCCTAAAAGCCGCACTTGTCTTTGCCAAGCACGCGCCACGGTGCCAATCTTACTTCTTTCCTGTACACGGTTCTCGCAGCACCTTTACTATTTTCGCTTTATATTTCCTGTATATTAACTTTCTTTGAATTTCGACTAAATGCTATTATGCTACTTGCAATTTCATCACGTAGACGGACTATACTTATCCATTTGCTCTCTTTGGTTTTCTTTGTTCGGTGTCGGAACAATCCTTAATTTTGTAAAAAAGAACTTTTTTGCCACTTAGCATCGCTAAAGCTGTTCCAGCCGCCACTGACCGTCTGTGATATCAAGTACGTAAAATCTTATACAGACGCTAATAGCCGCTTTGGTCGTTTTCAGATCCGACTGTTTCATGGTGTCTTAATGACAGGGATGGCGATGCGCCGCCTCTATACTCTCATCATCGTGAATATGACGATAAATAAACCGCAGTTCTATCCTGTTCATAGTAAAATTATAACGGTTGCGGCGACAAAGTCAATACCCGAATTGCACAAATAGCCGATTTTTGAAAGTTTACTCGGGGCAGAAAGCCTATTTTTACATGCCGTAACGCGCCCGACAGAAAAACGGACGACCGTGTGTATACGAATCGTCCGTTTTATGCATATTTTTCCGCCAATGACATGACTATACGGCGCATCCGACACAAGTGTTGCGAAATGTGCGGAAACCGCCGCTGTTTTCTTACCGTCTGGGCAAAGGCGATCTATATCGTATCCGTCCGGAAACCGGTTCTGCTTATACCGTCCTTTTCAGTGCCCGTACGCCGAACGCTTCCAGCGTTACGCTGTCGACCGTTTTCCCGCTTTCCATATCCGTATACTGGCCGTCCAAACGCACTTTGTCCGCAACGGTATCCGTATAATTTTCCACAAACAGATATTCCGTCTTCCCGTCGACTCGTTTATGCGCGGTCACGCCGGGACGGTCCGCCGCATCGGGCAGAACGGAAGCTATCTTCTCCTGCCGTATCAGCGCAGCCAAAAAATCTCTTCTGAATACGCCGTCGTCATTGAATGCCTGATAATAGGCTTTACCTTTTCCGTAACGGTTTTCGGTCACGCACGCCGTGCCGGCGTAAAATTCCGAACCGTACACCCCGAGGGCTTTCGCACCGGAAGGACAGAGCCGTTCACAAAATCCTTTTGCGACATAATCTTTGCCCAAACAATGCAATTTCACCGTTTCGTTCGGATACAGTATATCCGTCTCCTCATTCCGCAAGCCGAAAACTTCTTTCAGCGCATTGCCCGGAAATCCGCCCAGATGGCAAAGATCGTTCTCGTCCGTCATACCCAGAAATCCCGCGGCAAAGAGCGTGCCTCCCCCGAATTCTTGTTTTGCATAAAACCGCTGCAGCCTTCATACGCCCACATGTTTTCCCAATCGAATAAAATCGCCACCTCGGCCTTAGCCGCTGCACTGCCGGCGATCTCCCCGATCTTTTCCAGCGCCGCACCCGTCCGGGCCGCTTCCGAAAAAATACGGGTGCTTTCTGTTCCTGCATGATCGACGAACGCGCCGTGAAATTTTTCCGCTCCGCCGCGGCCTTTTCGCTATTGAAAATACAGTGCGCTGTCGCTCCCGTGCGCCACAGCTTGAAACGCCGCCAACTTGTGCATGCCCGGCCGTTGGAGCTTGTTGAACGGTTTCCAGTTCACGCAGCCCGGCGCGCTTTCCATCAACAGATAGGGCTTTCCTTTCAAAGAACGGAAAAAATCGTGCTAAAATGCCGAATTCGCCGCCTCGCAAAGATGTTCGGGCGAATGCCAACTCGGGTAATTATCCCACGAAATAACGTCGAGATGCTCTGCCAATTTATAATAGTCGAGGTCGTAATATCCTGGCATCATGTTCGTCGTGACCGGAATGTGCGGAGAATATTTTCTGATCGCCGAAATTTCGTTCTTCATGAAGTCCACTGTCTGAAAAGTGACGAACCGGTGCCAATCCAGCGTCAGTCCGGGCATGGATTCTTCTCCCGAAGGACCGGGCGGCTCGATTTGTCCGAAGTCATCATAACGATGGCTCCAAAACCTGGACCAGTATGCCCGGTTCAGCGCCTCGACGGTTCCGTATTTGTCTTTCAGAAATTTGCGGAATGCCTCCTGACAAAGCGTACAGTAACATTCTCCGCCATACTCGTTGGAAAGGTGCCAGGCTATGACGGCGGGATGTGTTCCGTAACGTTTTGCAAGAAGCTCGTCTATCTCGCGGACTTTATCCCGGTATACGGGCGACGTGTAGCAATGGTTGTGCCTGTTTCCGAATCGCCTGTGCATGCCGTTCTCCATCGTACGCATGACTTCGGGATATTTGTCTGCAAGCCAATGCGGCCGGGCTCCGCTGGGCGTAGCCAAAATGACATTACCGCCGTTTTTGCCGATCTGATCAATCATTTCATCCAGAAAAGAAAAATCGTATTCCCCCTCTTCGGGTTACAGTTCCGACCAGGCAAAGACGCCGAGTGTCACCGTATTGCAATGCGCTTTTTTCATCAGCGACAAATCCTCTTGGAGAATGTCCTTCGCCTCTTTCCACTGCTCCGGATAATAATCGCCGCCGTATAATATCATATCGTTCTCCTTCTGTCGTTTTGTTTAAATAATGTCACAATTATAACAATACACGGCTTTTTCCGGGAGCCTTCGGCACCTGATTCTTCTGCCCGTAAAACCTATGTGATAGCGTCAGCCCCCGCGTTCATTCGAAGGTGCTGCACCCGACCGGCGAACAATGCAACACCGGATCAATCCACATAATTAACAACCGCCTTATCTATTTGGCCGGTTTAAACTCGTTATCGTCCTGTAAGACACAAGAAAATACTGCTTCAGCACAGCGCAGCCGTCACTCCTGCGTAACCGGTGGCGTCCAAAAGCCTTCATCATCCATCGGACTCATATCATCATCCGTGCCGTCGACGGCGGGCACCTCACTGCCCGTATCGGTATGGTCCACACAACCGATCATCGTCGCCGAAACAATCACTGCCAGGCACAGACAAAGCAACCAGACAAACCATTTATGCAAAGACTTTTTCATAATTTTCTCTCCGTGCGTACAGACGCCGCCCGGACACCGAATGAACGGGCCGGGCGCTCGCCTTACTGTTCCGTCTCTTCCTGTGATCGTATACATATTCCCTAAAATATCTTCTATTTTATAGGCTTCTCGAGAAAGGTTATATCTTCTTTTTCCGAATTTATCAGTATCTGTTATATACCTT
>CASEHS010000001.1 GCA_949287815.1 uncultured Bacillota bacterium | reverse complement strand
ATCGGCAATACGCTTATCGCGGATAATATCGCGTCGGCGAACGAGATTTCCAAAAAATATCCGCACGCGTTCCGTATCGTTACTTTGGACGGAGATATCATCAGTACGTCCGGTTCCATGACGGGCGGTTCGCGCAAGGAAGGCAGCGGGAGCCTGCTTGCAAACGAACGAAAGATAGAAGAAACGGCGGCGGCGATCGCGGCGGCTCAGAAAGAATCGGAAAAACTGAGTGCCGAACGAAACGCTTTGGAAGACAAGAAGAAAAAGGCGGCGGCGGAGCTGGAAACGATGCGCGAAAGTTATCAGGAAGCGCGTTCCAAGATCGCAGCGTTGGAAGAAAAGAAAGCGTCCCTTACCGCAAGAGCGGAAGAGACGGAAAAACAACTTCAATCCAAGGAAGCCGCGCTCGCTATCCTTTACGACAGGATGAAGGGTATCGATACGGCGTTTACTACTTCTTCGGAAGGTGAAGAGAAGATCGTGCGTATGCGCAGTGATGCCGAGGGTGAATCCGACCGCAGAAAGAGCGAGTACGATAAACTCAAATCCGAACTGGGCGAGCGCAATATGCGTCAGAACGTATTGCAGGTATATATCGCGCAGTACCGTGCCGCGGCGGAAGGAGAACGGGCGAATGTTACAAGGCTTGCCCGTGAAAAGGAAGAACTGACGGGTAAAATTTCGGAAGCGCGCGACAATATCAAAAATATTGTCGCAACGATAACCGATCTCGAGGAGATGGCAGAGCAGACCGCACTCACGCCCGAGCAGCGGGACGCGCTCAATTCTTTACGTGAGCAGAAAGACCTTGCACAGAGAGAAAAACAGACGCTCAACGCAGAGATCGAAAAGATCATGGCGGAAACGCGTACTCTTTCCGAGCGTGCCGAAGAACTTTCCGAGCGCAGACACAGACAGGAGATCGAATTGACCAAGATCGATTCCGAACTGGAAAACTTGCAGACCCGTATCGACGAAGAGTATCAGGAAACCTACGAAACCTGCCTGCAATATAAAGACGAATCGTTTGATCCGAAAGAGGGGCAGACGCTCGTCAACAGGCTCAAACGTGAAATTTCTTCACTGGGTGCGATCAACCATAACGCTCTCGAAGAATATGAAACGCTGAATGCGCAGTATGAAGAAATGGCAGCGCAGCGCGACGACGTGCAGAAAGGTATCGATGATACCTCTGCGGCTCTGGAAGAACTCAAACGCGAAATGCAGAAGCAGTTTGACGAAGGGTTCTTGCAGATTAACGAAAACTTCAAAAAACTTTTCCGCGAACTGTTTGGCGGCGGAAGGGCGGAATTGCAGATGGATTATACGGAAACGGAAGATCCTCTCGCGGCGGGCGTGGAGATCGTGGCTTGTCCTCCCGGCAAGAAACTTACTAAAATTTCCCTGCTTTCGGGCGGCGAGCGGGCTTTGACGGCAATAGCGATCCTGTTTGCGATACTTATGCTGCGTCCTATGCCGTTCTGTGTGCTCGACGAAATTGAGGCGGCGCTCGACGAAGCAAACGTAGATAAATTTGCTCAGTTTTTGAAGAAATTCGCCAAAGAAACGCAGTTTATCGTCATCACCCACAGAAAGCCGACGATGGAGAAGGCGGATTGCCTGTTCGGTGTAACGATGGAAGAAAAGGGTGTTTCCAAAATCGTATCCGTAAAACTTTCCGAAGTGGAGAGCCGTTTGGGCGGGGATACTGTGGCGTAAAAAATTAAAAAAAATTCAAATCATCCGAAAGGAGTTTTTATGGGTATTTTCGGCAAAATTTTCGGCGCACTTAAAAAGACGAAGGACAATCTTTCCTCCCGTCTTTCCGCGTTGTTCTCGAAAAATAAACTCGGCGATGAGTTTTACGATGAACTGGAAGAGATACTTATCTCTGCGGATATTTCCGTTACGACCGCGGAGGAAATTATCGATCAGATTCGCGCCGAAGCAAAGGCGGAAAAACTCAAAGACAAAGAATTTGTCGTAGACCTTTTAAAAGACGTTATAGAAGATCTTCTTTTAGAAGCGGAACAGCCCGACATCGAAACACCTGCGGTTATTATGCTTGTAGGCGTGAACGGAGTGGGTAAAACCACTACGATCGGAAAACTTGCGAACTATTTTGTGCGTCAGAAAAAGAGCGTGACCCTTGCAGCGGCGGATACATTCCGCGCGGCGGCGGCAGATCAGTTGTCCGTTTGGGCGGATCGCGCAAAAGTGCGTATCGTCCGTCACGAGGAAGGGAGCGATCCTTCCGCGGTGGTTTTTGACGCAGTGTCTTCCGCAAAGGCAAAAAAGACGGATATCGTGATCGTGGATACGGCAGGCAGGTTGCACGTGAAAGCCAACCTTATGGAGGAACTTAAAAAGATGAACCGCGTCGTTGCGCGCGATTATCCCGAAGCACATTTCTATAAACTGCTCGTGCTCGACGCAACTACGGGGCAAAACGCTTTATCGCAGGCAAAAATTTTCAACGAAGCGGTCGATCTGGACGGCGTGGTGCTGACCAAACTCGACGGTACGGCAAAGGGCGGATTTGTCGTTTCGCTCTGTGCGGAACTGAAAATTCCCGTCGTATTCGTGGGAACGGGTGAAAAACTCGAAGATCTCGAACTTTTCGACGCCGAAGAGTTTACCGAAGGCATTATCTGACGTTGATATACGCAACTACGGCAAAACTTACATTTGAAAAAATTATTTGCCGTGCTTTTTAAAATAAGTTCAGAGTAATTTTACGCCTGTCAAGTTAAAATGCTTGACAGGCGTTTTTTTATCCGTTATAATAAACCGAGAAATGCGCAAACAAAGCGGCGATATGGGGAGGAGCGGTATGAAAGATTTAAGATATCTGCAACTCTTCGATATTTACGGCGGGCTTCTGACGGGACACCGAAGGGAGGTTTGCGAACTCTATTACGGACTTGACCTTTCTCTTGCGGAAATTGCGGAACAGAAAGGCGTGTCCAGGCAAAGCGTATCCGAAACGCTGGCAAAATGCAGAGCGCTTCTTGACGGATACGAAGAGAAACTTCACATTTACGAGATCAATCAGAAAAATTCGGAAGGAATTTCTGGTGCGGCGGAAAAGGCGATGTCTGCACTCAGAAAGTTTCTGGCGGCGCATCCCGAATACGGGCAGGAACTTCAAGAAGTTTTTGACGCTCTGTATGAAGCGGGTGCGGATAGGGGCAATCTTGCCCGATAAGCGGCGCGAGGGCGCAAGGGGAGGCTTATGGCGTTGTTTTCTTCTCTCTCCGAGAGGCTCAACCATATTTTTTCAAAACTTACAAAACACGGTAAACTCACCGAACTGGAAATAAAGGGTGCGATGCGCGAGGTGCGTATTGCGCTTCTGGAAGCGGACGTAAACATTTTCGTTGCGAAAAAGTTCATTGCGGATGTTTCCGAAAAGGCTGTCGGACAGGAGATCCTCAAAAGCCTGAATCCCACACAGCAGGTGATCAAGATCGTCAACGAAGAACTCTGCGCACTGATGGGTTCTTCCAACGCAAAGCTGGAAGTTGCGGACAAACCGCCTACGATCATCATGATGTGCGGCTTGCAGGGCGCAGGTAAAACGACGCTCTGCGGAAAACTTGCAATGCTTCTCAAAAAGCAGGGTAAAAAGCCGCTGCTCGTGGCGGGTGACGTATACCGCCCCGCGGCAATCAATCAGTTGCAGGTGGTCGGCGGAAAAGCGGGCGTTCCCGTATTTGAAAAGGGTACGCAAAATCCCGTAAAGACGGCGAAACAGGCGATCGAACACGCAAGGTCTATGGGACTGGATACAGTCATTATCGATACGGCAGGTCGGCTGCATATCGACGATGCGCTGATGCAGGAACTGGAAAACATAAAAACGGAAGTAAATCCCAACGAAATTCTTCTCACGGTCGATTCTATGACGGGTCAGGATGCGGTAAACGTAGCGGAGACGTTCAATAAGCGTCTGGATGTTACGGGCGTTATCCTCACCAAACTCGACGGCGATACGCGCGGCGGCGCCTGCCTTTCCATAAAGGCGGTCACGGGCAAGCCCATCAAGTTTATCGGCGTAGGGGAAAAACTTACCGATCTGGAACCTTTTTATCCGGACAGAATGGCATCGCGTATTCTGGGAATGGGCGACGTACTCTCTCTGATCGAAAAGGCGCAGGAGGCGGTTTCCGAAGAGCAGGCGAAAAAACTGGAAAAGAAGTTAAGGGACGCGTCTTTTACGCTGGAAGATTATCTCGATCAGTTTGAATCGCTCAAAAAGATGGGCGGCATTGCTCAGGTAATGGGTATGATGCCGGGCATGGGAAAACTTCGGATCAAAGAGAGCGATTTTGACGAAAGCAAGATCGAAAAACTCAAAGCGATGATCCTTTCCATGACCAAGAAAGAGCGCGAAAAACCCGAGATCATCAACTCTTCCCGAAAAAAGAGGATCGCGGCAGGTTCGGGCACGACGGTGCAGGATGTCAATCAGCTTTTAAGGCAGTTTGAACAGACCAAGCAGATGATGAAGCAATTCAAAAACGGAAAACGCCTTCCGTTCATGTAAGAGGCGCCCGTTTTCTTTAAATTATTTTATAAGGCAAAATCCGTTCTATACGGCATATAGCATAAATACAGAAAAAAATTCCGGAGGAATCAAACAATGGCAGTAAAAATGAGACTTACGAGACTGGGCGACAAAAAATCCCCGATCTACCGTATCGTAGTTGTTGACAGCAGAAAGGCTAGAGACGGCGAGTATATCGACAATGTAGGACATTATAATCCCTGCGCTCAGCCCGCAGAACTCGTTCTGGATGCTGACAAGGCGAAAGACTGGCTCGCAAAAGGCGTTCAGCCTACCGAAACGGTAAAGACGCTTCTGATCGGTCAGGGGATCATCGAAAAGTCCGAAAAGCTTTCCGCACCCAGAACCAAGACCAGAAAGAAGAAGTAAGGCGGGATAACGGCAAATGTTGGAACTCGTCAAATTTGTGGTCGGTCAGTTCGCCGAATATAAGGACAGTGTAGAATATCAGGTTTCCGAAGAGGGTGATAACGTTACGATCACCGTTCTTTTGGAAGAATCGGATATGGGTAAAGTCATCGGCAAACAGGGCAAAATCGCGAAAGCCCTGCGTACGCTCGTGCGCTGTGCTTCCGCAAAAGAAGGCAAAAAATACAACATCGAGATCAAGGAAAAAGGAAAAGCCGAATAATTTTCGGCTTTTTTCTTAATCGGCTGAAAATTCCCGTCCGCAAGGTCGGGCATTCGGCGTTTGGGAGGAAATATGCAGCAAACCATAGTCATCGGCGAAGTCCTTAAACCGCAGGGTATCCGCGGTGAGATCAAAGTCAAAGCACTTCTCGACCGCGCGGAAGATTTCAAGGCTTTTAAACGGGTGTATATCGGCGGCACGGAATATAAAGTGCTTTCCTGCCGTTCGGATTCTGCGGCGGCATACCTTGTCCTTTCGGGCATCGCGGACAGGAACGCGGCAGAGCTTCTCCGCGGAAAGCAGGTCGAAGGGCTGAGAAGCGATGCGCCCGCACTCGATGAAGAGCAGTATTATATTGTGGATATCATCGGCTGCGAGGTTTTGTCCGAAGACGGAGAAGTGCTCGGTGAAATTTCGGATATTTTGTCCGCCCATACGGATATATATGTGCTTCGCAAGGGCGAAAAGGAATTTATGTTCCCTGCGCTGAAAGAAGTCATTCTTTCCGTCGACGTGGAAGAAAAAAAGATGACCGTCAATAAAAAGCGGCTCGGCGAAGTACTCGTGGAACAGTAATAAGACATAGGAGCAACGTATGCAGATCGATATTCTTACATTGTTTCCCGAAATGTTTTCCGCGCTCGATTCGAGCATTCTCGGCAGAGCGCAGAAACAGAATAAAGTGCAGATCCGTGCGATCAACCTTCGCGATTATACGGAGGACAAGCACCTTAAATGCGACGATTATCCCTTCGGCGGCGGAGCGGGAATGGTGATGATGGCTCAGCCGATCGGCTCGGCGATCGAAGCGCTCGACCCCGATCATAAAGCGCGGCGAATTTATCTTTCCCCCAAGGGGCAGACGTTTCGTCAGCAGAAAGTTTTTGAACTTCTCGAATACGATCACCTCATTCTCCTTTGCGGACATTACGAAGGGGTAGACCAGCGCGCAATCGATCTGTTTATCGATGAAGAGATCAGTATCGGCGATTACGTTCTTACGGGCGGCGAACTTCCCGCAATGGTCGTGTGCGACTGTGTGTGCCGTTATGTGGAAGGGGTCATCAGTACTTCTTCACTCGTGCAGGAAAGTTTTTCGGATAATCTTTTGGAATATCCGCAGTATACCCGCCCCGTCGAATACAGAGGACTTACCGTTCCCGAAGTTTTGCGGAGCGGCAATCACGCCGAAATAGATAAATGGCGCAGGCAGCAGTCGGAGCGTATTACGAGGGAAAACCGTCCTGACCTTCTGGCAGTGCAAGAAAAAGAGGACGGGCAAAGATAAAAAGTACCACGATACATTTGTCTGTATTAGGGAAAGGGGGCAGTGGTTGCGAGCGGGCGGCTCGGCAGAGACAGTTCGGAGGATAAAAGATGAAACACATTCAATGGTTTCCGGGGCATATGACCAAGGCAATGCGCATGATGCAGGAGAACGTCGCGCTCGTTGACGGCGGTATCGTAGTACTGGACGCGCGTGCGCCTGCGGCGACGTTGAACAGAAAACTCGTAAGACTATTCGGGGCAAAACCCGTTTTGTTTGTTCTCAATAAGGCAGATCTTGCCGACGATCGGAGAACGGACGGGTTTCTCAATGAAATTACAAAGAACGGTTTTTTCGCGGCAAAATGCTCGGCGACGTTTTCTTCTGCGGGCAAACAGCTTTCCGCAAAGATCCGTGAAATGCTCTCCGATAAAATCGAAAAAGACGCGCAAAAAGGCATATCGCGCCCGTTGCGGCTCATGGTTGCTGGTATCCCCAATGCAGGGAAAAGCACGGTCATCAATGCTTTAAGCGGCGCAAAGCGCGCAGTTACGGGCGATAAAGCGGGGGTTACCCGCGGAAAACAGTGGATCAGGCTTTCGGGCTTTGAACTTCTCGATACCCCGGGCACGATGCCGCCTTCGTTTGAGAATCAGACGCTCGCAAGGCATCTCGGCTGTATCGGGAGCATCAATGACGATATTCTCGATTTTTACGATCTCGCCTGCGGACTTTTGGAGGAATTGAAAGAAGAATATCCCGAACTTCTAAAAAGCCGTTACGGTCTCGAAGATTTTTCATCTTCTGCGGCAATGCTTGAAGGCGTCTGCCGAAGAAGAGGACTAATCATACGCGGCGGAGAAGCGGATACAGAGCGCGGCACGCGCGCGTTGATCGATGATTTCAGAAAGGGCAGGATCGGCAGGATAACGCTGGAAAATCCCGTAAATTACGTCGGCTATTTCAAAAAATAAACTTAAATTAAAAAATTTGGTCGTTTGGTGTGATAATTTAAGTGCGCATTTTGCGCAAAAAAATTTTTGAAATAAAGGAAACAAATGAAGAAAAAAGATATCGGTGAAAAACTCGTTTTCGAACGGGAAATGCTGAATGCAGGCGCGAAAAATATCGCAGGCGTAGACGAAGTGGGCAGAGGCCCTTTGGCGGGGCCCGTTGTATGCGCGGCGGTCATTCTGCCGCTATCGGAAGACTTGCTTATAGAGGGGATAGACGACAGTAAAAAACTCAAAGAAGCGGAGAGGGAAAGACTTTTTTCTCTGATCTCGGAACGTGCGATCGCGTATTGTATTGCGGAAGTTTCCGAAAAAGAGATCGATGAGATCAACATTCTGGAAGCGACAAAAAAGTGCATGAAAGCGTGCGTGGAAGGACTGAGCGTCGAGCCTGACGTCGTTTTTACGGACGGGAATTTTTCTATCGATACTTCTATTCCGCAACAAAATATCGTAAAGGGCGACGCGCTTTCTTATTCTATCGGCGCGGCGAGTATTTTGGCGAAAGTGTACAGGGACAGGCTGATGTGCGAGATGGATAAACTTTATCCCGAATACGGTTTTGCAAAGCACAAGGGATACGGAACGAAGGCACATCTTGACGCGATAAGGGAGTACGGATTATGCGAAATTCACCGCAGGACGTTCACAAAAAAGTTCTCGGAAGAACGGGAGAAAAACGGGCGGAGCGATACCTGAAACAACAGGGATATAAAATTATTGCATTGAATTTCCGTACGCCGTTCGGCGAGGCGGATATCGTTGCGCTTGACAAAGATACTTACGTTTTTGCGGAAGTGAAAACGAGAAACAGCGATCGGTTCGGCACGCCTGCGGAAGCGGTAGGGCGTTCCAAGCAGAAAACATATATCAAAATTGCGGGGTATTTTCTTTCGAAACTGGGGCGTGAGGACGTAAATATACGTTTTGACGTTCTGGAAGTGGAAGAAACCGAAATAAGACATCTGATTTCGGCATTTACCGCATAAAATATGCAAAAAAGCTGAAAAAAATTGGCTGTTCGCGTTGAAAAACAGTTGATTTTTAACAGTATTTATGGTAATATAGCAAAAGACTTCGGGCGGTCCTCTTGCCAAAGACGCAATGAACGCTTAGTAACTATGGAGGTAAAAGTCGATGAAAGGGTTGATTGAAGCAATCGAGAAAGAGAATCTCAAAGACAGCGTTCCCGCATTCAACGTAGGTGACACCGTAAAAGTAAGCGTAAAAGTCATCGAGGGCACGCGTGAAAGATTGCAGGCGTTTGAAGGCGTCGTGATTGCGAAAAAGAACGGCGGTATCAGAGAGACGTTCACGGTAAGAAGACTTTCTTACGGTGTGGGCGTTGAGAGAACGTTCCCCGTACATTCCCCCAAGATCGCGGATATCACAGTCATCCGCAAGGGTAAGGTGCGCAGAGCGAAACTCTATTATCTCAGAGGACGTACCGGTAAGGCTGCAAAAATTAAAGAAACCAGATAACGGTTTAAAGACCTCCTCGCAAAGTCGGCGCGGAGGTCTTATTCTTTTATTTTTTAATTATGTCGACAAAATCTTTTGTGCAAATTTGTGCTTTTCTTTAAAAATCTATTTACAGAAAAAATTTTTTCAGGTATAATATTTTATACGAATTTTATACGGAAGTGCAATATGATCAAAGAAAAATTGTCTTTTTCGGAAAAAGTTAAAAATTTTCTGGGTAAATATTCCCGCTTTGCAAAGGCGGCGTTTATACTTATCCTTGTTTTCTTTATTGTGAGCGTGTGTACGATCGGAGGTTTCGATACGCCGGGCAAAGCAATGCGCATTTCACCTGATGACGAGGTCGTGTTTGCGCTCAAATATAACGATTCTTACAGCAATATCAAGAACGGCAATTATCTTGACAGAATTTATGTCAACGTCGGATCTGTTTATACAGACGTCGGAAGCAATGCGGAAATTACTTTTAACTATGCCACCGTCCCCGGTTCTTCTTCATCATCCATTAACTGGTCTTCGGTGAACAGACTGGGCACGAAAAAGATCGGAAATATCTATTCGGCGGATAATGCAGGCGTTTCGGGCGCGAATTATAACTGGTATAAATTTTACGATCTTACCGCTTCCGATAAAGATCCGCTTTCAACTTCCTATAAACTCATTCGCCTTACGGTGAATAGGGAAATGCTCATCAACGAAGTCGTATTTGTCGATGTGGCAGGTAACCGTATTCCCGCTTATGTGACCACGGAAGGCGCGCAAAGCGTGATTACGAGCTGGAATTCTTTGCTCGGTGACGCATTCCGTCACAATGCTTCGGATTCGGTCAATCTTTTAGACAGTCAGGACAATTTCAAGAGGGATACGACGGTTTATAAAAACTTCACGCAGGACGAAGCGTATACCCTCATGCAGATCGATAATATCTTCCTCGGCGGGGAAGTATATGAGGACAGCACTTATCCCATTCTTTCCGATTTCGGTTCGCTCGGTACACTGTTTATCATGCTCGGAACACTTGTATTTGGCAAGAGTTTATTTGGACTTCGTATCGTTCCTGTGCTGTTTACTACGGCACTGTTGGCAGTTGTTTATCTTTTCGGCAAGAGATTGTTCAAAAAGGACGCATTCGGATTTTTGTTTGCGGCACTTTTTGCGGTCGGAGGATTTGCTTTCACGCTCGGAAGATTGGGGCTTGCATTCCCGATCCTCGCGTTCTTTGTGGTGCTTTCCTATTATTTAATGTACAAGTTCTACGAAAAGGGTATTTCGGGTGACAGACCTGTAAAATCGGCGCTCAACATTCTCTTTTCGGGATTGTGTTTTGCGGCGGCGTTTGCGATCGATGCAAAGGCGTTAATTGCCGCGATCGGCGTAATCGTGCTCTTCGTTCTGGGCGCGGTAAAACGTCATAGGGAATATGTCACTGAAAGCCGTGCGGCAAGAAAGGAAATGAGCGATAAAAATGCCGTCGAAATGTCTGAAACGGTAATGCAGGAAAATATCGACGAATGTGAACGGAAAGAAGCCGCGCTTGCCGCCGATAACGTATATAAATGTAAACTCATTTATCTCTTCTGTGCTGTGTCCTTTATAGTAGGTACGTTGATTTTGACCGTTCTTTCGGCTGTTCCGTCCTATTTCAGTTATGTGAAATTTTACGAAGCGGATCCCGAAAATCCTACACTCGGACTGTTCCGTCTGATCGGAAAGTTGATCAAAGACAACTATGCTCTCGGCGGAGGAACTTCTTATACTCTTGCAAATACGTCGGGTGCGTTCGGCTGGCTGATCGGGCTCAAAGGAGCGACTCTTTATTCAGCATCGGCGGAGGGGCAATATCTTGCTCTGAACGTGCAGTTGAATCCTGCGATCATGATCACTGCGCTTGTCGGGCTCATCTTTACGACGGCTTATACTATATTGTATTTTGTAACGGGCGGGAAAAAAAGTGCGTACGGAACGGAACATTCCGAAACCATTCTGAACGCTTATCTTGTTTTGATACTCGGTCTGTTGTCCTCGCTGTTTGCCTATGCGTTCCTGCCGAACGTGAGTGCGGCTTCGGCGATGATGTTTACGGTGTTCTATGTGGCATTCGTACCGCTGACTTTCTATACGGTATATGCGCACGACGGCGGAAAAGTCACTTCCGTGTTCGGTATAAAAATGAAACCGAGCGTAAAACTGATCATTGCGTTCTGTGCCGTATACTTTGTCGTTTTCGCATTGACAGTACCTATGGTATTCGGTTTCCCGATCGACGCCACGGCGGCCAAATACTGCTTCGGCTGGACGACTTTTGCGAATAACGGTTTTTACAGAATCTGACGATAAAAATTTCCGCTTTGGATAAGGCGGAAATTTTCTTTTGATAGTTAAACGGAGGATTTATTCCCATAAGGAGGAGAAATGCTCTCAAAAGTAATGAGTTTTGCGCTTGCGGGGCTGGAAGGCGTACCCGTAGAAGCGGAAACAGATATCAACAACGGAATTCCGTCCTACGAACTTGTGGGACTGCCCGACGCTGCCGTAAAGGAGAGCAGGGAACGCGTTCGTTCCGCGATCAAAAACAGTGGCAGAAAGTTTCCTGCGCAGAAAATTACGGTCAATCTTGCGCCTGCGGATATCCGCAAGGAGGGCGCGTATTTTGACCTTGCAATAGCCGTCGGCATTCTCAAAGCAACAGAACAACTAGTAGGGGCGGACTGCTCGGGTTATGTTTTTCTCGGCGAACTTTCTTTAGACGGTACTTTGCGTCCCGTGGCAGGTATTTTGCCCCTTCTTATATCGGCAAAAACTTCTGGATATAAAAAATTCATTATACCCAAAGACAACGCCCGCGAAGCCTCTTACATCGAAGGCATAGAAGTTTATGCGGCGGAGAAATTAACAGAGGTTCTCGATCATCTGAGCGGTTTTGCACCCCTTTCTCCCTTAGAATGCACAAAATATTCAGGCGGCGCGCCGCACGCAGGCGAGCGTTACGATATGAGCTTTGTAAAAGGCCAGGCGGCGGCAAAGCGTGCACTGGAAGTTGCGGTGAGCGGCGGACATAATATTTTGCTTGTCGGTCCTCCCGGTACGGGAAAAACTATGCTTGCGCGCTGTATTCCCGGAATCATGCCCGATATGACTTTTGAGGAAGCATTGGAAGTTACCAAAATTCATTCCGTTGCGGGCATACTCGGCAGTGAAGGGATTGTGACCGAGCGGCCTTTCCGTTCTCCGCATCACACGGCGACGACCGTTTCCATGTGCGGCGGCGGAAACAAGAACGTAAAACCCGGTGAGATCAGTTTTGCGCATCACGGCGTTTTGTTTCTCGATGAAATGCCCGAATATAATCGTTCCACGCTCGAAGCACTGCGCCAGCCTCTTGAAGACGGCGTGATCACCGTGACCCGTTCGGGCGGCGCGGTCACTTTCCCCGCAAACTTTATGCTGTGCGCGAGTATGAACCCTTGTCCCTGCGGTAATTACGGCTCGAAAGATAAGGTTTGTACCTGCACGCCTGCATCGATACATAAATACCGTTCCAAAATCAGCGGACCGTTGCTTGACCGTATCGATTTACAGGTTGAAGTGGATTCGGTCGGTTATGAAGATCTTGTTTCCGTTTCCGAAGAAGAGACGTCCGCAGAGGTAAAAAAGCGGGTGGAACGCACCCGCGCGATCCAGCGCGCAAGATTTGGTGACGGGCGAACCAACGCGGATATGGGGGAGCGGGAACTAAAAAAATACTGCCGTCTTTCCGCGCAGACGGAACAAATTCTGCGCGCTTCGTTTGAACGTTTGAAACTTTCCGCCCGCGCCCGTTCGCGCATCCTCAAAGTTGCTCGTACCATTGCGGATATGGGGCTTTGCGAGGATATCCGCACCGAACATATTCTCGAAGCGGTGTCTTACCGCAGTTACGATAATTTTTCTTAAACTCTGCTAGTTAAAAGGTGAGCATAAATTCTCTGATAGAAGGAGAGTCTTAAAAATATGCAATATAGTGCAAAAGAAAAGACGCTGATACTTTTCGACAGTATCGGACTGGATTATACAAAGAAAGCCGCGGTTTTCAAAGATGCGGGCGGCACTCTTTCATACATTCCCGATAGGGAACGCCTGATTTTATCGACTGCACGCCTTGTCGGAGAAAAGGAATCGGAAAGATTAAAAGAAGTTTTCAAAGAGAAAAACTCCGAAGAGATTTTCTCGTCTTACGAAAAGAAGAAGATCGGGTGCGTCACGGTGTTTTCCGAAGATTATCCCGAACTTCTTTCAGAAATCCCCAATCCGCCGTTTGTGCTTTATTGCAGAGGAAACATTTCTCTTCTCAGGGACAGAAAATTTGCGGTCGTAGGGTCGAGAAGAACTTTGCCGCAGATTCTCAAACTTACGGAAAAGTATGCTTCCGATCTTGCCGAGTATTTTACGATCGTAACGGGTCTTGCGGACGGCGGTGACACCGCGGCAATAAAGGGCGGACTGGAAAGCGGAAAATTGATTTCCGTACTCGCTTACGGGTTCGATTTCGTATACCCTGAATGTAATCGCCATCTTTTGGAAAAAATAACCGAAAAAGGATTGGCGATCAGTGAGTATATCCCTTCTGCGTCACCGCAGAAGCATATGTTTCCCTTTCGCAACCGCATCATAGCAGGGCTTTCGGAAGGTGTTTTCGTCGTTTCGGGCGGAACAAAGAGCGGCACGAAAATTACGGCAAAATATGCCTACGAATACGGGCGCGATGTATTCGCTTTTCCTTACACACCGGGCATAGTTTCGGGAGAAGGTTGCAATGCGATAATCAAAGAATACGCAAAATTGACGGATAATTTAGTTGACATTACCTCCGCTTTTGGTATAAACTTGACCGAAAAGGAAGAAATTACCTTGTCCGCGGCGGAAAAAGCTGTTTATTTATGTTTGCGGGAAGGTGAAAAACACCTTTCGGAAATTTCTGAAAAGACGGGTATCGTTTCCTATGAACTGATGCCTGTTCTCACTCTTTTGGAAATCAAAAAACTCATCGTACGCTGTGGCGGTAACCGTTACTGTGCGGTAGTTTTTAGCAGTGAGAAATAGGAAAGGTGGCGCGCAGATGTAAGTTGTGCGATAAGAAATTGGCTGAGTTTGCGAGGAATTTATGGATCTGATCATAGTGGAATCGCCTTCCAAGGCGAAGACAATTTCAAAATATCTGAAAGGGAAATATAAAGTCGACGCGTCGGGCGGACACGTTTGCGATCTTCCCGAAAAAAGGCTCGGAGTGGATATAGAGCACGGATTCAAGCCGACTTATATCGTTCCCAAGGATAAAGAAGCGGTCATTCGCCGCCTTGCGAGCGAAGCGTCTAAAGCCGAAAATGTTTATCTTGCAACCGACCCGGACCGCGAAGGTGAAGCCATCAGTTGGCATTTAAAAAACGAACTCAAACTCAAAGACGGAAATTACCGTATTGAATTTAACGAAATTTCTCCTGCTGCGGTTACCAAGGCTTTACAAAATCCCAGAAAGATCGACGAAAACCTCGTAGATGCGCAGCAGGCGCGCCGAGTCCTTGACAGGCTCGTAGGTTATAAACTTTCTCCGCTTCTCTGTAAGCGTATTCAGACGGGGCTTTCCGCGGGCCGTGTGCAGTCGGTCGCACTTCGGCTGATCGTTGACCGCGAACGGGAAATTCAGGCGTTCGTGCCTGTGGAATCGTGGAACGTCAGTGCGGAATTACAGGACAAAGAAAAGGCTTTTTCGCCGTTCAAAGCGGCTCTTATTGAAAAGAACGGAAAAAAATATAAGCCCGCAGTAAAAGAAGAAGCGGATGCCGTCGTCAAAGAAACGGAAAACAGACCTTTTACCGTTTCCGACGTTAAAAAATCTCTTGCAAAATCTCACGCGCCCGCGCCGTTTACGACGAGTACTCTGCAACAGGACGCTTCCAATAAATTCGGTATGACTTCTCCTGAAGTCATGCTCGTTGCGCAGCACCTCTATGAAGGTATGGATACCCGCGAAGAGGGACATATCGCGCTCGTTACCTATATCCGTACCGACTCCGTTCGTGTATCCGCGGAAGCACAGGCAAAGGCTCTGGACTTTATTTCGGAAAAGTACGGTAAAGAGTATGTTCCAGAAAAGCCGAATGTTTATAAATCCAAAAAGGACGCGCAGGACGCGCACGAATGTATCCGTCCGATCGATCTTTCCCGTACGCCCGAGAGCCTGAAAAATTCGCTCGATAAAAAGCATTATAACGTATATAAACTCATTTATGAGAGATTTTTGGCTTCTCAGATGAGCGAGGCGCAGTACAACAGCGTACAGATCCGTTTAGAAAACGGGGATTATACGTTCCGCGCAACGGGCAGAACGCTTAAATTTGCGGGCTTTACCGCCGTTTATCAGGAAGTAAAGAAGGAAACGGAAAACGACGAGAACGAAAACGCAAAACTTCTTCCCGATCTCAAAACGGGCGATTCTCCCGATCTTATCCGTATGCTTGCCGAACAGAAATTCTCCAAGCCGCCGCAGAGGTATACAGATGCCTCCCTCGTAAAGGCGATGGAGGAAAAGGGGATCGGCAGACCTTCGACGTATGCGTCCATTATTTCCGTTCTGAACAAGCGCAAGTATGTTTCCAAAGACGGAAAATATATGGTACCCACGGAAGTTGCCTATCAGATCACCGATCTTTTAGTCAAATACTTTACGGATATTATGGACGTAGGTTTTACGGCAAAAATGGAGGATAGGCTCGACGATATCGAAGAGGGCGGTACGGACTGGCATAAGATCATAGCCGATTTTTATCCGCCTTTTGCGGAAAAACTTGTGTTCGCCGCCAACGACGGGGATGAACTTACAGATATCGTTTGTGAAAAATGCGGTCATCCTATGATCAGAAAGAGCGGCAGATACGGAAAATATCTCGCCTGCTCCAATTATCCGCAGTGTTCGAATATCCGCAGTGAAGGCGCGGAGATCTCCGCTACGAAATGCCCTAAATGCGGCGCGAATATGGTCGTAAAGAGCGGCAAGTTCGGAAAATTTCTCGCTTGCCCCAATTATCCCGAATGTTCCACCGTTCTTCCCTTTGAAAGCGAAGTTTCGGAAGAATTGTGCGAAAAATGCGGTCAGCCTATGATCTACCGTACGGGAAAATACGGTAAATACCTGAGTTGCCCCAAATGCGGAACGAATAAACGGATCGCCGATCTTGCGGGCAAATGCCCTGTGTGCGGCGCGCCCGCGGAACGCTTGAAGAGCAAGGGCGGCAAAATTTATTACAGATGCTCCAAATTCCCCGAATGTAAATTCATGAGTTGGGACTTCCCCACGGGAGAAAAATGCCCGAATTGCGGAAAGTATCTTGTAAAGAAAGGAAAAACCATCAGATGTTCTGCCTGCGATTTTGCGGCGGAGCAAGAATCGGAAAAATAAATTATAACGGGGCGGCGTAAAATTCTTGACACACGCCGCCCGAACGTATATAATAATCTTAGCACTTTATATTCGAGAGTGCTAACATATTCCAAAATAAAGTGCCAGAAACAGGATAAGAGGAATGAACAGGGAAGAGAGGAACAAAGCGGCGCAAAACTTTGATAATAAAGTTGACTTTAAAAGTGGTAGTAAGGTCAATGTCATAGGCGCGGGGCTTGCAGGCTGTGACGCGGCGCATTTTCTTGCTTCCTGCGGTATCCGTGTAAAACTTTTTGAAATGAAGCCGAAAAAGTTTTCTCCTGCGCATTCCGACAAGAATTTCGGGGAGCTTGTTTGCAGTAATTCGTTAAAGAGCAACGACGTATACGGCAATGCCTGCGGACTTTTGAAAGAAGAAATGAGAAAGCTCGGTTCGCTTGTCATCGAGGCGGCGGATCATACGAGCGTTCCCGCGGGCGGAGCGTTGGCTGTGGACAGGTTGGCTTTTTCCGAGTATATTACCCGAAAGATTTGTTCCGATCCGATGATAGAAGTGATCGAAGAGGAAGTCAAAGAAATACCTGGCGGATATTCGATCATAGCGACGGGGCCGTTGACGAGCGATGCTTTCTCTAAAACGCTCGTTTCAAAGTTCGGCGAAAATCTATATTTTTATGATGCCGCCGCTCCGATCGTTTCTGCGCAGAGTGTGGATTTTTCAAAGGCGTTCGTTGCTGACCGTTACGGAAAAGGAAACGGTGATTATCTCAACTGTCCTTTGACTAAAGAGGAATATGAAGCGTTTGTCGATGCGCTCGTTACGGCGGAGCGCGGACTCGTTCACGAATTCGATAAAAGGGAAGTTTTTGAAGGATGTATGCCCGTCGAAGTAATGGCGGCAAGGGGAAAAGATACGTTAAGGTTCGGTATGCTCAAACCCGTTGGGCTTTACGATGCGGAAGGAAAACGTCCGTATGCCGTATTGCAGCTCCGAAAAGAAAACGTAGAGGGCAGTGCTTATAATCTGGTGGGCTGCCAGACCAACCTCAAATTTTCCGAACAGAAGCGGGTATTTTCTCTCATTCCTGCCCTGAAAAATGCGGAATTTGTGCGCTACGGAGTAATGCACAGAAACACATTCCTCAATTCGCCGCATATTTTGAAGAGTGATTTCAGCCTGAAAGAAGACGGAAAAGTCTTTTTTGCGGGACAGATGACGGGCGTGGAAGGATATGTGGAGAGCGCCGCGAGCGGTCTGTATGCGGCGATCTGCTGCGCGTTGAAACTTGCGGGGAAGGATAGCCTTTCTCCCGATCCGAGAACGGTGTGCGGTGCGCTCGCAAGGCACGTTTCCTGTCCTTCGGAAAATTTTCAGCCGATGAACGCGAATTATGCTTTGCTTTCTCCGCTCGATGAACAGATAAGGGATAAGGCACTGAAAAAGAAAATGTATGCGGAGCGTTCGCTGGAAATTACGGACGGGATCGCAAAGATGTTGAAAGGAATTTATCCGTCTTTGTGCGAATAAATTGTGCAATAGTATGTGCCGCGTAAATTTTGCGGTAAATAAAGCGAAAGGAGATGAAAATTATGCCTGAATTCAGAGGTACTACCATATGCGCCGTCAAGAGAGACGGCAAAACGGCGATCGCCGGTGACGGACAGGTAACCATGTCCGAATCGATCGTATTCAAAAATAACGCAGTAAAGGTGCGCAGGATCTACGGCGGAAACGTCGTTCTCGGTTTTGCGGGATCCGTTTCCGACGCATTTTCTCTTTCCGAACGCTTTGAGGGTATGCTCAATAAATTTTCGGGAAATCTGATGCGCTCGGCTGTGGAACTTGCCGAACTTTGGCGCAACGATAAAATGGTCAGAAAATTAGAAGCGATGATGATCGTTGCCGATAAGGATATGCTTCTGATCATCAGCGGCAACGGGGAAGTTATCGAACCGGACGGCGGCGTATGTGCGATCGGCAGCGGCGGAAACTATGCCCTTGCGGCGGCTCGCGCGCTCGTGCAGGAAACAAACTATTCCGCAGAAGAGATCGCTTACAAAGCGCTTAAAATCGCGAGCGAGATCTGTGTTTACACGAACGACCACATTACGGTGGAAAGCGTCTGAGCCTATTGAAAATAGTTGCGGCAGGGGTTGCCGCGGCAAAGAGGAGGTTGCAAAATGGAACATCTTACACCTAAACAAATCGTAAACGAACTGGATAAATATATCATCGGACAGGACAAAGCAAAGCGTGCGGTGGCGATCGCGCTTCGAAACCGTTACAGGCGCAGTCAGCTTTCCGAGGCAGACAGGGAAGAAATAACACCCAAAAACATTATCATGAAAGGACCTACGGGCGTAGGTAAAACGGAGATCGCAAGGCGTCTTGCAAAACTCGTGAAAGCGCCTTTCATAAAAGTAGAGGCTACAAAATATACCGAGGTCGGATATGTCGGCAGAGACGTGGAGAGTATGATCCGCGATCTCGTCGAATGTTCTATCCGCCTTGTCCGCGAAGAAAAAATGCGCGAAGTATCCGTCAAGGCGACGGGTGTTGCCGAGCGCAGGATCGTGGATATTCTCTCCGATCTGAAAAAATCAGAACGCGGGGAAATGTCCAAAGAAGTATTCGACGCAAGACTTCTTGAAGATCTGCGTGCAGGAAAATTCGATTCTATGCAGATAGAACTGGAAGTTGTTGACGCACCCAAGAGCATGGAGATCGTGCCGGGCGGTGCGGAGATCAATATCGGCAGTATTTTCGGGGATATGCTTCCCAAGAAGAAAAAACGCCGCAAAATGACGGTAAAAGCGGCTATGCAGCAGATCATCGGCGAGGAATCGGAAAAACTCATCGATCCCGATGCGGTCAACTCCGAAGCGCTTACCCGTGCCGAGGAACAGGGTATCATCTTTATCGATGAAATAGATAAGATTGCAGGAAAAGCCAATCAGGGCGGTGCAGATGTGTCCCGTGAAGGGGTGCAGAGGGATATTTTGCCTATCGTGGAAGGCTGTACGGTCATGACCAAATACGGCGCAGTCAAAACAGACTTCATTCTCTTTATCGCGGCGGGCGCTTTCCATATTTCCAAGGTAGAGGATCTCATCCCCGAATTGCAGGGCAGATTCCCCATAAACGTAGAACTGGAAAGTTTATCCAAAGAAGATTTTGTAAAAATTCTGACCCAGCCGCAGAACGCCATTACGGCACAGTACGGAAAACTTCTCGGCGTGGATCACATCGATCTGAAATTTTCGGAAGAAGCGATAGAAGAGATCGCTTCCGTATCCGCGGATATGAACGCGACGAGCGAAGATATCGGCGCGCGCAGATTGCATACAGTGATGGAATATCTTCTCGAAGACATTTCTTTCAATGCGGGCGGGGATTATCCGACCGTAGAAGTGAAGATCGATAAAAAATACGTCGACGAGCATCTCGAAAAGATGATGAAAAACAGAGATCTCAAAAAATACGTTCTCTGATAAGTGTACAGGACAAAGTTTAAAGACTAAGGTAAGAATTACACAGGATCCCCTCAGGGACAAGGCAGGAGAAATTATGATAAACATACCCAAAGGCACAAAGGATGTGCTTCCTTCCGAGGCGTACAAATGGCATTTCGTGGAAAACACGGCGAGAAAGGTTGCCGCGCTCTATAACTTAAAAGAGATACGCACTCCCGTATTCGAACATACCGAACTTTTTCTGCGCGGCGTGGGCGATACGACGGACATCGTGAACAAGGAAATGTATACTTTCAACGATAAGGGCGGCAGGAGCATTACGCTTAAACCGGAGGGTACGGCGGCTGCCGTTCGTGCTTTTATCGAAAACGGTCTGGCGAGCGGAGTTCTGCCCCTTAAAATGTACTATATCACGCCCGTGTTCCGTTATGAACGGCCGCAGGCGGGAAGGCTCAGAGAACATCATCAGTTCGGTATCGAGATTTTCGGCGGAAAGGGCGCGGAAACGGATGCGGAAGTCATTCTGCTTGCTCGCGATTACATTGCCGCTTTGGGCGTGGAAGGCGTGGAGCTCAATCTCAACAGTATAGGCTGTAAACACTGCCGTCCCGCATACAATGCCGCTCTCAAAGAATATCTTAAACCTCATCTGCCCGATATGTGTCCCACCTGCCGCGATCGTTACGAAAAAAATCCGCTCCGCATTCTCGATTGCAAGGAAGAAGCCTGCGCGAAGATCAATGCGGGCGCGCCCGATCCTGTAGATTACCTTTGCGACGAGTGCAGGGAGCATTTCGAAAAACTCAAAGAGATCCTCGATGCCTGTGGCGTGCCTTATAAAGTGAATCCACGTCTCGTGCGCGGTCTCGATTATTATTCCAAAACGGTGTTTGAATTTATTTCCACCAATATCGGTTCACAGGGTACCGTGCTTGCGGGTGGAAGATACGATACGCTCATCGAAAATCTCGGCGGTGCGTCCGTTCCCGCGGTCGGGTTCGGAAGCGGTATCGAAAGAATGCTGTTGCTTCTCGAAAATACGGGTAAAAATATTCCCGAGGAAGAACCGCTTTGCGTTTATGTCGCGGGATTGGACGATGCGGGCAGAAAAGAAGCGTTTTCTCTCGTTTCGAAGTTGAGGGCAGAGGGCATCTCGGCTGATTTTGACCACGCGTCGCGTTCTGTCAAGGCGCAGTTCAAATATGCGGGCAAGATCGGAGCGAGGTACGTCGTCGTGATCGGCTCGGATGAGTTGGAGCGCGGGGAGTATACCGTCAAGAATATGGCGGAATCGACGAGTATTTCCGTTAAAGCGGAGAGTGCGCTCGCCTATTTCAGACAGCAAAAATGAAAGAAACAGCAAATGTTATCAAGACAACGGGAAAAATTGCCGTTCTCGAAATTTTGAAAAGACCGGAATGTGACGGTTGCGGAATTTGCGCTTTCCGTGAAGGGAAGAGCAAAGTAAAGGTAAAGGCTCTCAATACCGCCTGCGCGAAAGCGGGGGATACCGTGATCGTGAAAGCGGAAAAAGATCACAGAGCTTTTGCTTCGTTTATCGTGTATATCGTACCCGTTTTGTTGGCGGGTATAGGTGTTCTGATCGGTTGGTTTGCCTTAGCGAGTGAACTTTGGGCGGCTATGCTCTGCCTTGCGGGGTTTATTTTGGGATTTGTGCTTGTCGTTATTGCCGACAGGCTTGCGGCAAAATCTCGCGGCTTCGGTATGGAAGTCGTAGAAATAATCAATACTACAAAAGAGGAGGAAAAAGAAAATGGTGAAAGAACTTGATACGGCGTCTTTTTGCGAAGCGTTGAAAGAAGGGAAAACCATAGTTGCGGATTTTTGGGCAACCTGGTGCGGACCTTGCAGAATGCTTGCACCCGTAATGGAAACGCTTTCCGAAGAGTATGCGGATAAAGCGGAATTTGTAAAAGTCGATGTGGATGAAAATCCCGATCTTGCAAGGGAGTATTCTATTATGAGCATACCTTGCGTAATGATGTTCAAAAACGGGGAACTTATAGCAAAGAACGTAGGTTTTGCCCCCAAAGACGCAATGAAGGAATTTATCGATAAAAACCTGTGATCGAGCATCAAAACGAACTTGTATGCAGGGTGGTTCGGGTTTATAAAGAATGGTTTCGGCGCGCCGCAAATTATTTGCGGGCCGCCGCCTTTATTTGATTGTAAATTTTTGTAAATTGCGCTATAATGATAAAAAACAAACTACTACGGAGAAAGAAAAATGATAGATCTGACTACTGTAAAAAACGCCGATCCCGAAGTGTATGAGGCGATGAAGAAGGAACTTGACCGCCAGCGCAACAATATTGAACTGATTGCGAGCGAAAACTTTGTTTCCCCCGCGGTTATGGCTGCGGTAGGTTCGCATCTGACCAATAAATATGCAGAAGGTCTGCCCGGAAAAAGGTACTACGGCGGTTGCCAGTATGTCGATATCGTGGAAACTCTTGCGATAGAGCGCTGCAAACAGCTCTTCGGCTGCGATCACGTAAACGTACAGCCGCACAGCGGAGCGCAGGCGAATACTGCGGTATATTTTGCTCTCCTTAATCCCGGCGATACCATTCTCGGTATGAATCTTTCGCACGGCGGACATTTGACGCACGGCTCTCCCGTAAACATTTCGGGTAAATATTTCAAGGTCGTGCCTTACGGCGTTTCCAAAAAAGACGAGCGTATCGACTATGACGAACTTGAAAAACTTGCTCTCGAAGCACAGCCCAAAATGATCGTGGCCGGAGCAAGCGCATATCCTCGTATCATTGATTTTGCGCGTCTTCGCGAGATCGCAGATAAAGTAGGGGCATATCTCATGGTAGATATCGCACACATCGCAGGACTTGTTGCGGCAGGACTTCATCCTTCTCCCGTACCTTATGCAGATATAGTTACGACAACTACGCATAAGACGCTTCGCGGTCCCCGCGGCGGTGTCATTATGTGCAAAGAAGCACTTGCAAAGGCGATCGATAAGGCGGTTTTCCCCGGTATGCAGGGCGGCCCGCTTATGCACGTTATCGCGGGCAAGGCAGTCGCATTCAAAGAAGCACTTTCTCCCGAATTTAAAGAATATCAGAAAAACGTTGTGAAAAACGCGACGGCAATGGCGGATGAGTTCACAAAACGCGGTATCAGGCTTGTGTCTGGCGGTACGGACAATCACGTTATGCTCGTAGACCTTCGCGACAAGAATATGACGGGCAAAGAACTTGAAAAAATGCTCGACGAAGTGAATATTACAGTCAATAAGAATACTATCCCCTTTGAAGAGACGAGTCCGTTCGTAACGAGCGGTATCCGTGTCGGCTCTCCGAGCATCACTTCCAGAGGCTTTGACGAGGCGGATGCGCGTAAAGTTGCGGATCTGATCGCTGAGATCATCGACAAGAGGGAAGAAGCGTTCGATTACGTGCGCGCGGAAGTGAAAAAACTCTGTGAAAAACATCCGCTCTATGCAAACGACGTTCAGTAATTTTTGGTAAAAAAATTCAGTGTGAATTTATTGACATTTACACATTTTGGTTTTATAATACACATATAAATAAACGATTCTTTGGGGCGGGGTGAAATTCCCCACCGGCAGTAAAAGTCTGCGACAGGCGCGAGCCTCTGAACGGGTGTAATTCCCGTACCGACGGTAAAGTCCGGATGAGAAAAGAATGTTTTTTGGATCTTTGCGCATATTTTTTATGCGGAAAAACTCAGAAGACCGCCCCGTTCCTTGGAACGGGGCATTTTTTCAACCCCTTGGAAAATAAAATTTTTCGAGGTATTTTTATGAAGGAAGAACTGATCGTATCGGAAGATACCAAAAAAGATCCCGTTTCGGGATCAGGGTGCACGGAAACATCCGTATCGGAAGAGAAAAGGGAAAAACAGCCCGAAGACAGAAAACACGGCAAAGCGTATTTTACGGCGTCGCGCATTGCGAAAATCGCATTGTTTTCCGCGCTCGCGTATGTGATGACGTTTTTTGAATTTCCCGTGTTTCCTGCTGCTGGTTTTCTGAAACTGGATTTTTCGGGCGTATTTATTCTGCTCGCGGGGTTTATGTACGGACCTTTTGCCGCGATCGTTGTGAGCGGTGTGAAAGAACTTTTGAGCCTTTTGGATACTTCCACGGGCGGCGTCGGAGAAATAGCCAATTTTCTCATTACCTTCTGCTTTGTCATCGTGCCTACGGTCGTTTACAGATACAAAAAAGGAATAGGCGTAGTCGTTCTTACCCTTTCCATAGGCTGTGTTTTGCAGATCGCGGCAGGGCTTTTGACCAATCGTTTCATTAACTTTCCGCTTTATATGGGCTCGGCGGCAAAGGAGATGTTTTATACTCTTTGGTGGTATATCGTTTTATTCAATCTGATCAAAGGCGTGGCGGTCAGCCTTCTTACGATTTTGCTCTATAAGAGAATTTCGTGGCTTTTAAATAAGTTTTAATTGCAAAATTGTGTTTTGTATATTATAATGGAAGAGGTGTGAAAAACGCCTCTTCTTTTTCGGAGCGGTAAAAAATGATTACGGAAAGTGCCAAAGAGACAATTTCATTTGCAAGGGAATATGCAAAAACGCTGAAAAAAGGCGATATCGTTTTGCTCCACGGTGAAATGGGTGCAGGGAAAACGGTATTCGTAAAAGGGATCGCCGAAGGCCTCGGCATTGAAGACGAGATCACGAGCCCGACCTACGCTTATATGAACGATTACGGCGGGATTTTGTATCATTACGACTGCTACCGTTTAAAAAGCGGCGCGCAGGCGGAAGCACTGGGACTTACCGATTATTTTTATGCGGGCGGTGTGTGCGTGATCGAATGGTCGGAAAATATTTGTGAAGTTTTACCCGAAAACTGTAAATCGGTAACCATTCTCAAACGTTCCGAAACGCAAAGGGAGATAATTATAAAATGAACTATCTTGCAGTGGATACAAGCGCGGAATATCTGACCGTTGTTGCGTGTAAAAACGGTAAGGAAACGGTATATTTTGAAAAAGATTGTGCGATGCGCCATTCCGAACGGCTGATGGGTGCGATCGAGGAAACACTTTCAAAAGCGGAACTTTCTCCGAAGGACTGTGACTTTTTCTGCGCCGTAACGGGGCCGGGGTCGTTTACGGGCATCCGTATCGGTATTTCCACGATAAAGGGCTTTTGTTCCGCTTTGGAAAAACCTGCCTTTGCGGTAACCTCTTTCCGCACGCTGGCATATAATGCAATCGACAAGACGCTTTCCGTCATTCCCGCAGGGCGCGGATATTTTTATGTCTGCGGCTTTGACGAAAAGGGGGAAGAAATACTTGCTCCCGAATACGCGAGCAGTGATCGGCTCGCGGAGCTCGCTGAACAGTTTAAACTTCGTTCTTTTACCGACCTTCCCGTACCGTTCGAGCGCGCGGATCCCGCAAAGGGTCTTTGCATTGCCGCGGCAGGATTTACGGGCGCAACGCCGCTCGGTGCGCTGTACGTTCGAAAGAGTCAGGCAGAGGAAGAGCGGGAAAAGAGGGAAAGACAATGATTTTACGGCAATGGACGTATGAAGACGTTTACGACGTAGCAAAAGCGGAATCGGTTTGTTTTTCCGATCCTTGGACTTTTCAGATGCTCGCGGATACTTTTTTCGGTGAAAATACCCTTACCGTGATTGCGGAGGCGGACGGAAAAAAGGCAGGTTATGCCTTTTTGATCTGTGCGGGAGAAGATGCCGATCTTGCAAACGTTGCCGTTCTTCCTGAATTCAGAAGAAGAAAAGCGGCGGAAAAGATGCTTATCTTTCTCGAAACGCAGGCTCTCAAAAGAGGAGTAAAAAGGATATTTCTGGAAGTGCGGGTATCTAACGCGGCGGCGATGTCGCTGTATCTCAAACTGGGATACGTGGGCAGATACGTTCGCCCGAAATATTACGGGGACGGGGAAGACGCCGTTGTAATGAGTAAAGAACTCGGCAAAACGATATAATTTGATTGCCTGTTTTTAAAAATGCCGAAAAGGAGATTTGATCTGCTGAGGGAAAATGAAATTTCCGTTCTCACGGAAGGAAAGGGCGAGGATCTCGTGCTTTTGCACGGATATCTCGCTTCGAAAGAGTGTTTTTACTGGCAGATAAAGTATTTTTCAAAGTTTTATCGGGTGACAGCATTTGATTTTCCGGGTTTCGGCAAAAGCGCGCCTTTAAAGGACGCGTGGTCTACGCAGGATTATGCGGAGTTCACGGCGGATTTTTTCCGAAAGAAAGGGCTTGAAAATGTAAGGCTGATTGCCCATTCTTTCGGCGGAAGGGTCGCACTCAGGCTTTTGGCGAACGAGCCTTCTCTTATCGGCAAGGCTTTGCTTACGGGATGTGCGGGCGTTCCGCCAAGGCGCGGACTTCGTTATAAATTAAAAGTCAGAACTTATCGTATGGTCAGAAAGATCGCTCCGAAGTTCGCCGAGAGGAAATTCGGTTCAAAAGAATATCGGGAACTTTCTCCGATCATGCGCGAAAGTTATAAAAAGATCGTCAATGAAGATCTTACGCCGCTTTTGAAGGAGATAAAAGTACCCGTACTGTACGTATTCGGGGAAAAGGATACCGCAACTCCTCTGTATATGGCGGATATTCTTCATAAAGGCACAAAAGATTCGGGGCTTGCGGTCATGAAAGGAACAACGCATTTTTGTTTCTGCGAACAGCCCGATTTATTTAACGCGATCGCGCGTGAGTTTTTCAAAACTGGCGAGATCGTGAAATAAAATGTGTCCGTCTGCGGCACGAAAGGAAAAATTATGTTTACAATGCAGAAAATAGCGGAATATATCGTTGTGGGGTTTGCGCTTGCCGCGCTTTTACCCCTTTGCTCGTTCAGAATGCTCGGCGCGTTGCAGCAGTCGGGTTATGACGGCAAACGTTTTTCCGCGTGGATGAAGAAAAAAGGGAATATGGTGGGTTCGACGCTCACGATCCTTGCATTTCTTACCTTGCTTTCCTGTGCGGTGATCGCGGTCTGTTTCGCGTTTACGGGCTTTTCGGCATATCTTTCTTTGATACCGTTTCCCGTGTTTGTCGCGGTGTATTGCCGTGCAGACAGGCGCGCGCTCAAAGTTCCGCTTGCAGGAACGAAACGGGCGCAGCATATCTACGGGCTGGAAGTATTTATCGTGCTGGTTTGTTCCGCCGCTCTTGCTATTGGGGTGAATGCGGTCGCTTTTTATGCCAAACAGGAGCTTGTCACTTGTTTAAGATATCTGCCTATGTCGGTGCTTCCGCTGCTGCTGCCTTTGTTTTTGCGGCTTGCAAATGCGATAGACAGACCTTTTTCCGAGCGCAGAAACAGGAAATTTGTTCTTCGTGCAAAGCGTAAGATCGATGTGTTCGGCGGCGTTAAAATCGCAATTACGGGCAGTTTCGGCAAAACGAGCGTAAAAAATATACTGGCATCTATCCTTTCCGTGAAATACCGCGTTCTTATCACGCCGGCATCTTTCAATACGCCGCTCGGCATTGCCCGCACGGCAGAAGAAAATTTGCCTTCGGATTATGACTTCTTTATTGCGGAAATGGGGGCGCGGCATAAAGGGGATATTGCCGAACTTTGTGAGGTCTTTAAGCCCGATCATTGCATTGTTACGGGTATCTGCCCGCAGCATCTGGAAACATTCGGAAGCGTAGACGCTATTATTGAAGCGAAAGGCGAGATCCTTTCGGGGATAAAAGAAGGCGGATTTGCCGTGATCGGCAAGGATGAATTTACCGATCGGTTCGATACTTCAAAAGTAAATTCGGTGTCCGTGGGAGAACGCTGCGAGGTGGGGATTTCCGATGTGGTCGCAGGGCCGCAGGGCGTGAAATTCTGTCTGGCATTCGGTGCGATAAAGACGGAAGTGCAGAGTAAACTTCTTGGCGCGCACAGTGCAAAAAATATCGCGCTTGCCGCGGCACTTGCTTATAAATTGGGAATGACAAAAGAAGAAATTGCCGAGGGGATCGCCCGTGCGGATTATATTCCCCACCGCCTGCAACCCATCGTTTCGGGCGGGGTGACCGTGCTTGACGACAGTTATAATTCGAACATTGTAGGGGCAGCGGACGCGATAGAAGTGCTTTCGTCTTTCGGCGGCAGAAAGTTTGTCGTAACGCCGGGGCTTGTCGAACTTGGGGTTTTGGAAGAGGCGGAAAACTTTGCTCTCGGCGAAAAACTTGCCGTGTGCGATCGCGTGATCTTAGTCGGAGCGACGCTCGTACAGTGCGTAAAGCGCGGCTATCTTTCGGCTGGCGGCACGGAGGAAAACCTCACCGTTGTACCGACGCTTGCGGCAGCGCAGGAAATTCTGGCAAAGGAATTGAACGAAGGAGACTGTGTGCTGTTTCTGAACGATCTGCCCGATATTTATAACTGATACCGCACAGCCGAAAATACTGTTTTGTGGCAGAACTTAATTTTTTGAATACATACGGAAACACCGAAGCGAAAATAAATTGCGGAGGTGTTTTTTTATGCGAAAATCGGTGCTCAACATTGCCGTGATCTACGGCGGCAGGTCGTGTGAAAACGAAATTTCCGTCATTACGGGAACAATGGCGGCGAACGTGCTCGACAGGGAAAAGTTTCGGCCTTTCCCCGTATATCTCACCCAGAGCGGAAAATTCTATACGGGCGATGCGCTTTTCGATCTGAACACTTTTTCGGCAGGCGTGGAAAAGAAGGCGCAGGAAGCGGAATTTTCGGGCGGTAAACTTTATACGATAAAGGGGAATAAGCGAAAAGAAATCGCGAAGATAGATTGTGCCGTCAACTGCTGTCACGGCCTTTGCGGGGAAGACGGTGTGGTTTCCGCCATTCTCGACCTGAACGGGATCGCAAACGCTTCTCCCGATCTTTTCGGGTCGGCATTGTTTATGGATAAGGCGGCAACAAAACTTTGGGCAAAATCGCTCGGGATAAACGTCCTGCCGTATGTGAAAATAACGGAAGACGATTATCTTCACCGCACGGCGTTCGTCAGAAAGTTTGTAAAGACGAAACTCGGTTTTCCCGTCATTGTCAAACCTTCCCGTCAGGGATCGAGTATCGGCGTTTTTGTTGCGGAAAACGATGAAAAACTTGTGTTTTCCCTCCGTGCCGCTTTTGTATATGACAGTGTGGTGATCGTGGAAAAATATCTTTCGGAGCGAAGAGAGATCAACTGTGCCGCATACAGACAAGGGGAGAATATCGTCCTTTCCGAATGCGAAGAGCCGAAAACGGATAATGCGATACTTACTTTTTCGGATAAGTATCTTTCGGACGGCGGAAAAGAGCGCGCAAGTACTTTGCCTGCAAAAATCACCGAAAAACAGGCAAACACCGTCAAGGAATATACGCGAACGCTTTATAAAAAGTCCGATTTGCGCGGTATCGTGCGCGCGGATTTCCTGCTTTCGGGGGATGATGTGTATTTCAATGAAATGAATACGGTGCCGGGATCCCTTGCTTATTATCTTTTCTGCGAAAACCTGAGCGGTTTTTCAAATCTCCTTGCATTGCTTATCGGGCAGGGGATAAGGGACGCCGAGGTGCGCGCCGGCAAAAAAATGCTCAGAAACTGCGGCGTGCTCGGTAAAAATTCTGCCGCACACGGAAAACGCCGATAGAAAATAAATTTTGGCGAGTGTGTACATAAATTTGTAATTTCAGGCAGAAGGCGACAAACGCTTGAATTTTTCGTTCGGATTTGGTACAATATCCGAGTGAAAAATATAAGCGAGGTCTGCCCGAATGAATCAAAAAATCAAGATGAAAACGCCGATCGTTGAAATGGACGGCGATGAAATGACAAGAATCCTCTGGCAGTGGATCAAAGATATTCTGATCTGCCCGTATGTGGATCTGAAAACCGAATACTACGATCTCGGACTGAAAAACCGCGACGCAACGGACGATCGCGTAACGGTCGAGGCGGCGGAAGCGAATAAGAAATACGGCGTAGGCGTAAAATGCGCTACGATTACTCCCAACGCGCAGCGCGTGGAAGAGTATAACCTCAAACAGATGTGGAAGAGCCCGAACGGCACGATCCGCCGTATACTCGACGGTACGGTGTTCCGTGCGCCCATTCTGGCAAAGGGTATTCTGCCTTACGTTCCGTCCTGGAAACAGCCGATAGTGCTTGCAAGGCACGCTTACGGCGACGTGTATTCGGGTGTGGAAACTAAGACGGCTAAGGGCGATAAAGCCTACCTTGTTGTTGAGGACGAAAAAGGGGAAGTCAAGGAAAAATTGCTCGTACACGATTTTGCCAAGGGAAGCGGAATCGTACAGTCGATGCACAATACGGATGCGTCTATTACGAGTTTTGCCCGTTCCTGCTTTAATTACGCGCTCGATATAAAGTATCCGCTCTGGTTTGCGACGAAAGATACCATATCCAAAAAATACGATCACCGTTTCAAGGATATCTTCAATGAAATTTACGAAACGGAGTATAAAGAGAAGTTTGAAAAAGCGGGCATAGAATATATGTATACGTTGATCGACGATGCCGTTGCGCGCATTATGCGTTCGGAGGGCGGCGTGTTGTGGGCTTGCAAAAACTACGACGGCGACGTGATGAGCGATATGGTCGCGACCGCCTACGGCTCTCTCGGTATGATGACATCCGTTCTCGTTTCGCCCGACGGAAATTATGAGTTCGAAGCGGCGCACGGCACGGTCACCCGCCATTATTATAAGTATCTCAAAGGTGAGCAAACTTCCACAAACTCCGTTGCAACTATTTTTGCCTGGACGGGTGCGCTTGCAAAGCGCGGAGAGCTGGATAATATTCCCGAACTTACCGCTTTTGCAAAAAAACTGGAAAAGGCGACGGTGGAAACGATCGAGGAAGGAAAAATGACGGGGGATCTCGTCGCACTCTTCCGTATGGAAGGCGTTCAGCCCGTAAAACTCGATTCGCAAGGCTTCCTCCGTGCGATCGCGGAAAAACTGTAAAAGCAAAGATAAACTTAAAGGCTTTAATAAGTGTATATAGAACGAGGCAGTCGGTGCAATTTTGCACCGACTGCCTCGTTCTATATATTGCGTAAATTACAAAAATATTGAGCGGATCGAATTTGCAAGTCATAACAATTAAAAATAATTGTTTTAGGTTTAATCGATTAAGTTAAGCATGGTTTATAAAAAATTAAATCTTGACTTTTGTGCGCGTTTATGTTATGATATATAAAAACTAAATATATGTATGTATTTTCTTATATAAAAGGGGAGAGGGAGTATGAAAGTTGGTCAACAGCTGATCAGGCACATTGGCAATATTATAACAGCCGAAAAAGGAAAACGAATAGTGTATGCGCTTGCCAATATAATTTTTATTGCCATTGCCGTGCTTGCCGGGTTTGGTGTCATAAAGTCATTTGATATAATGACTGGGCAAACATTTATAGGCGGGTTGATTCTAATTATTGTCTGTATTGCGTTTGCAATAATTTTTTTGATTAACGGGATCATCGGTCAACTTATAATGTTGGTTTGGAGCATTGTTCTGATATTCAACCCGGATGAAAGAAAGTATGCAATTGTTTCGGTCATTATTGCGTTATTGTCATTTGGTGCAATGGCGGCGGCACTGATATTTATTCTTAAATAAGAGGGGGTTGGAGTGAAAAAACTTATTTTTTTTGGTATTGTCTGTTGCTTTGATATCAATATTTGCGCCTTTGGTCGCTTGTAGCGGAGGTACGACGTATTTTTTGACAGAAGATTAAGACGCTGTTGCTAAATTATGCGCGCCGGACAATATCAATGGATTTGCAAACGGTTGGAAAAGCGGAGAAAGTGCAACGGCAGGTGTGGCGATCAACAATTACTACGATGTAAATACGCTCAAAGTTTTTGCGGACGGTAAAGAAATTGCTTTTAAAAAGAACAGCAATTATAATGCTGACGCACCGCTCAATGAAGCTCAAATAGCCGGAACAATTACTGTTGAGAATATCACGAAAGACGTCAAGATTACTTTTGCGTGTCAGGAGAGGGAGCTGTCCGTCAGGTTTAAAGTTAACGAAGAAAACGGGGCGGATATCAGTACGTATCTAAAAGAGTTTAAGCTGGACGACAATAAAACACTTTATCAGGCTTTGCTGGAGCCAACTTATTCCTACAAGACAACGTATACTGAGTATGTGGAAAACGTCGGCATTGAGCTGACAGGACCGATTATTGGCAAATACGCATTTAGCTTTAACGATGCAAGCACCGGGACCGGTTTAGAATTAGTTGCAACAGAAAACGGTAGTTTTAAGGAGCAGCTTTCTGCCGCAAGAAACGAATACGTGTTATTTTTCGGTGATATCAGCCTTACGAACGAAATATTGATAAATACGGAAGCGATTGTTCCTAATGGATTTTATATCAATAATCAATCAGCCGAATTGCTGACTGTCAGCAGAGACGGTGAAATATCTTTTGATGAATTAGGTGCCGTTTCGGTAACGTGCAACGACGGGCTTGATTTATCGGGTGCAAAATTATACGTCAACGATACTGAAGTTGAAATGACAGACGGTACTTTCATATTTGAAGCAAGCAAACTTCCTGTTCAATATGTAAGCGATGAAAATCTGGTAAATTTTTTTGATTACACGTCATTTAATGTCAGGTTGGAAGGTGCAACCTTTGCAAATAATTAAAATTATAAATTTATCACTTGCCGATTGGGCAAGTGATACAAAAAAGTGTTTCCTACCGTATACGAGAAAGGGGTGTGGAAAGAGAAAGGAGTAAAAAACAAAGCGGAGCGTTTTTATTTGCGCTCCGCTTTTTTAAGGTAGGATGATTTAAAATCAGATCGAATTGAAATATGATATAGGGGAATTATCGTTTGGTGAGAAGGGCAAGGACGGCTTTGTTGAGATGGAGTCTGTTTTCTGCCTGTGTATACATGACGGACTGTTCTCCGTCCGCAACTTCGGCGGAGACTTCCTCGCCTCTGTGAACGGGCATACAGTGCATAAACAGTGCATCGGGTTTTGCCTGTGCCATGACTTCGGGCGTTACGCGGTAACGGGCAAGTTTGGCTTTTTTCTTTTCGTCTTCCTCGTCGCTCATAGAGATAAATACATCTGTATAAACTATATCGGCGTTTTTCACTGCTTCATAAATATCATTAGTTATGACGACATCGCTGTATTGCATTCCGCGTTCCACTACGCGCTGGTCGGGGGTATAACCGTTCGGGCTGGCTATGGATACGTTCATGTCACATTTAGAGCAGCCCATGATCAGCGAGTTTGCGATATTGTTTCCGTCGCCGATATAGGCGATTTTCAGGTTTTCCAGTTTTCCTTTCATCTCCCATACCGTAAAAAGATCGGAAAGGATCTGCAGGGGATGGGAAGTATCGGAAATGCCGTTGACTACGGGAATTTCGCTGTATTTTGCAAATTCGGTAACTTCCGAATCGTTAAAGGCGCGAAGTACCAAAGCGGAAAGTCCGTATCTTCCAAGCATTACCGCGGTATCTTTAAT
The DNA here is from genome assembly GCA_949287815.1 of uncultured Bacillota bacterium. Classification (GTDB taxonomy): domain Bacteria; phylum Bacillota; class Clostridia; order Christensenellales; family Borkfalkiaceae; genus Borkfalkia. The sequence continues at coordinate 43,749 of CASEHS010000001.1, read as the reverse complement.
GCTTTCGCCGCGGGAAAGCTGCGTTTCGTTTTTGGGAAGAAAAACATAGTGCCCGCCCAGTTGCCGTATTCCCATCTGAAAAGATACACGAGTTCTTGTAGATACGTTTCCGAACAAAAGCCCGATCGTTTTATTTTTCAAAATACCTGTGATTTCGCCTACTTTGTATTTTTTCTTCATTACTTTTGCGGCGTAAAGGTATTCGAAAATTTCTTCCGTGCTAAGGTCTGCAAGATGCAGAAGATGCTGACTTTTTATTTTGAATTTAGGTGAATATTTGTTTATATCCATTTTGACATTTTCCCTCGCTGAGATAACGTGTTGAACCGATGCGGTTTAAGATGTTCCCATTATAACAGATTTACGGTAAAAATACAAGTGGCGCAGAATTTTTTTACTCATATTTTTAACTACGGTATCATAAAAATTGCCCGTTTTGTCAAAATTGCCTGATTCATTCTTGTAAGTTGGGCAAAATTAACAGATTCACCTTTGTAATTTGTAATAATTGCCTATTGCGTTTTTTTTTGCAATGTTGTAAAATAATTATAAACTCAAATTATACAGGGAGGAGTATAAACAATGGCAAGCCTTTTGCTTAAAGGGATCTATAAGGTTTATCCGTCCGGTGTAACTGCCGTAACAGATTTTAACCTTGATATTAAGGACAAAGAATTTATCGTATTCGTCGGACCTTCCGGTTGCGGAAAATCCACGACGTTGCGTATGATCGCAGGTTTGGAAGAAATTTCCAAGGGCGAACTTTATATCGACGGAAAACTCGTCAACGACGTTGTTCCGAAAGACAGAGATATCGCGATGGTGTTCCAGAACTACGCGCTGTATCCGCACATGACCGTTTATGACAACATGGCATTCGGTCTGAAATTGCGTAAAGTACCTAAGCAGATCATTGATGAACGCGTAAAGGAAGCGGCTGCTATCCTCGGCATCACTGATTATCTTACCCGTAAACCGAAGGCGTTGTCCGGTGGTCAGCGTCAGCGTGTTGCGCTCGGCCGTGCTATCGTTCGTGAACCGAAGGTATTCCTTCTCGACGAACCTCTGTCCAACCTCGACGCTAAACTCCGTGCACAGATGAGAACAGAGATCTCTAAGTTGCACGCAAGACTTGCTACGACCTTTATTTACGTTACCCACGACCAGGTCGAAGCTATGACGATGGGTACTCGTATCGTAGTTATGAAAGACGGGTTCATGCAGCAGGTCGATACCCCTCAGAACCTCTACGATTATCCTATCAACCAGTTCGTTGCCGGATTTATCGGAACGCCTCAGATGAATTTCTTCCAGGCTACTCTGACGAAGGATAAAGGCAAGGTATACTGCGAATTCGTAAATAACAATAAGATCCTTCTTCCTAAATCGGTTGAAGCAAGAATCAGAAATATCGAAGACTATGTCAATACGGGCAAACCCGTAGTTCTCGGCGTACGTCCCGAAGATATCCACGAAGAAGAAGCGTTCATCAACGCATCTCCCGATACAGTTGTAAAAGCTTTCATCGAAGTTGTTGAAAAACTCGGTGCAGAAACACAGATCTACTGCAAACTTGACTTCAAGGAAGGCGAAGAAGTTACCAACGTTATCGGCGATTCTTCCAACATGATCGCAAAGATCGATTCCAGAAGCATTGTCAACCGCGGCGAAGTTATCGATCTTGCTTTTGACGCACGTCATATTCATATTTTTGACAGTGCGACTGAAATGTCCATTCTCGCAAGAGATGAAGGATATGAAGTAACTCCTGAAAATGAAATTTCTTCCAACTTTGTACCTCTGACGCCTCAGGAAATGCAGGCTATCATCGAGAAGAACAGGGTTGTAACCAAGGAAGAAAAGGCTGCAATGCGCCGTGAAGCTCGCGCTGCTGCAAGAAAAGAAAAGGCAGAAGCAAAAGCGGCTGCTGAGGCGGCGGCAGTAGCTGCTGATCCTGCGGCTGAAGCTGCTCCCGTAGAGGCTCCTGTGGAAGCACCTGTGGAAGCTCCTGTTGAAGTTCCCGTGGAAGAAAAGCCCGCAGAAGAAGCTGCTCCCGAGAAAAAGCCCGCAGCGAAAAAAGCACCCGCTAAAAAACCCGCGGCAAAAAAGAACGAAGATAAGTAATTCTTGAAAAGGATTTATCTGTTCCGTGCGCTCTTAAAAAGAGCGCACGGTTTTTTATTTTCAGACGGTTTAAAATTTTTTGCATATCGTTTGTAATCATAGTTTCAGACAGAAAAACGGAGCAGGAAAAAATATAAATAGGCAATAAAATAAGGGTTCAGATGTTGCTTTTAAATTATTTTGCTTGATTTTTTTAATGATCGGGGATATAATAAACAAATCATTTTAAATATTAAATTTTACATTAAGATATTTGAAGTATATTTTTAGAGATTTATGTGTAAAAAAGAGAAGGTTACGGAGAGGATATGCAAGAAGTTTTATTGGATTCATTGCTTGACAGCCTGAAAATTTTTCCCTATTTATTTTTGATATATGTGATCATCGAAATACTCGAACACCGCACAAACATTTCCCGCAATAAAAATGCGTTGAGCGGCAGGCTTGCGCCTCTTTTAGGGGCTGCCACAGGGTTAATTCCGCAATGTGGTTTTTCGGTTATGGCGGCTAAATTATACGATAGGAAAATTATCCGTACAGGTACGGTTCTTGCCGTTTTTCTTGCAACCAGCGATGAAGCGTTTATTCTTTTGCTTGCGGACGGCTCGCGCGCGGCATGGGTGATGCCTATGATCGCGGTAAAATTTGTCGTTGCTGTCGGGATAGGATATCTTGCCAACTTTATTTGCAGAAAAGAAGTTCTTACCGAAATGGAAGAACACGAAGAAATTCACGGCGCGGCGTGCGGACACGATCACGAAGAAGACAGCAAGTTCAAAAGTTATTTTATTCATCCCTTGTTGCATTCCTTGGAGATATTTGCCTATATTCTTATCGTCAATTTGATTTTCGGAACACTTATTTATTTTGTGGGCGAAGATAAAATTCAGTCATTTCTTATGCGCAGTGTATGGTTGCAGCCGCTTTTTGCTTGTGTTGTCGGTCTTATACCGAATTGCGCAAGCAGCGTTCTGATCACTAAGGCGTTTATTGAGGGGTATCTGACGTTTGGAAGTTGTGTGGCGGGACTTTGCGCCAATGCAGGATTGGGATTTGTCGTATTGTTCAAAAATATCAAAAACTGGAAACGCAATCTTCTTTTGGCGCTTTCACTGTTTTGTATAAGTCTATGCGTAGGATATCTTATAAATTTTATTTTTTCTTTATTGAATATTTGATCGAAACGGCAGGGCAATACGGCTCTGCCGCTTTGTATATAGGAAAAAATTCAAAACTATTGAAATATCGTTAATAGTATGTTATTATAATACAAAGTTAAAAAATCGGAGAAAATCTATGACAATCAGAGAAGTTGTAAAATTACTCGATGCTCAGATTCTTTGCGGAGAAGATCGTCTTGATACCGAAATTCATACTGCTTGCGGTTCGGATATGATGAGTGATGTTTTGGCGTATGTCAAAGATCAGTCCGTGCTTCTTACGGGGCTTTTAAATCCGCAGGTCGTGCGCACGGCGGAAATGATGGATATGCTTTGCATTGTTTTCGTGCGAGGCAAGCGTCCCGAACAGTCGGTCATCGAACTTGCGCGCGAAAAAGGTATCGTTTTACTGAGTACGGAAAAACGTCTTTTTGTCGCTTGCGGCATTTTATACACCAACGGACTCGGTGGCTGACATGGAATGTCTTAAATTGGAATTTGACGTCGACGGTGAAAATTTTTCGTCTGCGGGCAATGCGAGCGAAAGCGTGAAGCGTACGCTCAAACAAATAGGTGTCCCGCCCGCATCGGTGCGCCGCGTTGCGATAGCCATGTATGAAGGGGAGATCAATATGGTCATTCACGCGCACGGCGGAAAAGCAGAAGTGGATATTTATCCCGACCGCGCGGAGATTTGGCTCAAAGACAGAGGCCCCGGCATTGCAAATATTGATCTTGCAATGAAAGAGGGTTATTCTACGGCATCAGATAATATCAGAAGTCTCGGCTTCGGTGCGGGAATGGGGCTTCCGAATATGAAAAAATACAGCGACGAAATGAAAATTGATTCTACCGTAGGCGTAGGAACAACGGTATTTCTTCGCATCAATTTTTAAGCGGTGCTTTTCATCGTACCGCAAATTGTGCTTTAAAAGTGAAGGCTTTTTGAAGCAGAAACCCGATTACGCCTTTCCTTACTTGGGGGAAAAGGGAAAACGCGAGGATTAATCATGGATAAAACGCTCAAAACGGTCGTTCTCGACAGCGATAAATGTATCGGTTGTATTACCTGTATGCGAAGATGTCCGACCGAAGCGATACGCATTGTGAACGGTAAAGCGAAAATTCTCTACGATAAATGTATCAACTGCGGAGAATGTGTGAGAAGCTGTAAGGGCGGAGCAAAACGCCCTGTTTATGACAGTTTCGAGCTTGTAGCGAGTTATAAATATAAAATTGCTTTGCCTTCACCGTCTTTGTTCGGGCAATTCAATCATCTCGACAATCCGAATTATGTGATCGAAGGGTTGCTTGCGCTCGGATTTGATGATGTTTTTGAAGTCGGGCTTGCCGCCGAACTGGTTACCGATTGTTCCAAAAAACTGATGGAAAAGGGGGATCTTGTCCGTCCTGTCATCAGTACCGCCTGTCCTGCGGTCGCGGAACTCATCCTTTTGAAATTTCACGAACTTGCCGATCATATGCTTCCCATCTATGCGCCCGCTAAAGTCGCGGCAAAACTTGCCAAATCGCGCGCATTGGAAGCGGGAATCCCTGCGGACGATATCGGTATATTCTTTATATCGCCCTGTCCTGCAAAGGTTTATTCTCTGCATAAAGAGGAAGTTTCCAACGAAAAGTATATTTCGGGGGTTTTGTCGCAGAGCGATGTCTATTTCAGGCTCGTAGAAAAGATGAACAAAATCGAAACTCCGCGAGATCTCGGCAAATGCGGACATTTCGGTATCGGCTGGGGTTCTTCGGGTGGGGAGAGCAACTCTCTGGGACTCGGTAATTACATACACTGCTCGGGAGTGCGCAATGTGCTCGGCGTACTTACGGAGATGAGCGACGGAAAACTGGAAGGCGCGGATTTTGTGGAGTTGAATATGTGTCCCGGCGGATGCGTGGGCGGTGTTCTGAATGTGGAAAATCCGTTTATCGCCCGAAACAGAATGCGTCAACTCGCCGAAAAAATGAAAACACCTCCTGCAACGATGGAGGAATTCGGCTTGGATGAAAAGTTTTTCTTGTGGGATAAGGCACCCGAACCTTCCACTTCTTTCCGATTGGATGAGGATATGTTTGCCGCAATGAAAAAAATGATGCAGGTGGAAGAGTATCTGAAAGAGCTTCCCGGTATCGATTGCGGTATGTGCGGTGCGCCTACCTGCCGCTGTTTTGCGGAAGACGCGGTGATCGCGGGCGTTGTACCCGATTGTGTAAAACTGAAAGAAAGGAAAAAAGAATGAAAGTATCTTCATTTACGGAAAAAGCGTGCCTTCGGGTTTTCAACAAAGCAGAAGATAGAGAGATAGAGAACGGCTACTGCGGAGATTTTCTCAGCAACATTATTTCCCGTGCGCCTGAAAATTGCGCTTGGCTTACGGTGATGAATAATGTAAACGTGGCGGCGGTCGCTGTTCTTATAGATTGCGCCTGCGTAGTGCTTTGTGAAAATGTAGAGCCGGACGGGGCGCTTCTCGAACGTGCAAAAGAAAAGGGTATCACTTTGCTTGGCTCTGAAAAGGACGTTTATAAAACTTCTTTAATTTTGGGAGAGTTGTGCCGTACAGAAAATTAAGTAAGTTCGGTAAGAAAAAGTGGGGCAGAAAAAGGAGGGACTATGAAACTTTATTATGATCTTCATATTCATTCCTGTTTAAGTCCCTGCGGAGATGAGGACAATACGCCCAATAATATTGTGAATATGGCTTTGCTCAAAGGGCTGAACGTCATTGCGATCGCGGATCACAATACGGGCAAAAATTGCCCCGCGGCGATGGCTGTGGGCAGAAAAAACGGCCTTGTCGTACTTCCTGCAATGGAACTGACGACAAGTGAAGATATCCATATCCTGTGTCTGTTTGAAAAATACGAAGAATTGGAGATGTTGGAAAAAATCGTAGAAAACAGACGTTTGAAAATAAAAAATAAACCTGATATTTTCGGGCGGCAACTCATTCTCAACGAAAAGGACGAGATCGTAGGCGAGGAAGAAAACCTTCTGATCGTAAGTTCGGGCATTTCCGTAGAAGAGATTTCAGGGCTTGTAAAATCGCTGGGCGGAATTGCCGTTCCCGCGCATATCGATAAGCAGGCAAACGGTATCATCGGTATTTTGGGCGGTTTTGATAAAAATCTCGGTTTTGAGTTGGTGGAGTGCACTCTCGACTCGGGGGTAGGGCTTCCGAGAATAACAGATTCGGATGCGCATTATCTTTGGGATATAGCCGAAGCGGAGCATTTCATTGAAGCGGAAACGTGTTCTGCGCACGGCGTCTTTTCAGCCCTTAAAAGAATGTGCGGACGTTGAGCCTTTAAAAACCTGATTTTCGGTTTGTGGTTTTAAAATAGTTTTTAAAGAAAAGCCGTTTAAGGGAAAATTTTGTCGGTTTATGAGAATGTTTGTCGGCGCGGGCGTAACAGAGCCCGCGCCGCTTGACTTTTTTTTGAAAAAAAAGTATGATAAAATAAAAAATCAAAGTAGTTTGTAAATAGTTCCGAAAGGTAGAATTTTCGGGGAGAGGGAATACGGATGAAGACATATCTGAGTAAAAAAGCAAGCAGTGTTTCTCCTTATACGGCAGGGGAACAGCCCAAGGACAAGAAGTATATTAAATTGAATACCAACGAAAATCCCTATCCGCCTTCGCCGAAAGCAAAAGCAGAGTATGATTCGTTTGCGTTTTCCGATCTCAAACTTTATCCTGATCCTTTTGCAAAGAAATTAAGGGAAGCGATCGCAGGGGCGGAAGGGGTAGACGCTGAAAACGTATTCTGCGGCAACGGCAGCGATGAAATTCTCGCGCTTTGTTTTCCTGCTTTCTTCGATGCAGACGGAAAAGGTGCGGCTTTTGCGGATATCACCTATTCCTTTTATCCCGTTTTCTGCGATTTTTTCGGTATCAAAAAAAATATCGTGCCGCTTGAAGATGATTTTACTTTAAGCTTTGAAAAGCTGAAAGGTACGGCGGCGCAAGGTGTATTGATCGCAAATCCGAATGCGCCGACGGGCATAGGTATACCGCTTCCCGAGCTGGAAGCATTTATTGCGGCAAGCGATCGTATCGTGATTTTAGACGAGGCATATATGCCTTTTTTCGGGCAGACGGCAGTGCCGCTCACGAAGAAATATGATAACGTGCTTGTCGTAAAAACTTTTTCTAAGGGCTATTCTCTGGCAGGGATAAGATGCGGATATGCGATCGGCTGCCGCGCTTTGATCGAGGGACTGGAGCGTATGCGCGATTGTTTTAATTCTTATCCCGTCGATTCAGTCTGTCAGGCGGTATGTGCTGCGGCGATCTCAGATACCGAATATTATCGGGAAAAGAACGCGCTTGTCGTCTCCGAACGGGCAAGACTGAGCATAGAACTTGAAAAATCGGGCTTTAAAGTATTGCCGAGTTCTTCCAATTTTGTTTTTGCGTCACATCAGAAAAAGAGCGGCAAAGAAATTTATGAAGGGCTGAAAGAACGCGGCGTTCTGGTGCGTTGGTTCAATAAACCGAAAATAGATTCGTTTGTGCGTATCACCGTAGGATCAAAGGAAGAAAACGACGGGCTTTTAAATGCCCTTTCCGATATATTAAGGTTTTAAAAGGTATTTTAATAAGATTTTTTCGGTCACATAGGATAAAAGCAAAAAGGTTTGCGAAAAGAAAGGGGTAAATATCTTATGTGTCTTGAAAAAATATCCGATTTGCTTTTTCAAAAAGGCATAAAGACGGCTGTTTACAGGGAGTCTTACCATAACGCGGGAAAGAGAATGCGGGAGTTTTTACCGTACGGTAAGATCCTGTTACTGGCTGATGAGAAAAATGCGTCGCTTTTACACGGATTAGCCGAAAACACAGGCGGTTTAAAGACTTTTAATGTCCTGTTTTCTCAAAACGATAAACCCGAAAGCCTGTTTTCACTGCCCGATGAAGTGCGAGGCGTGATCGCCGCAGGGGAGAGGAGCATTCGTGCGGCGCGGTTTTTCTGTACGCTTCGCCGCGCTTATCTGATTGCGGTGCCGACTGTTTGTTCTGCAAACGCATTGTTCAGCCGTTTCGGCGGTGCGGTGGGAGGTTTTCCCGTAAAAGAGCCTTCTGCGGTAATAGCCGATGAAAGTATTATATCGGGCGTATCGGATTCGTTCATGGAGTGTGCGCTTTCTTCGCTCTGTGCCTTTGATCTGCGCACAGATGCCGTTTTTTCGCAACAGACGGAAAAGAATGTCTCACTTTTTGAAGATTGTATGAAATTGCTGCAAAACACTCCTGATTTTTTGGGAGTATTTGCCTGTTCGTGTATTTATCAGATCGCAAAAGATGAGTGTCAGCCTTTTTCCTGTGACGGTTTTTACCGTCAGTTATGTAAAAACCGAAGCCGCGGTGTTTCGGCGGCGGAAACGCTGGCTTTTTTTGCGGATAAGTATAAAAAATTTTTTACGGAAGCAAAGCCGCGTTTGTACTTTGTGCCGGATTATCTGTCCAGAGTGCTTGCAGCTGAAAAAGTCGGAGGCAGGCAGGTTTTTGATTTTCTGAAAGTGTCTTCTGCAAAGGAAAGTTTTCTGCGCGTACGTCTTTTTTCAGAATGCCGTTCACGTTTTCAGAGAGATTGCGATCTCTTATCCCGATTTGTAAGTGAAATAATGGAGAAATATTATCTTTTAGGCGGCAGACGGGAGAATTTTGATGTGGGGGAGAAGGAAGAATTATATTCTTTAAGTTGTGAACTTTCGCCGTATCTTTCTGTTGTTTCCCTTGCGAGGGAGTTCGGTCTTTTGCGTGTTTCAAACAGTGCGGATACTGTAAAAAGCGGGGCTTGATCGGATAAATGCCTGTAAATTAATAATTTGTGCGACGGCGCATTTGTGTCAAGGCGCATACGAGAGAAAAAAAGAGGTTTTACGGGATAAATTTTACCCGTATGCAAGGAGAGACATATGATTTTTACCGCAGATAATGAAGAAAGGCTATCAAAACTTGTCAAAGAGACGCAGGTGTTTCTTCTGGACATGGATGGGACTGTGTATATAGAAACCACTTTGATCGGGGATATGAAAAATACCTTGCAAGCCATGAGAGATGCAGGTAAGCGTATCGTATATTTTACCAACAACTCATCTAAAACGGTGAAAGAGTACGAGGAAAAACTTTCAAAGCTCGGAATCTTCGGAAAAGGGGATGAAGTGTATACTTCGGGTATAGCCACAATAGAGTATCTGAAAGAATTTTACCCTGAAAAACGGGTGTATCTTGTCGGGACGGACGGTCTTAAAGGGGAGTTTTCGGCGGCAGGGATAAATCTTTGCGAAGAAAACGGAGAGGTCGCGGTACTTGCCTATGATACCACTCTTACTTTTTCCAAACTTGTTGAAATCAACAAATTGATCGTGGAAGGTAAGCCGTATATCGCTACCCATCCCGATGCCGTATGTCCAGCAAAAGGGGTGTTTCCTCCCGATGTCGGGTCATTTATCGAGCTTTTAAAATGTTCTTCGGGCAAAGAACCCGACGTGATCTGTGGAAAGCCTTTTACGGTTATGGGTGATTGTATCAAAAGGCGTTTGAATCTTGCGCCGAAATCGATCGCAATGGTGGGGGACAGACCGCATACCGATATCCGTTTCGGCAACAATAACGGATTCCATACGTTGCTCGTTTTGAGTGGCGAAACGGACGAAGCGCTTGCCGAAACTACTCCCGATCGTGCGGAAGCGGTCGCGCTGAGTCTGAACGATATCGTAAAATATCTGTAAGGAATTATTTTTTCAGCATATGCAAATTAATGCATATGCTTTTTCTTTCATTTAAGCAAAAATCGGGCGTTTTTCAAGGCGGATTTGTCAGATATGCGAGGAAATACATATGTGAAATTTTGCATAAAACAGATTTTTTACGCAAAGACGGATTCTGTTTTTTAAACATAAAAGATGCGGCGGCGTCCGAAAAATTCGGATGCCGCCGTTTAACTTGATTTTTAAAATAAAAACAACACAGCCGTTGCAAAATTTGCAACGGCTTTGCGTATTTCAAACGACTTTATTGAATAATTTTATTTTAAACGTTATCTTCCGTGCGATTTTCGATCGGAATGTAATTCTGACGTTTTGCAACGGCTTGATAGCCGGGGCGAATGATTTTTCCGCCGTTGGTGATCTCTTCCATACGGTGCGCAGACCAGCCCGCGATACGGGATACGGCAAAGAAAGGCGTGTACAATTCTCTGGGAAGATTGAGCATATCGTAAACGAAACCTGAGAAAAAGTCAACATTGGGGCTGACGCCTTTGTAAATTTTTCTCTTTTCCGCAATGAGTTCCGCCGCGATGTCTGCAACGGCTTTTCGCATTTCGTATTCGTCTTCTTTGTGCTTTTCCACGGCGAGTTTTTCGGCAAAGGATTTAAGGATATCCGCTCTCGGATCGGAAAGGGAATACACTGCATGACCCATTCCGTAAACGAGACCTGTATGATCGAAAGCTTCTTTGTCGAGGATCTTTGCGATGTAATCTTTGAGTTTGCCGCGGTCGTAATCGGGGACAGCCGCTTTGATGTTGTCGAACATTTCGCAAACCTTGATGTTTGCGCCGCCGTGTTTGGGACCTTTCAGCGAGCCGAGAGAAGCCGCTACCGAAGAATAAGTATCTGTTCCCGAAGAAGTTACCACGTGCGTCGTGAAAGTGGAGTTGTTTCCGCCGCCATGTTCTGCGTGCAGAACGAGGCATAAGTCGAGAACTTCTGCTTCCAACTGCGTATATTTACAGTCTTCGCGCAGAATGTAAAGGATGTTTTCTGCGGTGGAGAGTTCCTTTCTCGGTTTATGAATAAACAGCGACGCATCCGAATGGTAGTATTGATAAGCTTTTTGGCTGTATACCGTTAAGAGCGGGAACTGTGCAATCAGTTGCAGGGATTGGCGAAGCACATTCTTTTTTGAAATATCGTCCGGTTTCAGATCATAAGAATAAAGGCTGAGAACACACCTTGCGAGCATATTCATCATATCTTTGGAAGGTGCTTTCATGATGATATCGCGGATAAACGAGGGCGGAAGCATACGGAAGTCGGATAAGATCTCACAGAATCTGTTTAACTGATTTTGCGTCGGCAGGTGACCGAACAGCAATAAGAAGGTCGCTTCCTCAAAGTCAAATCTTTTTCCCTGTTCGCCTTTTACGAGGTCACGGATGTTGATGCCTCGGTAATATAATTCGCCTTCCGCGGGGATCTTGTTTCCGTCTTTATCTTTTCCGAATGCAATAATTTCGGAAATTTCGGTAAGACCGCATACAACACCGTTGCCGTTGATGTCGCGAAGTCCGCGTTTTACGTCATATTTTTCGTAGAGTTTAGGATTGATAACATCGCTTTTTTGCGCCATTTTGGTGAGTTCCATAATATCCTGAGAATATTTGGAAAGAGTGTTCATGAACTGGCTTTTGATTTCGTGAGTATTCAATCGTTTGACCTCCCGTTTTCAGATTTTGAAGTATGTTTTTACGCTACATTAAAAGTTTAGGATTTTTATATCTTACCATAAAAAGCCATAAATGTCAAGTAGCGGAAAAAAGCGCAAAATTGACGCTTTCGTGTGCAAATTTATCTTAAAAGATCGGGTATATCTGTTGAAAAATCCCTTTTTTTGTGATAAAATATAAATATTGAAATTCAGGGCGGAAAATGCGTCCCGTTGTATATCAAGTTGGAGGTTTTTATCATTGGCTAAAAAGATTGACGTTCCTTTCAACGGTACGAAGGAACAGGAAGAACGGCTGAAAGCAGCTCTTGCCGAACTTAAAAAAGAACACGGCGATAAAGGGCTTATGATCGCCGCGCTCCAAAAAGCACAGGAAATTTACGGCTATTTGCCTGAGCCCGTGCAACAGATGATTGCGGACGAACTCGGCGTATCCTTAGCGGAAGTGTACGGTGTTGCAACTTTTTATGCACAGTTCTCACTTTACCCGAAGGGACAGTACAAGATCGGCGTATGCTTAGGTACGGCGTGCTACGTTAAAGGGTCGGGCGACGTGTACAAGAAAGTGTGCGAACTTTTGAAGATCGAAGGCGGACAGTGCACCGACGATCTGAAATTCTCACTCGATGCTACGCGTTGTATCGGGTGCTGCGGACTTGCCCCTGTTCTTACCGTAAACGATGATGTATACGGCAAAGTCACGGTGGACGAGGTAGAGTCTATTCTCGCTAAATACGGCAGATAAAATGCGCGAACTTGCTCTTAATATTCTCGACATAGCGGAAAATTCTCTGGCTGCGGGAGCGAAACTCATCGAGATCGTTCTTGGCGTATACAGGGAAAAAGATGAAATGAGCATCATGATCCGTGATGACGGATGCGGTATGGATAAGGATACCCTTTCCCGCGTGACCGATCCGTTTACCACGTCAAGGACTACCCGTTCTGTCGGTATGGGTATCCCGCTCTTCAAGTTTTCGGCAGAGAGCGCGGGGGGAACTTTTTCCATTTTTTCTGAAAGGGGGAAAGGTACAAAGGTTTTGGCGACTTATCGGATCAGCCATATAGACAGGATGCCGCTCGGTGATTTCGGCGGAGTGATCCTGCAACTCGTTACCATGAACGAAAAAGTCGATTTTTTGGTGACGGTGAAAAGCTCTGAGCGACAAGAAACGCTGGATACTCGCGAAGTTCGTAATATTTTGGGGGAAGTTTCATTCAGAGAGCCGCAGGTGCGGGCGTTTCTGAAAGAGTATATTCAAGAAAATTTAGTTTCAGTTTATGGAGGTAGGTTATGAAAAGTTTGGAAGAACTCAGAGCCTTACGGGAAAAGATGAAATCTCAGACAGATAACAGGGCGGTAGCGGGTTCAGACGAAACGGTTATCAAAGTCGGAATGGCGACCTGCGGCATAGCGGCAGGCGCGAGACCCGTTCTTACGACACTTTTGGAAGAAGCAGAAAAGCGTAATCTGCATAACGTAAGTATTTCACAGACAGGCTGTATCGGGCTTTGCCGCCTTGAGCCGATCGTGGAAGTGTTCAAGGACGGACAGAAATATACATATGTTCTCATGACTCCTGAAAAAGCGAAAAAAGTGATCGCTGATCACATCGTTAACGGGAATGTTTGCAGAGAATTTTTGATCGGCGAGAATTGAGGCAGGGGGGAGAAAAATTAAATGTTCAGATCACATATACTCGTTTGCGGCGGTACAGGCTGTACTTCCGGAAACTCAATGAAAGTTTACGATGCACTCGTTGCGCGCATTAAAAAAGAAGGGCTGGAAAACGAGGTGCATGTTACAAAAACGGGATGCTTCGGTCTTTGCGCACTCGGTCCGATCATGATCGTGTATCCGGAAGGTTCTTTCTATTCCCAGGTGAAAGTGGAAGACGTCGATGAGATCATTGACGAACATATCATCAAGGGAAGGATCGTCACAAGACTTTTGTACAAAGAGACGGTGGGGGATGACGGCAAGATCAAGGCGCTCAACGACACCGCTTTCTATAAAAAACAAAAGCGTGTCGCTTTGAGAAACTGCGGCGTGATCAACCCCGAAAAGATCGAAGAATATATCGCTTACGACGGTTACGAAGCACTCGGCAAGGTTCTTACGGAGATGACCCCGCAGGACGTTATTGATGAGATCCTTAAATCAGGACTTCGTGGCAGGGGCGGCGCAGGTTTCCCTACGGGCAGAAAATGGCAGTTTGCCAAAAATTCGGTCGGCGACAAAAAATATGTTTGCTGTAATGCCGATGAGGGCGACCCCGGTGCATTCATGGACCGTTCTATTCTCGAAGGCGACCCTCATTCCGTAATCGAAGCGATGGCGATCGCGGCATATGCGATCGGTTCCGATCAGGGTTACGTTTATATCCGTGCAGAATATCCGATCGCCGTTCAGAGGCTTTCCATAGCGATCAAACAGGCGAGAGAATACGGACTTCTCGGTAAAAATATTTTCGGTTCGGGCTTTAACTTCGATCTCGATATCCGTCTCGGTGCGGGCGCGTTTGTCTGCGGTGAAGAAACTGCGCTGATGACCTCAATCGAAGGAAATCGCGGTGAGCCGAGACCCCGTCCTCCGTTCCCCGCAGTAAAAGGTCTGTTCGGTAAACCGACTATCCTCAATAACGTGGAAACTTATGCGAACGTTCCGCAGATCATCCTGAAAGGTGCGGATTGGTTTGCTTCCATGGGTACGGAAAAGAGCCGCGGCACGAAAGTATTTGCGCTCGGCGGAAAAATTCATAATACAGGTCTTGTCGAGATCCCGATGGGTACGACAATGCGTGAAATCATCTATGATATCGGCGGCGGTTGCCCGAACGGCAAGAAATTCAAAGCCGCGCAGACGGGCGGTCCTTCCGGCGGCTGTATTCCCGCACACCTCATCGATACGCCTATCGACTACGATAACCTGCTTAAAATCGGTTCAATGATGGGTTCGGGCGGTCTTATCGTCATGGACGAAGACAACTGTATGGTCGATATTGCGAAATTCTTCCTTGAATTTACGGTCGACGAGAGTTGCGGAAAATGTACGCCTTGCCGTATCGGTACAAAGAGGCTCTATGAGATGCTCTGCAAGGTGACCGACGGAACGGCTACGATGGAAGATCTCGATAAAATGGAAGAGCTTTGCTATTATATCAAGGAGAACGCTCTCTGCGGCCTCGGTCAGACGGCGCCTAACCCCGTTCTTTCTACTCTCCATTATTTCCGTGACGAGTATGAAGCACACGTTCGCGATAAAAAATGTCCCGCAGGCGTCTGCAAGAAGTTGCTCAAATATCATATCGATGCGGAAAAGTGCAAAGGCTGTACGCTCTGCGCGAGAAATTGCCCTGTCGGCGCGATTTCGGGTACTGTCAAACAGCCGCACGTCATCGATGCGAACAAGTGTATCAAGTGCGGCGTATGTATGGAAAAATGCCGTTTCGGCGCGGTTTTAAGAGGCTGATAGGGGAGGACAGAAATTATGGTTAATCTGAAAATAAACAATATTCCCGTGGAAGTTCCCGAAGGAACGACCATTCTGGAAGCCGCGAAAATTGCCGGCATTAAAATTCCCACCCTTTGCTATCTCAAAGAGATCAACGAGATCGGTGCTTGCCGTATCTGCGTTGTCGAAGTGAAAGGGGCAAGGAGCCTCGTTGCTTCCTGCGTCTATCCCGTAAGCGAAGGCATGGAAGTATTCACCAATACCGAAAAGGTAAGAAAATCGAGAAAGACGACGCTCGAACTTCTCTTGTCCGATCATAAAAAGGAATGTCTTTCCTGTGTTCGTTCCACAAACTGCGAGTTGCAGAAACTTTCCAACGAATACGGCTGTGACGAAAACCGTTTCGGCGGGGAAAGGATGAAAGCGGAAGAAGATCGCTCTACCAGCTATCTCGTACGCGATAATGAGAAATGTATTCTTTGCCGCCGCTGTGTAGCGGTCTGCAAAAAAGTGCAGGAAGTTGCGGTAATTGCGCCTTCCCGCCGCGGTTTCAATACGCATATCGCGTGCGCTTTTGAGTCTGATCTTGCAGATGCGCCTTGTGTTGCCTGCGGTCAGTGTATAGCGGTTTGCCCTACGGGCGCGCTCCACGAACGTGAAGAGATAGACAATGTACGCGACGCGATTAACAACCCCGAAAAGGTCGTTGTTGTTGCTGCCGCGCCTGCGGTACGTGCCGCACTCGGCGAGGAATTCGGTTATCCTATCGGTACGAATACCGAAGGAAAAATGTTCACCGCAATGCGTATGCTCGGCTTTGACAAAGTTTTCGATGTGAACTTTGCTGCCGATCTTACCATTATGGAAGAAGCGCACGAGCTGATCGAACGTGTAAAGACGGGCGGAACTCTTCCGATGTTCACGAGCTGTTCTCCCGGCTGGATCCGTTATGTGGAATATTATTATCCCGAACTTATTCCCAACCTGTCCTCCTGTAAGTCACCTATGCAGATGTTCGGCGCAACGGTAAAGACTTACTGGGCACAGAAAGAGGGTATCGATCCGAAAAATATTTATGTGGTCGGAATCATGCCCTGTACGGCGAAGAAGTTTGAAAAGACGCGTGACGACGAAAGCGCAAGCGGATATCCCGATATCGATGCCGTTCTCACGACGAGAGAACTTGCAAAGATGATCAAGAACGCAGGTATTCTGTATCAGGATCTTCCCGACGGCACTTACGACAATCCGCTCGGCGAGTTTACGGGCGCAGGAGTTATTTTCGGCGCAACGGGCGGCGTTATGGAAGCGGCGCTCAGAACGGCGGCGGAAACGCTTGCAGGAAAGAGTATCGGCGAGATCGAGTATAAGAAAGTCCGCGGCGTGAAGGGTATCAAAGAAGCGTCTTACGATATCAACGGCGTTAAAGTCAAAGTGGCGGTCGCGAGCGGTCTGACGAATGCAAAGAAACTCTGCGAGAAAATCAAGAGCGGCAAATGCGACTATGCGTTTGTGGAAGTTATGTGCTGCCCCGGCGGCTGTGTAAACGGCGGCGGTCAGCCCATTCAGGACACTTATGTGCGCCGTGAAGTCGATCTTCGCAGCAAGCGCGCAAAAGCTCTTTATGACGAAGATAAAAAGTCTGTCATCCGCAAGAGCCATGAAAACGAAGCGATCAAAGCGTTGTATGAGAACTACTTCGGTGAACCCGGTTCTCACAAAGCGCACGAAATTCTGCATACAAAGTATGTAGACAGAAAACATAAGTAATAAATATACAGCCGAATCGTTCGATTCGGCTGTGTTTTATAAATGCAGGGATATTACAAACAAAACGAATTTTCTGAAACGGTAATCGAAAAGGAAAATTCGGCTGAGGTGTTGTATTGAAAAGGACAGAGAAATTTATCCGTAAGTTTAGCGGGGAAAATCGAAGTATTTTGCGGGAATATTTTTACCGTACGCAAAATTATTATCAAGGGAACAGAGACGCGGCAAGATTTTTGCAAGACGAGCAGAAATGTATTTCCGCTTTATTGTCGCAAGGCGATAATTTAGCTTTTCTGACAGAACGGCTGAGTTTTCGGGCAGATAATGATTTTTTTCGTAAAAATGATCGGGCATATGCTTTGGATACGGCGGCAAAACTTTATCCGCTTGTCATGGGAAGATACAGGGCTTCTGTTTTTCGGCTGAGTGCATGGCTGAAAGAGGATGTCGTGCCCGAAATACTGCAATGTGCACTCAACAGGGTTCGGCCTCGGTTTCCGCTGTTTTCCGTCGTTGTGAAAAAGGGTCTTTTCTGGCATTATCTGGACGGATTCAACGGGCATTGCCGCGTTATGCAGGATAAAGATCTGCCTTGCTATCAGATAAGATTATCAGGCGCACGGTCGGTACCTTTTCGGGTAGTTTATTATAAAAACCGCATCAGCGTTGAATTTTTTCACGCGCTTACGGACGGAACGGGCGGACTCATTTTTTTAAAAACACTTCTCGGAGAATATTTTCGCATTTGCGGGGTAAGGTTTTTATATTCAGAGGATGTTCTCAATGTTACCGATCCCTCCGAGCCTGAGGAGCTGGAAGACGGCTTTGAAAAGATAGTTTCGACTCTTTCTCCGGGCGGAATGTCGGAGCGTAAAGCGGTTGCTTTAAACGGTAAAATATCTTTTCGACGTGCGCGCGCTTATCATTTTGTTTTTGAAGCAGATAAGTTGCGTTCGGCGGCGGCTTCGAAAAGCGTTACGGTAACCGCTCTTCTTGCAGGGTATATTCTTCTTGCAACGAGGGATTGTTCGCAAGGGGATGGACGTATCCGAATACAAATTCCCGTAAATGTGCGCAAATTCTACGGGTTGAAAACACTTTCCAACTGCGCTATGTTTACCTGCGTGGAAATGGACAGACAAAAAGTTACGAATGATCTTGAAGTATTTTCAGAAGCAGACAGGCAAATAAGAGAGGGGGCAGGTAAGGAAAATACGGAGCGATCTGTCGTAAAAGCGGTAAAGCTGGTCAAGGCGCTGCATTACGTGCCGCTTGTGTTTAAACGTCCCGCCGCAAAAGTATACGATACGACAATTACAAACCATGCTTTCACGCATACATTGTCTAATTTAGGCATGGTAAAACTTCCGAAAGGGATTTCGGAGAAAGTAGAAATGCTTGACTTTGTCATCGGATCTCCCGTTAAAAATTCAGGATACTTATCTATGATCACTTTCGGCAAAAAAGCTGTTTTATCCTATACAACTTCAAATCAAAATAAAGAGTTTGAGGAGAAACTTCTTTCCTATGCCGAAGCGGATGGTCTTACTGCGCGCGTGTTCGGAGGGCAGAATTATGCAGATTGAAAAATGCTATAAAGAATCAGGTCATTCTTCCTTTGCACGCCTGTATATGCGAAAAATCTGGATCATTCTGTTTATCCTTGCATTTTTAATTTGCCTGATCGTCAATCTTGCAAAAGGATTTTCGCCTTGGCTTGGGATCGTCGGAATTTCCATGATCTTGTTTTTTGTTACTTTTATCGACAGGCCGCTTTTGGAAAATACTTTCATAAACCGTTTGCAGAGGATTTTTGTCTGGGCGGGTATTTTACTTATTTATCTGGCGGTTTTTTACAGCGAAAAAGTCTGGCAAGCGCTACCGATCGTATTATCTTCGGAAGTTTTGTTTATCAATTTTCTGCTTTTGATTCGGGCAAAAAAGCGCACTAAAAATACTTTGCGGTTTTCCTTTTTACTTTTTGCGGTTGCGGCACTTATCGCGGCACTTTGCGTAAGTATCCTGCAAAAATACTGGGTTGGCTTTTTGTTGTTTGGGCTTGCGGTTTTGTCCTGCGCGTTTGTTTTGTTCATTTACAGGGGTCAACTTAAAAACGAATTGCAATGGCGGATTTTCGGCGAAAATAAAAAAAGGTCTTTAAGAAGAGAATGACGAGAGAAAGATCATGAAATTTATTCCTGTGGACAGAAAAACATGGAAAAGAGAAAGTACCTATCTTCGTTTTACTAAACAGGTTCCGTGTACGTTTGATATGACGGTCAATCTTGACATTACCAAGTTTTTGCAAAAAAAGGGGAAAGACGTCAAGTTTTTTCCTGCGCTGTTATATTGTATATCATGCGCGGTGAATTTGCGTAAAGAATTCAGAATGACCAAAAAAGACGGTACGCTCGGCTATTATGATGAGATAAATCCGCAGTATACTGTCTTTGATGAAAATACGCAAACATTTCATACGCGAATTGTTGAGTATAATGAAAATTTTAAAAAATTCTACTCGGATTATTTGAGCGAAAAAAATTTATCTGAAACGACTGCCGTTTTTGATGTTTCGTGTATTCCTTGGGCAACGTTTACTTCTTTTCAACTCAATCTCGGCGCGGGATTTGATTATTTTCTGCCCATTTTTACGATAGGGAAATATTTTATGCAAGAGCAAAAGACCTTGCTTCCCTTTGCAATGCACGTTCACCACGCTGTCTGCGACGGGTTTCATGCTTCGGAGTTTGTAGGGCTTTTGCAAAAGTATTGGATGATTTCCTTTGTAACAAAGAGTTTTAATTATTGATTGGTGTAGGGTGGTAAGACAATGAAAACAAAAATTGATCATGAGTGCTGTTCAGAAGCACCCGAAAAAATGGCGGAATTTTTTGAAAACAGGCTGGATATATATGAGAAACATCAAATGGAAGCGATTGCTTGTGCCGATGTTTTTTATCCCTTAACTGCACAGAAATTGCCGAAACAGTCGGGAGCGCAGGTACTCGATCTCGGAGCGGGAACGGGTCTGGAACTCGGGTTTTATTATCCGCTCAATAAAACTGCAAAAGTTACCTGTGTGGATCTTTCCCCAAAAATGCTGGATGTTTTGGAGAGAAAATTTTCCGAGTATTTACCTAAAATCATATGCGGTTCTTACTTTGATATCGAATTTGAAGAGGAGAAGTTTGATGCTGTGGTATCGGTAGAATCGTTGCATCATTTTACATATGCGGAGAAGGTCATATTATATAAAAAGATACGCCGTGCATTAAAAAAGGACGGGGTTTTTATACTCACTGACTATATGGAAGATGATGAGGCAGCTGAAAAGGCAGGTTTTGAAAGAAAAAACAATATGCTTTCAGGTCTGAATGAAGAAGGAGTGTTTTGGCATATCGATACACCGCTTACTGTCGAACATGAAATGCAGGCGCTGATCGAAGGCGGGTTTTGCGTAACACATTGTGGTAGGTGGGGAAAAACTTCTCTTCTGGAAGCGTACCGCACTGTTTGAATGTAGTTTTAAAAGCAGTTGTCGAAGGAGCGAAGCCTTTTGTAAAGTACGGTTACTGTTTATTTTAAAGAATCTTGACAAGCCAAAATACATATGATAAAATAAAAAAAGTCAGTTAAGGGGGGGATGAAATTTTGTTCATCTTGTGGGGCACCTGTAAAAGAAAACGATAAATTCTGTTATGCCTGCGGTGCGTTGCTGACGGGTGGCGAAAAGGGAAAGCAACCTGAGACTTCTGTTACAGAATATTCGCAGCCTGCGGCAGGCGGTCAAACGCAATATGATCAGTCAGTTCATATTGATTATTTTGACGAGCCGATACAAAACACGGTGCAAGCGCCTGTTGTTAATGGTATTCCGATGGGAAAAAGTCCTTTACCTGTAAATAAAGCGGGTATTATTGGGTTTGTTTTTTCTGTCGTTTCGTTTATTTTCCTGGCGGCATTGTTTATATCAGCGTTGGTATTTATAGCGAATCATCCGGAACTTTTCAAAAATCCGACTATAAATGTGGAAGATCCCGCATTTATAAGCTTTGCGATCGGCGTGTTTTTCTGTGCAATACTAGGAGGTGCTTTCGCCATAGCGGGTGTGTGCGTGTCGGGTGTAGGCATTTCGCGTATGCGCAGGAGCCGTCTTTACGGGTTTGCTATCGCAGGACTTGTCATCAGTTGTATCGTACTGCTCATTTTTTTGTTGATGTTTTTATCTGGTGTATAATTTGAGTTTGGCAAAAAACAATAGTGCTGTATTAATTTCATTAAAATAAAAAACGTCCGTTTTTATGCATAAGTTATTGTTCATAACAACGGACGTTTATTTTTATGTGTGCTTATGAAAAGTAAATGATTTATTCCATAGCGGGAAATGTTTCTTGTTTTTCTTTAATACTTGGTTTTTTTAACTTTGATCGGTTTAACATCAGAATAATTAAGGAAACAAGCATTGCTGAAAGTTGCGAAGCGGGTACGGAAAACCATGTTCCCGTAATCCCTGCAAATTGCGGTAGGATAAGGAGGAACAGTAAGAGAAAACAAGGTTCGCAATAGATAAGAAGGTAAGCTTGGAAAGTTTTTTCCGAAGCGTAGAAATAAGCCGTAATAATTCTTGAAAATGCGGCAAAGACAAACCCGCTTATAAAGATAGGTAAAGTGCTTTCTGTCGCTTTTGCAACTTCATCGGAAGAACCGAATAGTTTACCTGCGGTGTTTCCTGCCAAAAACAGAAAAAGCGCAGCCAAAGTTGCCGTGAGTGCTGCAATGCAAAGAGCAAAATTTCTTGCATCTTTCGCTTTGTCTTCATTTCCTTGACCGATCGCTTTACTTACGATCGGCTGATATCCGTCCGAAACACCTTGCAAAAGCAAAAGTACCACGCAGGAAAAGTAAGCGACAACCGCATAACAGGCAACAGCCGAATCGCCGCCATAAATAAATGCACTTTTGTTTACAAGGATCAGGGTGATGTTTGGTGAAAATGTCAGCCCGAAAGGGGACAAGCCCAGTAAAAGTATTTTTCCGAACACCGATAAGGTGTTTTTTTTCAGAGAGAAGACGGGTTTTTCTTTTTTTAATATAAAAAATCCCAAACAAACCAAAAAGGTTGCTGCCTGACCGATAATTGTAGCGGTTGCAGCTCCTGTCATCCCGTAAGGTAAGACCCAAACCATCAGCCAGTCGAGTAGGATATTGGAAATAAATCCGGATATCATTGCAGCCATGGCTGTTACAGAACCGCCCATATTTCGTATAAAAGGGACAAGTCCCGTGCCTAAAACCTGAAATAGTGCTCCGATCGAAATGATTCTCAGATATTCTTTACCGAGAGCATAAATTTGTCCTGAACCTCCGAATAAACGCAAAAGGGGAGGAGAAACAAACCAAAAAGTTATGCTCATCAGTATTGCAGATAAAATCAATAAAAGTATCGTGCTGCCGAAATATAAATATTTTTGCTTCGGATTAGTGCTGTTTGCAATTACCGAAAAGCGAATAGCTCCGCCCATTCCGATGCCTGTTCCCACAGCCTGTATAAGCGCTGTAATGGGATATGCTATGTTTATAGCGGCAAGTGCGTTGTCGCCAAGTTCATTGCCGACAAAAAAGCCGTCTGCGATCGCATAAACTCCTGAGAGTGCAAAAGCAAGCATGGCTGGTAAAATATAATGTAGGTATTCTCTTTGCTTTCTCATGTAATGTCGACCTCTTCAAATAATTTGTTGTAGAGAGTGGAAGTATTGAGCAGGGTTTCGGCTTCTTTGCTGCCCATTTTTTCCCAGACTTTGCTTTCGTGCATCCTAAGTTTTTCAGCAACTGGTAAAATCAATTCTTTACCGCTTTCGGTAAGTTGTATTCGCTTATTTCTCCTGTCGTTTTCTTCGACAATGAGTGTCACATATCCTTTTTTCAGTAAGCCCGATAAAATCCCGTTCACTGTTTGTTTTGCGATTCTCCAACGGTCACAAATGGATTTTTGCGTGCAGGGCAGAGTATCCGATTGTGAGAGGGATACCCATGTTAATAATTCACAGTAAGATAATCCGTATTTCTTTGCCCAGTTCTCGTATAAAACAAGCGTTTCGCGCCATAACGCATCAAAGCGGTGCATATATTCCGAAATCTGAATTTTTTCCATTGATATTCTCCCTAATTAGTCCGCGAACAGACTAATTTTAACAAACTACTTGGCGAAAGTCAAGAAATCACAGGGGAATAGGTCATAAAATTTTATAAAAAATAATACAGAAAAAATCAAGTACCATCGGCTTTGCCGATGGTACTTGGGGAAATAAATTTTTTAATTTCAGACTGATTCTGAAAAATAAATTTTAATGTCACCGAGGTCTGTTCTTACTGTCAGTTTTCTGTTGCCTTCGCTGCTGTTGGAAACATTGCAGCTCCCTAAATGCGTGTGTGCTGAGATCGCATAATCGGTTTGTTTACCTGTTAAAGTCAATTTTACATCACCATTGTCCGTTTCTGCAAGAATGATAGAAGCGTCGATATTTCCTGTTCCTGAAAGAATATCACCGTTTTCTGTTTCGAGTTTCAGTTCGTTTGTTTTGAGTGTGGAAAGGAAAATATCTCCGTTATCCGTAGCAAGTGTTATCCCGTTTTCTGCTGTAACGTCGGAAATACGGATATCTCCGTTATCTGATTCAACGTTGAGTGAAAGGGATAATGCCGCTCCTTTAACACTGATATCTCCGTTTTCTGTGTTCAGGCTTATTGTATTCAACACAGTATCGGGAAGAACAATTTTCACCTTTGGTGTTTTGAAATTCCATGCTATCAGTTCAAATTTTTGTTCGGGTTCAATAATTTGTAATTGTCCGCCGGTTGTCGTTATCTTCACGGAATTTATTTCTTTTCCGTTCGGATCTACACGTTGAGGGTATTCCACCGTAATTTTATCCGTTTGAGAAGAAACACTCAAATCAATGTCAGCGTTTTCAAAGTCGATTCGTAAGGAACTGATTTCCTCTTCGCCTTGAATATAAGTTTTGGTCTGATAATTTACCGTAGAAAGTTTATTGAAATCCCAGTTTTCCTTGCTCATTCCGAAAACAAACAGGGCGCAGCCTGCAACAAAAAGGATGGAACCGAGAATAATACAAATTTTTTTGAAAATATGTTTTTTTGCGGCCATTTCAGTTCACCTTCCTTTTATTTGAAATATAATTACCTGTTTTGATAAAGATTTTTCCGCAAAGCATAAAAAGTTTCTTTGTGAGGAATAAGAACAGGGGGGACAGGAGAAAACCTGTTGCGGTGATCATAAGTCCGATTCCGAGGTGTGCCAGATAAGCACCGGAATAGCCGTACATTCCGAGCATGGCAACGAAATAGAAGAAATCAAATATTCCGCCTAAAATCAACGCAACGGCACTGACAAGCAAAGCAACTCCGCAAAAAGCCAAACCCGCAAGTACTGCAAGGGCAGGCAAGCCTACGAATATAAATAAAACTGCGGCAAGAATAAAACGGGAAAAAGCAGATGTTTCTTTCTTTTCAGGTGTGTTTACCGTCGGTGTTTCATGGATTGCTTTTTTGGTTTCTTCTTTTTTGTCCGATAAATCAGGTTCTTCTGTTTTTTCCTTTTCGATTTTGAAATCGGAAAGAATTCTGCTTGCTACATCATAGGGGTTGCCGAATTCTCTGATAATTTGCTCTTCCTGCATGCCTGCTTCTATTTTATCTTCAAAAATTTCTCCGTAATAATCAAAAATTTTTGCCTGTTCCGTTTTGGGAAGAGCGGCTATATATTTTTTTAATTCACGTTCCCACTCGTATCTGGTCATTTTCTGCCTCCGATAACTATAAAATTATAAATTTTTTCAAATTCTTTGAGATCGTCTATAAATTCTCGCAAACGGCTGAGCCCTTTTTCCGTGATCATATAGTATTTGCGTAATCGTCCGTTATATTCTTTGCTTCTTGTAGTCACCATATCCGTCGATTCCAGCCTTTTTAAAATCGGATAGAGTGTGGATTCCGAAATTTCTATATAGGGCGCAATGTCAGAAATAATTTTGTATCCGTATGATTCTTCTTCCCGAAGAACGGACAGTACACACGCGTCCAATAGCCCTTTTTTTAACTGGGTATCCATATTACCTCCCGTTCAATACTGCTTTATGCATAATACTATACATTGCATAGTATAGTTTGTCAAGTCTTTTTTTGTGATTTTTTTTATTTATCATAAAATCAGCGTGTGTTTTAAAAAAAATTTAAAGATAGGGGAGGAAACGAATTTTGATTCTCAAAGGTGCGGGTAATTAGTTGTATATAAAAATTTGATAGGTATAAAAAATCGCCGCAAAGCAAAAAGTCTGCTTTGCGGCGATAAAGAAGCTATTCAGTTAAATTAACGAATTGAATTGCTGTAATTGTAGATTTTTTCGAGTAAGCCGTCGGAAATAATGTTGCGGTATCTGCCCATAAATACGAATATCTTTGAGAAGAATTCGCGGTTATCAGCGCCGACTGTATAAACAGGCAACCGTTTGTTTTCACCGTAAATTCTGGAAATAAACAATTTGTCAAATTCATCTCTTTCGGCAGGGGTCAGGCTGTTTATAAATGCATCGGGCGGGAAGGCATAAGCAGATGCCATACCTTGCGCATAAGGGGGCTGTTGCATATACGGCTGAGCATAAGCACCATATCCTGCGTAATTAGGATACGGGGGAGTATGCGGTTGAGTAGGCTGCTGAGCATTTTGTGATTCAGTCGCTTTCTGATTTTCGTAATCGGTGTATTCACGGTTGAATTGCCCGTCATGCTGAGCCTGCGCAAAATCGAAGGGCTTTTCTTCTGCGATTTCTTCCGTTGCTTCGGCGGGGATGTCGCGGATAGCTTCGTCATAGACAGGAGGTTCTTTTTCCGTTTCCGTTTCATCGGTCACGATCTCATCGATAGAGAGCTGAGCGGCGTCTTCAAAAGCATCGTTGATTCTGGAAGCGCTTTCCGATACCGTTTCAGGCTCCGCAGCAGCTTCGGGCTGCTCCGCATTCTGCTGTTCGTCAGGTAAAACGATCTGCATCTGCTGATTTTTGTCAAATGCAAATTTAACTTCTTTATCAGCTATTCTGCGATTAGAAGATTTGATGATTGCCGAAGCAATAAAGGAGTAAATCATCTGTCCGAGTGCAATTCCCGCAAAACAGATCGTGCCGAGCGAGTCGGGCAGTGTTTTGAAACCTGTATCGACACCTTGCAGGATAAGGCATACCGCTGCAAGAATGAAAAATACAACGGAGCGGAAAATGTCCAGTCCGCGCATACCGCGATTGGTAAGCGACAGAAGAGATAATGCAAGGTTGAGCACCGCAAAATAAGCAAGAGCGCAGAAAGCATAATAAGTGATTTTTTGCAGTGTTCCTGTTGCAGGAATCAAATTCGGATAAAAGAAAATTTCCAAAGGTGCGCCGAGGTAAAAAGCTTTCTGATAGATCAGAAAAGCAAAGAAGCTCAGCCCGAACAAAGCATAGATAACTTTGACAAATCCAATACCTTTATTGGCGGCGAGCGCAACAATAATAAGTCCTGCAACAGATAAAAGAAGTGCAAGATTCGTAGAAGTAATGGCAGGAATTTCAAGCTCTTTGTCGCCTTGGATCAGCATTTTGAAAGATACAAGTCTATCGATATGAATTGCGCACAAAAAATAAGTGAATACCGCAAAACCAAAACAAAGATTGATAAAATTAATAGCGGTCGTACCTTTTTTCTTAGTAAAAAGGGAAACAATGGTAAGAATGACCAGAACTGCATAAAATGCCGCTACCGCCAAAGTTGCATAGAGGGCATGGTCGTAAATTAAATTAAAAGAGTCGAAATTTTTCAGAACATGCAGAATCAGGGAAAATAAGGACATTCTTTCCGAGTTCGTTATTTTTGTAAAAAGCGTATCCGGTACAAATAAAAAAACCATGAATCCCGCAAATAAAATCAATGAAAGGATTAATTGAAATGCTTTACTTTCTTGCTTTCTATTTGCGACCGATGATGTATTGACCATAAAAATACCCCGCGAATAAATTTCATAAAAGAAAAAGTGCGAAATATCAAGTTTGCACTTTTTATTCTATCACAGTTACTATTTTACTACATAGAGGAAAAAGTGTCAAGTAGAAAACAAAATACTTTTCCCCTTGAAATAAATGAATTCATTCCTTTTATAAGTATGATACAAATAAGGGATTTTTATCGGATTATACGGAAAAGGGGTAAAAAGATTGATATTTTTCTTCAATTAAGTTATAATTACCGAGAAAGAAATCAGTTCAGCGGGGCTTTTAAGCTCTGCTTGGGGAGGCATATGCATTCCGAATTGAAAAAGGCGGTGCAGGCCGTTTATGAAAAAACGGGCATAGAAGTGTTTGTGTTTTCGCAGCAGGGGAAGTTTCTTTTTTCGGCTGCGGGCGGAACGCTGACCCCGAATAACTTTGTTTTTGACGGGGTATTTCAAAACAGGCAGTCGGATTGCACGTTATTCAGAATTTCGCAGAAAGGCACGGAATTTGTCTGCGCGATCAGAGGGACAGGGGTTGCCGAACGAAATTATGCCCTTCTTCTTGCCGACACAATTGAGAATTTTGCGGGTAAGGCTTTAAATATTCCTAAACCCGAGTTTTTGCGTCGTATTCTTCTCGGTGAGTGCGGCAGTGCCGATCTGCAAACCTATCGGATCAAATATTCTGTACCCGACAGATCTTGCTTTGCGCTTGCGATCTCGTTTGAGACGAGAGCGGGGGAGATGCTCTCTCTTTTATCCCAGTATACGACGGGGGATTCCGATTGCGCGGCTTTGGTCGCGGGTAAAACTTGCGCATTGGTCAGGTTCGTTGAGGAAGATGCGGATTATCAATCCTCTTTTGAGTTTGCGTCTTTTCTTGCAAGATCGCTTTTTGAAGAAGTGGGCATAAAAGTCAAAATCGGTGTCGGCGGTACAGTGCGCCGCTTTGACGATATCGCTTCTTCATACAGGCAGGCGGATTCCGCGCTCAGAATGAGTGAAGTTTTCAACGCCAAAGGCGACGTGCATACTTACAGAGAGTTTTTGCTCATTAAAATGCTGGAAGATATTCCCGAATCAAAACTCAGCGAATATCTTTCCGTCCTTCTCGAAGGCGAGGCGAAAGAACTGTTCAAGGATGAAGATATGGTCAATACCGCAGAAGAGTTCTTGGAAAACAATCTCAACGTCAGCGAAACTTCAAGAAATTTATATATGCACCGAAATACACTTATGTACAGATTGGACAAGATCGAACGGGTTACGGGGCTGAATCTTCGCAATTTCACAGACGCGGTGACTTTCCGCATCATTACAATTTTGTCCAAACTCGTTTAAAGCAAATTTTTTTTAAATACGATAAACAGTATACGCATACGGAGGATAAAGTATGAAACAACCGGATATTTATGAACGTTCCCTCGAACTTCACGCAAAACTTCGCGGCAAAATCGCCGTACGTTCTCTTGTTGAGGTCAAAGACAAGACAGCACTTTCCGAGGCGTATACCCCGGGCGTTGCAGAGCCTTGCAGAAAAATTGCGGCCGATCCTTCCGCCGCTTATCTCTATACCCGTAAATGGAATACCGTGGCTGTGGTTTCGGACGGGAGCGCCGTGCTCGGGCTTGGCAATATCGGCGGACTTGCGGGGCTTCCCGTTATGGAAGGAAAGAGCCTTCTCTTTAAAGAATTTGCCGATATCGACAGTATTCCGATCGTTCTGTCCGGTCAGGATGAGGACGATATCGTGAAAGCAGTGGAAATGATTGCGCCTTCTTTCGGCGGGATCAACCTTGAAGATATTTCCGCGCCCAAATGTTTTGCGGTGGAAAAACGCCTCAAAGAAAAATTGGATATCCCTGTTTTTCACGACGATCAGCACGGCACTGCGATCGTAGTTGTCGCCGCGCTTATGAATGCCCTGAAACTTTGCGCAAAAGATCTTGCAAAGGTCAGGATAGTTATCTGCGGCGCAGGAAGCGCTGGAATTGCGATCTGCAAACTTCTTTTGGAGAGCGGCGCTCAGAATATCATTATGTCGGATAAAAACGGACTGGTTGCGGAAGGCGAGGCGTGGCTCACATCCGCGCAGGCTGAAATTGCAAAGCGCACCAACCGTTCAAAACTTCGCGGCACGCTCAAAGATGCTGTAAACGGTGCAGACGTATTTATCGGCGTTTCCGCACCCCGCCAGCTTACTCCCGAAATGGTAAAGACTATGGCAGAAAAGTCGGTTGTGTTCGCGATGGCAAATCCCGAACCTGAAATTTATCCCGATCAGGCACTCGAAGCAGGCGCTTTCATTGTAGGAACGGGCAGAAGTGATTTTCCCAACCAGATCAATAATGTGCTCGCTTTTCCCGGTGTGTTCCGCGGCGCGCTCGATGTCCGCGCAAGGGATATCAGCGAGGGCATGAAAGTCGCGGCGGCAAAAGCATTGGCAGAACTTGTCGGAAAAGATCTTACGAGAGAAAATATTATTCCTTCGGCGTTTGATCCGCGCGTTGCTCCGGCTGTCGCGGCGGCTGTTGCCGAGCAGGCAAAAAAAGAGGGGCTTTCCCGCATCTGATTCCAAAAATTATGTATTAAACGTTTCGGCGTGTAGGTAAGGCTATCGTTTGTTTAATAAAAACCGAAACAGAGCAACCGATTTTAGTATAAAGAAAGTATTTAAGGGGAAAAACAGATACAATGACTTATCGCGAGATGTATGAGCTTGCTCTTTCTAAATTGTCGCCGAAGATTTACGGAGATTATTTTTCGGGCGGATTTGTCAGTGCGGTTTTAGAAGGCGCGAACGGAAAATATTATACGGGCGTCAATCTCGATCTTGCATGCGGTCTTGGCTTTTGCGCGGAACGCAGTGCGGCTGCTCAAATGTTTACGGACGGGGAACGTACTGTCCGCAGAATCGTTTGTGTGAATAAAGACGGCGTGCTTTTGACCCCGTGCGGAAGTTGCAGAGAGTTTTTATCCTTGCTGTCACCCGAAAATGCGGGAACAAAATTTCTTCTTTCATTGGAAGACGAAAAGGAAATAACCTTAAAAGAACTGCTCCCGTTGCCTTGGGATCAGAGAAAGTAATCAGAAAATCATTCCCGCTTTATTGCGGGAATTGCTTTTTATAGTCCTAAAACACAAAAAACTTGTGTTCAGGCAGGAGGAAAAATGAACAGATACAAAAATATCGTCAATCCCGATGCGGAAAATTCTCCGCTGGGAGTGAAAAAAAATAAATTGCGCGGCAGGATTTATGCTCTGCTCGTCGCGGTTTTATTGTTCGGAGCGGGCATTTTATATGCCTGGATCTCGGCGGATCAGGGACTTAAAGATCTTTTATGGTTCAAAGAGATGATCCAGGACGAATACTATGGGGAGATGTCCGACGAACAATTCTGGCAGGCGGCGATCGACGGTGTAGAAGCAAAACTGGACGATTATTCCTGCTTTTACACGGCAGATGAATACAGAAGCGTCACGTCTTCTCGTCAAGGCAATATGGTGGGAACGGGGTTTTCCTTTTTCTCCGATTCCAATCTTCTTTATCACGTAGCGATCGGCTCTCCCGCTTTTTTAGCGGAAAACGAAAAGGGTGAAAAAATAGAGGCGGGAATGTTTCTTACAGGCGTAGGGGCAAAAAAGGGGGAGTATCAGAACACTTTTGATTCGAAATCCCTTCTTACGGAACTCGGAAAATACAAGTCGGGAGATGAAATCTTTTTGCGCCTTTCTTCCGAATCTTCCTCTGCTACGGAAGATTGTCTGGAATTGTCTATCAAGGCAGGCGCGTATACCGAAAGTTTTGTGCTGTATGCGACAAAAGAAGCGAAATATGCTCCGATTTACAGTCAAGGCGGTTGGGTGCAATGCGGAACGGGCATGAATGGCATAGATGAGGATACGGCATATATTCAGCTTGTACGTTTTTACGGCAACGCGGCGGCGGAATTTGCGGCGGCGGCAAGACAGTTTTTGAAGGACGGAAAAACCAAACTCGTGCTCGATCTTCGCAACAACGGCGGCGGAGATATGGAGGTCTTGCGCGGTATCGCATCGTACCTGATGAAAGGGGCGGAAAAGGGCGATGTCGTTGCCATCGCCAAAAGTAAAAAGGATAAGGAAGTTTTCCGAACCAAGGGCGGTTACTTTGAAGAATATTTCGGAGACAGCAAAGTTTATGTGATCGCAAACCGCAATTCTGCTTCGGCATCGGAAGCGTTGATGGGGGCTATGCTTTGCAGCGGCACGACTTCTTTGGAACAGACCTATCTTGTCACCACTGATCCCGCAGAAGGTGCGGAGGCGAGAACGTTCGGGAAAGGTATTATGCAGACGACATACGAAAATCCTTTTACGGGTACGGCTGTCAAACTGACGACTGCGTATATTTATTGGCCTGACGGGGAAACCTGTATTCACGGAAAGGGCATTTCCACTAAGGACGGAGCGATCGGCAAATATTCTGAAACTAATGCCGTTTATAAAGATCCCGTACTCAAAGAAATTTTATCGGAAATATAATTAAAAATACGTCGGAAGATTTGCTCGGCGTATCTTAAAAAAATTATCGGCGGCGCCGCAAAGTAAATTGCGGCGCCGCCGTAGTTATTTCAGCAAATTTTTTAGAAGGTATGTATCAGGAAAAATATCTGTTGAGCGCTCCTGCGATACTGTCGTCCGCAAGTGAAGAAATGGCGGAAAGATCGGGCGGTGGAGTATTTTGCGTAGAGGCAGGTTCCTGTTTTGCCGTTTCCTTTTCCTGTGTGGGGGAATTAAAAAGTCCCGGTAATACTCCCGCGTATTCCTTGACCGAACGTATCGCGCGGATAAGATCGGCGGCAGGGATCCCGCCTATTTTCATTTCGGAAAAATATTTATCCGAAAGAAGGCTTTCGGGGTCTTTATTATTCAGAAAATTTACGGCGCTCGTCAGAATGGATAAGTCGGGCGGGCGTTTGTTTTGCGTACCGTACGCGATCAGAAACAAGATCAATAAAATTTCCATATAAGTTCCTCACAATATCTTATTACGGAAAAAGTTTTTTTGTGCATTCAAAGAAAATTACCTTTAAAGATATTTCATGCTTGAAAATTTGTCAGCCTTTGCCGCTCCTGCATATAAATGAATATCGGGTTTTGCGGAGGTGAATTTATGCAAGATTTCAATTCCTATTCCAAAGATAAAAAAACCGAAAGCGGAAAAATTCCGGAAGATGTAGCCGGACTCGCTGAAAAAATGGTTCGCGCTTTCGGCGGAAAAGGCGAAAGCGATATTCTTCACGCAATTTACAAAGAAGCGGAACAGGGCCGTAAAAACGGAACTTTGTCGGATGCGGATCTCGATAAATTTGCCGCAGCCGTTTCTCCCGTTCTGGACGGGGCGCAGCGTAAAAAACTTGCATTTGTTATTTCAAGGCTCAAAAAAATGTAACCTTCGGGATTTGCTTAAAAAGCGAGGTCAGCCCCGCTGAATGGTCTGTGCCGCATCGAGGAAGAGGGCTATTTCGCGCCTTGTGTTGAATTCGGAAATACTTACGCGAACAAGTCCTCCGTTTTCGGTGCCGAGCGCGCGGTGCATCTGCGGTGCGCAGTGCAATCCGCCGCGCACGGCTATCTGAAACTGATCGGAAAGTTCCTGTGCAAAAAATTCCGATTGCATGCGGTCAGAAGAAAAGGATACGATACCGAAAGGATTTTTTGCAGAATAGACGCTGAGTCCCGGTATGGTTTTCAGTCCGCAGATCAGTTCGGAAGTCATGCGCTGTATTTCATTTGCACTGTCTTTCATTTTTCTTTTTAGATACAGCGTTCCTTCCGCCAGTGAAATGATCGCGGGATAAGACAAAGTACCCGCTTCCAGCCGATCGGGATAAAATGCCGGCATATCGGGGTTCATGCTTTCACTGCCCGTTCCGCCGTAGAGCAGAGGTGAGGGGTCAAAACGCTCGGAAAAGAGCAAAACGCCGCTTCCCTGTATGCCGTGCATACCCTTGTGACCCGCAACGGCGAGGGCGTCGATGCCTTGCTCGGAAAGCCGTACGGGAATATGCCCGCAGGCCTGCGCTCCGTCGCAGATCTTAATTACTTTTTCGGGCAGAAGACGGCATACTTTTTCCGCATCGATCGCGGCACCCGTCACGTTTGATGCAAGCGTAAAAACAACGGCGGCTGTATCTTCTTGTACGTTTTGGGCAAGATCTTCCGCCGAAACGGTACCGTACTCGTTCAGGTCAGTAAGCGTAAGCGTGATCCTGCCTGCCCGTTCGAGGGCAAAAAGCGGACGGAGTACGGAATTGTGTTCCATAACAGTCGAAACTATATGCGGGATTTTATCCTTAATGCCGTTTACCAGCCCGAAAATGGCGGCATTGAGTGCTTCGGTACAATTTTTTGTAAACACCACACGCTCAAAAGACGGTACGTCGAAAAATTCCGCAAGAAGTTTTCGGCAAGATAAAATATTTTCCGCAAGGGCAAGGGAAAGTTTATGCCCGCTCCGTCCCGGATTTGCGGCGAGGCTGTTTACGGCAGCGCAGACAGATTCTTTGACAGAATGAGGTTTTTTTCCGCCTGTTGCGGCATTATCAAAATAAATCATAGAATAATTTTCTCCGTGGGCTTAGTCGGCGCGCTGCGGCGCCGTTATTATCATATGCGCTACTCTGAAAATATATCGCAGAATTTTACGGGAGATATCTGATCATGCAGTACATTCTGGCGGTTTTCCGTTCCCGATCTCAGACACTGGATTTTATTTCGAGACTGAGAAAATATGGAATTTATGCCTGTGCGGTGTCCACGCCACGCGAAGCAAACGTGGGGTGCGGCATTTCCGCGCGGATCAATGCTCCCGACCTCGAAAAGGCAAAACGGTTGGTTTACGTTTCGCCGAATATGTCGTTCGTCGGGTTTTTCCGTGTGGAAAACAGGTACGGTAAAATTTTTGTTAAACCGATATAATGCTTTCCCCGCGCCGTATAATATTCGGCGCGGGGATATTTTTTAAAAAAGTAATTTATTGCCTTGAAAAACCGAAAAGTTCTTTTTCAGATAAAGCGACATTAAAAATCATTGAAAAAAATCGTGTGTTGTGGTAAAATACCGCATATGAACGAAAGCCAAAAAAACAAAGCGTTGAATATTTTATCAACGGTATATGCGGACGCACGCCCCGCGCTCATTTATTCTACCGCTTATGAATTGCTCGTTGCCGTCATTCTTTCTGCGCAATGCACGGATGAGCGTGTGAACAAGGTAACGGCGGAACTGTTCCGCGAACACAACACGCCCGAGAAAATGCTACTTCTTTCTCAGGAACAACTGGAAAAATTTATTTTTTCCTGCGGTTTGTACAGGAGTAAAGCGGCGCATATTTTATCCGCATCGCGCGACATTGTGGAAAAATTTGAAGGACAAGTCCCCGAAAAATTTTCCGATCTGAAATCTCTTGCGGGAGTGGGGCAAAAGACGGCAAACGTCGTTTCTTCCGTTTGGTTTGAAAAGGACGCGATCGCCGTGGATACGCACGTTTTCCGTGTAAGTAACAGGCTCGGACTTGCGCACGCCGTAACGCCTGCCGCAACGGAAGAACAACTCAAAAGTAATATTCCGCAGAAAGACTGGTCGAAAGCACATCATTGGCTGATCTGGCACGGCAGAAAAGTCTGCCATTCGCAAAAACCAGACTGCGGCGTATGTCCGCTTTCGGAAGTCTGCGAGTATTTTGCCGCTTTACCGCGGAAAGGGGAATAGGATATGTTTGTCGATAAAGTAAAAATTACCGTCAAGTCGGGAGACGGCGGCGACGGAATGAATTCTTTTAAAAGTTTCAAAGGTTTTGCGAACGGCGGCCCCGACGGCGGTGACGGCGGCAAGGGCGGCGACGTTTATGTGGTCGGCGATAAAGATAAAAACGATCTTGTGGAATTTCGTTTCGGCAGTAAATTTACCGCAGGAAACGGCGAGAGAGGCGGCACGAACAACTGTTTCGGAAAAGGGGGCAACGATATCGTCATTGCGCTTCCGCTCGGCACGATCGTGCGCGACGCTGAATCGGGTAAAATCATCTGCGATGTCTATCACGACGGCGAGAAAAAGCTGATTGCCCGCGGCGGAAACGGCGGTAAAGGCAACGTCCGTTTTACAACTGCCAGACGTCACGCGCCGCATTTTGCGCAAAAGGGCGAAAAGACGCAGGTACACACTTTGCTTTTAGAGCTCAAAGTGATCGCGGATGTGGGGATCATCGGTTTCCCTAACGTCGGAAAAAGCACTTTGCTTTCCAAGATTTCCGCGGCAAAACCTAAAATTGCGGATTATCATTTTACGACCCTTTCTCCCAATCTCGGCGTCGTGAAATATTACGATAAATCTTTTGTTGCGGCAGATATTCCGGGGCTTATCGAGGGAGCGGCAGAAGGTGCCGGGCTCGGTCATGATTTTTTGAGACATATCGAGAGAACAAGGATGCTTTGCCACGTGGTCGACATTTCGGGCATAGAGGGCAGAGATCCGTATGAGGATTTCAAACAAATCAATGCGGAACTCAAACAGTACAGTAAAAAACTGGCCTCGCTGCCGCAGGTCGTAGTGTTTAATAAGTGCGATATTCCCGGTGCGGAAGAAAATATAAAAAATTTTCGCAAAAAGGTAAGAAAATATAAAAAATATCCCATTTCGGCGATCAAAGGCGAGGGGACAAAGGAGCTGATCGAGGGTATTTTTGAAGTTCTTGATACGCTTCCGCCCGCAGAGCCCGTTCCTGCCGATGAGTTTGCTTACGAGCGCGCGGACGTGAACGAGTTTGTCATCGGAAAGGACGAAACGGAAAACGTATGGTACGTAACGGGCGGACTTGTGGATATGCTCGAAAGAAACGTGGTGCTTTCCGATCCCGATTCTATGGCTTATTTCCAGAAGATCTTACGCGATAAAGGAGTGATCCGCGAGTTGCGCAAGAGGGGTGTACAGGAAGACGATACCATTGTCATAGGCGAAGTGGAGTTTTTATTCAAAGACTGATTTATAAGGAATATTCCATTTTTTTGTAATGGATTTTTGCATTTTTGAAAGAAGAAAACCAAAGTAATTGAGGAGAAAAAGATGCTTACAAGCAAACAAAGAAGCAATCTGAAAAGTATAGCGGCAAATTTACAGCCCATTTCTCAACTCGGTAAGGGCGGCGTGGGTGAAAATATGGTAAAATCACTTTCGGACGCGTTGGAAGCGCACGAACTTATCAAGATCAACGTGCTTGCAAACGCGGCAGACGACGCCAAAGAACTCGGTGCGCTCCTTGCGGAAAAGCTGAATGCGGATTGCGTGGCGGTGATAGGGCATAAGATAATTTTATATCGGCGTTCTTCGAGAAAAGATTTCGATCATATCGTTTTCTGAGGCAAAAAAATGTTTCGTTATGAAATGCACTGTCATACCCTGTATTCGAGTGCCTGTTCACGCCTCGATGCGCAAACTATGATCAGGTTGTATCTGGAAAACGGATATGACGGGATTGTGGTCACCGATCATTTTCTCAACGGAAACACGACCGTTTCCTCGGGACTTTCCTGGCAGGACAGAATAGACGGCTTTTATAAAGGGTTCGAACTTGTTAAAGAAGAAGCAACAAAGCAGGGGCTGAAAGTGTTTTGCGGCTTGGAATATTCTTATCTCGGTACGGATTTTCTTTCTTACGGGCAGGATAAGGCTTTTTTGAAAGCGCATCCCGAAATGATGGCGTATGATGTGCGAAGCTGGCTTGCTTTTATGCGGTCGAAAGGTTTTTTGTGTGTGCAGGCGCACCCTTTCCGTGAGGCGGGGTATATCGATCATATCAGACTTTATCCTTCCGATTGCGAGGGGATAGAGACGCCGAATTCCGCACGGGATGATCGGTGCAATCGGCTCGGGGAAGTTCTTGCGGATGAATACGGATTGTTGAAGATAGGCGGTTCGGATATCCATCGTGCCGATCAGAAAATTTTATCGGGAGTTGAGACGTCAAAAGAGGTCTTTTCGCTCGATGAGTTGATCTTTGAAATCCGCTCGGGAGGGGCAAAACCCTTTCTCAAAGAAAATGTCTTTGCGGAAAATAAATAAATTTTTTAATATCATAAAAGAAATTACGCCCGTCGCTGCAAACTATGCAGCGACGGGCGTACGCTTTTGTCTAAGGCAACCACTCGCTGAGCGAGTGGGTAAAGGGTTTAAACTGTGGACAAAAAAGAAACTCCTGTAATACAATTGGAGCGACTGGCAATCGCAAGAAAAGTAAAACAGGAGGTCTAATGAAAGACATAGATAGTTTAGCACATACGAAGTGGCGGTGTCAATACCATATTGTATTTGCACCGAAATATCGTAGACAAATCATATACGGGAAATATAAAGAAGCAATAGGAAAGATATTGCGAAGGATATGCGAAAGATGTCAAGGAGTAGAAATAATAGAGGCAAACGCGTGTGAAGATCATATCCATATGTTAGTGACAATTCCGCCGAAAATGAGTGTAAGTAAATTTATGGGGATACTCAAAGGAAAGAGTAGTTTAATGATATTTGACCAATTCGCCAAGCTGAAATATAAGTACGGGAATCGGCATTTTTGGTGCAGGGGCTATTATGTTGATACGGGCGGGAGAAACAAAGAGGCAATAAAGAAATATATAGCAAATCAATTGGAGGAAGATAAGCTATACGAACAAATGAGTATGAAAGAGTACATCGACCCGTTTACGGGTGAGCCGGTAAAAGAAAGCAAATAAAAGCAGCCACCTAGAGGTGGCCGCTGAAAAAATGTTGCGATTGCCAGGAAATTCGAGCACGAGTAGTGCCGCCGGTATCATGCGCTTGAAGCGCTTAATCAAGCCACCGGCTCAGCCGGTGGTACTTGACTATTCTGCGATAAAAAGGCGATCACGTGGTTTAAAATAAATGTTTTTATTGCAAATCCTGAATTAAAGAATTATTTTAAGATATTATGCTTTTCCGAAAAAACGGACAAGTATGGCGGCGGCAAGCATTAAACTTCCCGCCACAATATAATAGACGGGAAAAAATGTAAACAGACTGAAAAGCAGGGTAAGGCATCCTGCCAGAAGATAACCGCGGTAACTGCTTCGCTTAATTCTGCGTCTGATCCCTTCTCTGATGCTTCTTTTGCGTTCGGGGAGCATATATTGTTCGGGCAGGTTTCCCGTTCGGCTGAAAAGGTCGTATAAATTTTCTGCGTCCATCAGCCTTATGCCGAACGCGTCGGCGAGGGCTTCCGCTTCGGGCGTATAGGTGGCGGCGCAAACGGTCTTATCCTTTCCCGCGGAGCGCACTACTTTTGCGATCTCATCTGCCGATACGGGTGAAAGAGAGAACATCGGATAATACGCTCCGTAAGGTGTGTCCAGCCTGTCGCCTGTACGGGTCACCTGTGTGCCGAGATGTACGGATAAACTTTTTGCAAGGCGCTCCGTTTCCGTTTCGGGGGCGTCTATGGCGAGATGAAAGGCAAGTTTCTGTACGTTTTTTTTGGTTTCCCCGTCTTGAAAGCGGCGGCTTCTTCTGCCTTTCAGAAAAAGGTGAAAAAGAAGTCCTATCCCGGCAGCAAAGACGAGCGAAAGCACAAGTGTGAGCCATAGTCCCGGCAGGTAAAACCTTAAAAGACAGAAAAAGAATAAAAAAGAAATAAAACTTACAAATACTGTGTCCGACCACAGCGGAAAATCAAATTTTTTCAAATGACGCCTCCGCGGGCATTGCGGCAGATTCTGCCGCTAACCCTTTAAATCTTTTCGTATAATTTTATCCAGATTTTGTTTTTTCAAACCTTGCAAGAGGCGTCCCGATGTGCTATAATTAAAAAAATGAAAAAAAACGGTATGAAAACCGTAAAAATATCCCATAAATGAGCGTGCGGAAATGAAGATTGCTATTTTTGGCGGGAGTTTTGATCCCGTTCATGCGGAACATATCAATATGGTAAAAGCGGCGATAGATTCGCTCGGCGTAAATAAAACTATCATTGTGCCTGCATTTGTTGCTCCGCACAAGCAGGGCAGGGCGCACGCCGACCCCCAGGACAGGCTGAATATGGTACGCCTCGCCTTTGAAGGGATCAGAAATTGCGAAGTAAGCGCCTTTGAACTCAACGCGGGCGGTACGAGTTATACTTATATCACTCTCGGCTATTTCAGAAAAAAATACCCCGATGCACAGTTGTTTTTTCTGGTCGGGGCGGATATGCTCAAAGATTTTTATACGTGGAAAGAACCGGAAACCATTCTTTCCCTTTGCGATCTTGTCGTTTGCAACAGGGAAGGGGAAAAGGTAAATTTTGCGCTCGAACAGTTGAAGTTCTTTTCAACTTTCCATAAAAAATTCAAGGTGATCGAGTATACGGGGCGCGATATTTCTTCCACCAAAGCGCGCGTGCTTTGTGCATTCGGAGAGGATTTAAGACCCTATCTGCCCGATTGCGTCATAGAATATATTGAAGCGAATCAGTTGTATCGGATAGACGGAGTGAAGGGTGCTCTCAAATATTTAAAGCCCGCGCGGGCTAAGCATACGCTTCGCGTTGCGCTTACCGCAGCACCCTTTTCTGCAAAATATAAACTTGCCGAAAACGATGTTATCCGCGCTGCCGCGTTTCACGATGTTGCTAAAAATATGGATCTGAACGATTCCGAACTTTCGGGATTTGTTCCCCCCGAAGACGTGCCCTCACAGGTATTGCACCAGTATACGGGCGCATACGTTGCGGAACATACATTTGGGGTCTCTCAAGAGGACGTACTCGATGCGATAAGGTATCATACTTCGGGAAGACCCAATATGAGCGATTTAGAAAAGTTGATTTTTCTATCGGATATGCTGGAACCCGGCAGGGATTTTCCCGGGATAAAAAAACTACGCAAACTTTTTGATACCGATCTCAACGATTGTATGCGGCTTGCACTCAAACTTACGATAAAGCATCTCAAACGAAGCAAAGGAAAGATTTATCCTTTGACCTTTGCGGCGTATGAATATTATAAAGAACTTACCGACAGGAGAAAAACATGAAAAAGAAAACTCAGGAAAAACCCTTGCGCGAATCGGAAGAACTTGCAAAAAAAATTTGCGCCTTTCTCTCTTCGAAAAAGGCGGCGGATATAATTATGATCGACGTTGCGGAAAAGACGACGCTCTGCGATTTTTTCGTGGTCGCGAGCGGACATAGCGCCACGCAGGTAAAAGCGCTCTGCGATAATCTGGAAGAAAAACTTTCCAAAGAGTCGATTGAGCCCCGCCGTACGGAAGGAACAAAAGAGGGGCGTTGGGGTGTTCTCGATTACGGCGACGTGATCGTGCATATCTTTAACGATGAATCGAGGCTGTTTTATCATTTGGAACGCCTTTGGGAAGAAGGCGAAAACGTCACTGCGTATAAAGATTAAAGAAAACAACGAAACTGCCTTAAAAAGTCATTTTAAGTTTGGCACGGTCATTGTTCGAATTTGATTTTTTTAGGCTCGCTGTATTTTGCGTTTGATTTTCTCGTTCGCTTTTTTTCGACTATGTAATAAACTTTTTCGGGATTTGTCCTTTTCGGCTTTTCCGGCTCGGTCGATACAGCGGGCTTTTCGGGAACTTGCGGTTGATTTTTTCTGGCGCGGCGAAGAAGGATCGCCTTTGAGCCGACAACGATCCCGAAACAAATCCCGAAAAGAAGAACGAGATAAAGTCCGCCCCAAAGGGTGGATGCAAGCAGATTCACAAAAAACTTTCTCCTTTTTTTGTTATACTATACAGCAATGTAAGTTGCGAAAAAGAGAGGTTTTGGTCTGGATAGGGGAGATTTTGACGTATGCGCGTGTATGATGTGATCGAGGCAAAGAAAAACAAGCGCGTTCTGACCGAAAAGGAAATCAGATTTTTTATCGGAAAGGTCGCGGACGCAAGTGCAACGGACGGACAGATCGCTGCGTTTTGTATGGCTGTTCTTCTCAACGGTATGACGGATGAGGAGTGTTTTTATCTTACCGATGCAATGGTGAAAAGCGGTCAGGTCGCTTCCCGTCCCGCGACGGATAAAATTTTTGCGGATAAACATTCCACGGGCGGCGTTTCCGATTCCACAACGCTGATCCTTGTTCCCGTTCTTGCATCTTTGGGGATTTGTTGCGCAAAATATTCGGGGAGGGGACTCGGTCATACGGGCGGCACTCTGGATAAACTGGAAAGTTTTAAAGGCTTTCGTACCGATCTTACGGCTGAGGAGTTTTCAAGACAGGTGGAAAAGATCGGAGCGGCTGTTTCGGGTCAGACGCAGGAAACGGTGCCTGCCGATAAACGTATGTACGCCGTCCGCGATGTCACGGCGACCATAGACAGTATTCCGCTTATCGCGTCTTCTGTTATGAGCAAAAAACTTGCTTCTTTTGCCGATATACTTCTTCTGGACGTAAAATACGGTGACGGCGCGTTTATGAAGACGGGAAGGGATGCCGACAAACTTGCAAAGCTGATGGTATCGATCGGCACTGCGGCAGGCAGAAAGACCGCAGCCGCGATCACTTGCATGGATTATCCGCTCGGGGATTGTATTGGCTGTAACGCAGAAGTTGCGGAAGCGATACGCGTTCTCAAAGGAGAAAAGCAAAATGCCCTTTCAAAAGTTTCGTTTGCGCATTGTGCAAAGATTTTGGAAATGGCAAAAGGCATAAATAAAGAAGAGAGTGAACGGCTGGTCATGCAATCGATCAGCTCGGGTGCGGCTTTAAAAAAATTTGAAGAGATCATTTGCGCGCAGGGCGGGGACGCTTCGCCGCTTTATGATGCGTCTCTTTTGCCGATGGCGGAAAATATTTTTGAAGTTACGGCACAAAAAGACGGATATCTTACTGTTTCCGCGCTCTCGTTGGGCAGTGCCTGTGCAATGCTGGGCGGCGGCAGACAGCGCGAAGGGGACGACATCGATCACACGGTCGGAATAGTCCTTGATAAACGTCAGGGTGATTTTGTAAGGCAAGGCGAGAGGCTTGCGACTGTCTTTTATAACAGAAAATCGGAAGATGCTTTTGAGCTTGTCCGTAAAGCGTTTACATTCAGCGAAAAGAAAGTAAAAAATCGCCCGCTTATCCGCGGTTTTGTGGAGGGCGGGGAAAGGAGTATATAATGTTCGGAAAGAAAAAACGAGTGCAGGTTGAAGAGCCTGCCGAAGAAACGGTACAAGAGACAAATATTCAGCCGTCAGGCGATCCCGAACGTGAAGAGTTCGAAGAATTCAAAAAACAGAAAAAACTTCTGGAAATAAAGAGGCTGATGAAATTGATAGATCACACTTTGCTTCGCCAGACGGCTACCCGTGCGGATATCCGAAAGCTGTGCGAGGAAGCCAAGGAATACGGCTTTTGTTCGGTCTGTGTGCAGCCTGTCTATGTAAGGGATTGTTTTAATCTCCTTAAAGACGCGCCTGCCGTAAAGATCGCTTGTGTGGTCGGATTCCCTATGGGCGAAAATCTTACCGAAACAAAAGTGTTTGAAACTAAAAAGGCTGTTTCGGAGGGTGCAGACGAGATCGATATGGTCATCTGCATTTCCGCGGTAAAGAACGGTAATTTTGCTTATGTCAAGCGCGAGATCAAGAAGGTCGTTGCAGCTGCAAAGGGAAGACCCGTAAAAGTGATTTTGGAAACCTCTCTTCTTACGCAGAGTGAAATGATGAAGGCGGCGATCTGTGCGCGCGATGCGGGCGCGGCGTTTGTAAAGACCAGTACGGGCTATTTCGGCGACGGCGCAAAGATCGAGGACGTGAAACTTCTCAAACAGGCAGTAAAAGGCAGTTGCCTTGTGAAAGCGTC
Organism: uncultured Bacillota bacterium; assembly: GCA_949287815.1. Classification (GTDB taxonomy): domain Bacteria; phylum Bacillota; class Clostridia; order Christensenellales; family Borkfalkiaceae; genus Borkfalkia. The sequence continues at coordinate 895 of CASEHS010000001.1, read as the reverse complement.
GGGCGGTATCCGCAACGCGGAGCAGTTCCGCTCTATGGTCGAGGCGGGGGCTGACAGGATCGGAACAAGTGCGGGAAAAGAAATTGCCGAGCAGATCCGGAACGACAGTTGATTTTTTTGTTTGAGTAAAAATTTATTAACGTTTAAAAAACGGCTCAGCGTATCATACGCTGAGCCGTTTTTTGTTTCTATAATGTTTTTTAATAAATCAAATTCAGCCTTTGTATCCCCATACGGTGTTGAAAGTTGCATTAAAAGTTTGATTCCACGAGTTTTGCCATCCGGAAGGTTTGCTTTCCGCTTCGCAGTAGAGTGTCTCAATGGGATTTTTTGCAAAAGGCATTACCCCGATATATGTCTCAATGGGATTTTTTGCAAAAGGCATTACCCCGATATACCAAACTGATGAGGGGAGGACAAATGTCGTCAGTTGACAGTTTGAAAAAGCATATTGTCCTAATTCTTCAAGATTGGGTGTGGGGGATACAGAAGAAAGAGATTTGCAGGCACTGAACGCGCTGTCTCCGATCCTGATAATTCCTTCGGGTAAAGAAACAGAAGTGATTCCGGTTTCTTTAAACGCATTGTTTCCGATTGCTTTAAGAGAATCGGGAAGGATGATTGAAGTAATACCTTTTGCTATAGAAGAATCAAAGAATGGTTTTATAGGTAAATTTTCTGTATTAGAGTCTATAATAACAATAGTTCCTGGTTTAACTCTAAATTCCGTACCTGTAAACCAATGTACGGAAAGCAGAACAGGTCCTGCGTAAAGAGTTCCGTCGCTTTCGCTATTTATTTTATTGTTTATATAATCGTTAAGATAAGCGGTATTGCTAAATGCTTCGTAGCCCACATACAAGACGGAGGAAGGAATTGAAATATTTGAAAGGTT